>NZ_JAENGN010000014.1:0-155673 GCF_016533505.1 Parapedobacter sp. ISTM3 | reverse complement strand
GAGTTGTTTTGTAATAAAAAACTTTTTACTTTCGATAAACTATTTATTATTCAATTATGGAAATTAAACTATCGACTAAATTCGTAGCCGAGCTCGTCGGTACTTTCGGATTAGTACTTTTCGGGTGCGGCGCCGCCGCTGTGGCAGGTGTAGACACGTTGGCCGGTCTTTCGGGCTTGGGACTGTTGGGGATTTCTTTGGCCTTCGGCTTAGCTGTGGTCGTTTTTGCTTACGCCATTGGTGGTATAAGCGGTTGCCACATCAATCCGGCCATTACTATTGCCATGCTGGTTAACGGCAAAATTTCTGCAAAAGACGCAATCGCTTATATCGTAGCGCAATTAATCGGAGCCTTGGTAGGGGTACTTTTGCTACGATTGGTGCTCGGTGGTCAAATCGAAGGGTTTACCCCGGGAGAGTGGGCTTATGGTGCCAACGGCTGGGGCAAAGGTTACCAAAGTGAATACGGCACCGCTGCAGCGTTTCTTGCTGAAGCGGTGTTGACGTTTCTCTTTTTGTTTGTGATTTTCGGTACCACTTCCAAGTGGGGAAATAGTACCATGGCCGGATTGGCCATAGGTTTCACATTGGTACTTATTCATCTCGTGGCGATTCCCATCACCGGCACATCCGTTAATCCCGCCCGTAGCTTTGGCCCCGCTGTTTTCGCCGGAGGCGCAGCCCTGAGCCAGCTATGGTTGTTCGTCTTAGCGCCCATTACCGGCGCTGTGGTGGCTGCGGTCGTTTGGCGGTTGTTGGAAAGGCGAGTTTAATGACGGAAAAGCATTATTCACGAGGTTCATTTCCTTCCGCTAATTGCGTATTTGGCACCTAAGCTAAGCCACCTTCCGGGCATTGGGATAGCGGCGGCTTCAATGTAGGTGACATTAAAAATGTTTTGTGCATCCAGGTACAGGGCCACGGGCTTGAAGCCGTAAGCGATGCGCATGTCGCCGACAAAATAGCTTTTATAGCTGATGCGCTCGTTAAAGCGGGCCGTTGTCGTAGCTGAAAACGCCCCGATAGAAAATTGGAGATTGGCAACCAGTTGGTGTCGAAGGCTTTCGATAACATATTTGGAAAGGAACCCGGCGTCCTGGCTATCTTCGAAATGGGGAGATAGCCAGGTATACGAAAGACCAGCCATCAGTCCTATGCTGCTTTGTGTGGGAAATAGGCGATAGCTGCCGGAAAAGGTAATGCCCTGCGTACGATTCCGCTGGAAGTTGTGGGGCTGCCATGGTTCGTCTGGTAATAGGCGTACCCAGTCAATAAAGTCGTTCATGTTTCGGAAAAAGTAACGGGCTTGTGCCATCACACCGCCGGCTACATATTTGATGCCGCCCTCCGCGTGCCAAGCGCGTTCGGAAACCAGTGACGGGTTGCCGATATTGCCGGGGCGTTGGTCGAGGTACAAATCGGTAAACGAAGGAATGCGCTGGCCAGTCCCCGTGTGGGCGACTAATTTCCATCGCTCACTTAGCTGGTAGCCCAAGTCGACGCCGGGAAACACCTGCCAACCGTAGTCTGAATTGTAATTGAGATATGCGCCGGCATTGAGTAACAGTTTATTGATTACCTCAGTTTTGAACTCCGCGTATAGGCCATAGTTGGTCCGGTTGTGGTCGCCAATATTGGTGCTTCGGATGATTTCATTGCGCATTTCCAGCCCGATGCCGACATCGCCTGCGGTGGTCTGTAATGAGCCGTTGAGTTCTGAATTGATTGCGTGGCCATGATGTTGGCTCCGCGCCCGGGTGAGGTCATAGCGGAAGTAACGGTAATCGTCATACGCATAACGGTAGCTGACGCGCGGCGACAATGAAAACCGGCTGGATAACTGGCTGCGGTATCCGATAGCAGCCAGGACCGTCTGGACGATTTCCTGGGATTCGGTGTCGCCGGGTGCCGCGTAGAAGCCATTGGCTCCGAAATCATTGGATACATATCCGCCCATCAGGGAAAAAGCGTTGGTTGTGCCTGTGGGGATTTCGCCCTGATAAAATACTTTGTTGTTTCGGAATCCCGTATTGTATCGATATCCATTGCCTGATTCATGGCTACCATACAGGGAATGGGTACCAAACCGGCCTGTGTGGGTGCCGCTGAGTTGTATGCCGCGCCCGTTGAAAAGGGCATCGTTATTGGCGGTGTCTTTTTTGAATCCGCTCCCGCTATAGGCATGGGCAGTGATTTCTGATTGTTGGGGCTTGCGGGTCACGATGTTGATGGCGCCGGTGAGGCTGTTGATACCGTAGATACGTGCCGTGGGGCCCCGGATGATCTCGATGCGTTCGATGGCATCGGTGGGAATAGGCAGGTTAAGGCTATTGTGCCCCGTTTGAGCGTCGAATGCCTTGATGCCATTGACCAAGATAAGGGTTTGCTCAAAGGTTCCTCCATCGATGCTGACGTCGGCTTGTACGCCGAATGGGCCCCGTTGCCTTAAATCGACACCAGCTACATAGCTTAGCAGTTCATTGACCGACCGCACGGGTAAGGCTTCGATTTGCTTCCGGTCGATGATTTGGATATTTCGGTTTTGTTTGGCGAAAGGCAACTGGAGTCGGTTTTCCGTGATGACAACCTCATTCAACGATATCGCGCTGGTATCCTGCGATGAAGGACGGAGGTGGTTGGTTTGTCCCCGGGTTGGTTTGGTCGTCAGCCAAAAAAGAGCGAGCGCAATCATGGTAATACGTGTTATCGGTAATATTTGCTTCATACTGATTCGTTTTTTTGCAAAAGTCGTATCTTGCGGGCATATCAAGATGTGCCAGTTTTTATTTTATGGGTAGTCCGGTTTTAGTTCCATATCGTAGTTTTATCCAAATTGATCGCCTATCGGCCACACCTGTATACCTTCAAGTGGCCAATCAGCTGATCAGCGCCATTCAACGTGGTTATTTGACGGATGGGCATAAACTGCCCGGAAGTCGGCAAATGGGTGAATTGCTGGGCGTGCATCGCAATACGGTGGCAGCAAGCTATGCCGAACTGGATGCCCAGGGGTGGATAGCCATCCATCCCAGCAAGGGCTCGTTCGTCAGCAATAGCGGGGCGGAAAAAAAACGGCGATTGCGGGCAATGGGCGTGGTCGCTTACCCTCAGCAGGCTGGTTTCCATTTTAGAAAATGGAGTGTCTTGGACAACCCCTTTGACTATTCGTCTGCAAAATATACGCTCGACGACGGGCTTCCGGACCCCAGGTTGTCTCATGTGGATTACCTGACACGGTTGCTGCGTACCAACATGAAGCGAAAGGGCAATCGGCCCAAGTTGGGCTATAACAACATGATGGGCGTCGCATATTACAAGGAGAACCTGGCGAATTTCCTCAACCTGACGCGAGGGCTGCATATCTCAAAAGAGCACATCCTCGTGACACGTAGCTTGGAGCTAAGTGTTTATATTGTGGCGGAGACACTGATAACTCCGGGCGATCGTGTAGTGGTTGGTGAACTTAGCTACTTTGCGACCAACATGATCTTGCAGAAGGCTGGAGCAGCCATCATGACGGTGCCGGTTGACGCGGAGGGACTTGATGTTGCTGCCATCCGGACGCTTTGCGAGCGGCAGCCTTTCCGCATGCTGTATATTACGCCTCACCATCATTATCCGACTACGGTGGCATTCAGTGCGCAGCGCAGGGCAGAGCTGTTGGCATTATCCGCCCAATATGGATTCGTCATTGTGGAGGATGACTACGATTATGACTTTCATTACGACGATTGCCCCCAGCTCCCCATGGCTAGCACAGACACGGAAGGAATGGTCGTTTACGTCGGGACTTTTGGTAAGCCGATGGCGCCTGGTTTCCGTTCCGGATTTATTGTCGCCCCGCCGGAACTGATTAACGAAATGGGAAAGCTTTTAGGGGTCATGGACCGCCACGGCGACGCGCTGACCGAATTAGCCCTTGGAGAGATGATTGCTGATGGTGAAATTCATCGTTACTTGAAAAAAACAACCTTGGAATACAAAGCTCGCCGGAATATGTTGGCGTCATTGTTGAATGAGCATTTGGCGTCATTTGTCGATTTTAACGTGCCAAGCGGGGGACTGGCCATCTGGACACGATGGCCTAAAGAATTGAACTTAATGCGCTTAAGGGATCTTTGTGCGCAACATGAGGTTCACTTGCCTCGGTACCTGTTGTATCAATCCAACATGCATTGTGGTATTCGCTTGGGGTTTGGCAGTCTTCCGCAACCCGCATTGACGGAGGTGGTGGCGTTGATGGGGCAAGCAGCCCGGACAATGTAGGCACTGTTATTTAGCTAATGCCACTCCTTCCTGCCAAGGATTTCCTGCCCGTCTGCGGGCATGGGTAAGGTGTCCGTGGCGGCGTCATTTCCGAAGGTGAGTTTTTGCAGGTTTGGCTGCCCGGCATCTATCCACGCGGAGTACCAAAAGTTGCCGATGCTCAGGATAGCTCCACGCATCCTCCGCTCGACCATCCCTGCTAACGCCTCGTGGTATGCCAATGAATATTCATCGGAATACGAACGTGTGAGTACCCGGTTGCGTTCAACATATCCATATTTGCGGTCAGCGGGGTATGCCTCATTCAGCTCGGCTTCGATGCCCAGCACATCATCCACTAATGCATAGCTTTCTTTTACAATATGCCATGCTTCTTCCAGGGGTGAATTTACGTAGCGGGCGCGGCCAACCATAAAGTCATAGCTGCCCGAAAAGAGCTCCGGCAGGCGGCTTTCCCAAAAGGCATGGATGCCCACTTGGTTGGTCTGCTGTCCGTTGTAATTGCTCGTGGTATGTAACGGCACATGGGCGTCCGCGACATAATGACCAATGTCAGCTGAATGCCGTAATATCCGCTGCAGGTCTCCGGAAGAAAGCGCATCGACGAGATTTAGGTAGCTCCGGTTGATTTGCCAGGGAAGAATGCCTGACGCGAGCAACCTGCGTTCGGTGAACTTACCGATAGCGGCTGACCAATGGATAGGGATGGTGTCGAATGGCTGCTGGCCATAACGGTCGGCGTCAATGAAGTGACGGGGCGATTCCGCGGTGTCTACATAACATCGTTTATCAGCGTCGATAGCATGCTCGGTGATGTAGTCTACATGATGTTTGTAGAATCCGGCCACGGCAGCCGGCAAGGTAAATACGGCCATCTGATTGATGAGCTTATGGGCATGGAAGCCCCAGGAGGAAAGCATCACCCACAATAGGATGCATAACGGCAGTAGGCAGATTCGGTTCATCGACGAAAGATAGCGGATATAAGGCAGAATCACAAATCTTTCATGGGTTTTTAACGCTGGGGTAATATTAAATTCGGTAATTAGCATAAGAATTTTCAACACGGCAGCTATGAAAAAGTTAATAAATTGGATGGTAGGTTTGAAAAGCCGTATTTTTTTTCGTTTTTTGGCCTCAGCGTTTAGGCATTGAAGAGTCGGAAGCCCGGAAGTGGGGAGCCTGATGCTTCATGTTTATGGTGTCACGTCTGATGTCTATCGTCTTACTATGAAAATCCTCTATGCAGTGCAAGGTACGGGCAACGGTCATCTAAGCCGTGCTATGGATGTGGTACCCTGTTTGCAGCAGCGTGCTACGGTTGATGTACTGGTCAGTGGTATCCAGGCAGATTTGGTCTTGCCGTTTCCTGTAAAATACCGTATGCACGGGCTCAGTTTTATCTTTGGCAAAAAAGGTGGGGTAGATTTGTGGAAAACGTTTATGAGTTCCACCGTGCGCAGGCTTATCCAGGAAGTCAACACATTACCCGTTGACCAGTATGACTTAATCATCAATGATTTTGAGCCGATATCTGCTTGGGCGTGCAACATCCGCGATAAGGCATGCATCGGACTCAGCCACCAGGCTGCGGCAATGGATGTCCAGGCGCCTAAACCCAAGGATCAGGACATGGTAGGCAAATTTATTATGAAGAACTATGCGCCTGCGACGTTCAACTATGGCTTCCACTTTAAGCGGTACAGCGCGAGGATATTTACGCCTGTGATTCGCCAGCAGGTGCGCCGGTTGGATGTGACGGACAAAGGGCATTACACGGTATATCTTCCGGCATATGACGATGCGCGACTGCTCAAACATCTGATGCGTTTTCCCGATGTTCAGTGGGAGGTGTTTTCGAAGCACAACAAGATTCCGTTCGAGATGCGCAATGTGCGTGTGCAACCGATAGCCAATGAGGCCTTTATCCAAAGTATGGCCAGCTCGGCGGGCGTGCTATGTGGGGCAGGGTTTGAAACGCCTGCGGAAGCGATGTTCCTGCAAAAGAAATTGCTGGTCATCCCGATGAAAAACCAGTATGAACAGCACCTTAATGCGGCGGCACTTGAAGAGATGGGAATCCCGGTGATTAAGAGCCTGAAGCCTAAAAATGACGCTGCTATTGAAGCATGGTTGACCAGTAGACACACGGTTGCGGTAGATTACCCGGATTGTACACAAGCCATCATCGACAACCTCTTGGACGCGCACGTCCGCAAAGCATTGGCATAGCTACATGGTAAGATCGGATTTTGGACATGACTTTCAATGGGGGGTCTCCAGTGCGGCCTTCCAGACGGAAGGGGTGTGTGATGCGGATGGCAAGGGCCCATCGATATGGGATACGTTTGCCGGTAAAAAAGGTAAAATCAAGTATAATCATCGCGCACATACCGCGTGTGATTTCTATAACCGGTACCAAACGGATATCGCTTTGATCAAAGAAATGCATATTCCCAACTTCCGGTTTTCGCTATCGTGGCCCCGCATCTTGCCGGAAGGAACCGGTCGGTTCAATGCACAGGGCATGGATTTTTACGAACGTTTGGTCGATCATTGTTTGGCGCAGGGTATCACACCCTGGATCACGCTCTACCATTGGGATCTTCCACAAGCGCTGCAAGACAAGGGTGGATGGACGAACCGCGATGTGCTTGGTTGGCTGGAAGCGTATGCCGAGCGTGTCGTAAGGCGCTTGGGCGATCGCGTACGGCATTGGATGGTACTCAATGAACCTGCAGTATTTACAGGCGCAGGTTACTTCTTCGGGGTGCATGCGCCCGGTCTTACCGGATTGCGCAATTTCTTCCCGGCAGCTCACCATGCCGCGCTGGCGATGGGCCATATCGGCCGGCTGCTACGTGCTGAAACAAAAAATGCGCGAATTGGAAGCACATTCAGCTGCTCGAGTATTCACGCGGCGAGTTCCAGAAGGCGCGATGTGGATGCCGCGAAACGGGCCGATGCATTGATCAACCGGCTTTTCATTGAGCCTATATTGGGGATGGGCTACCCTACGGCCGATTTGAAAGCGCTGGCAGGCATTGAGCGGTACATGATGGCCGGAGATGAAACACAGCTACCGTTTGATTTCGATTTTATCGGCATTCAAAATTACACCCGGGAAGTGATACGCCATTCGTATTTTGTACCCTACTTGCAAGCACGTCTTGTTCCTGCAAAAAAACGGCACGTGCCGCTCGTCACCGAGATGGGATGGGAAGTATATCCTGAGGCGATCTATGAGATGATTAAGCAATTCAATGCGTACCCCAATATACCCGATATTTACATAACGGAGAACGGGGCGGCGTTTGCCGATGTCGTGGAGGGGGGAGCAGTGCACGATCGGTTACGTATCCAGTATTTGAAAGATCATCTTGCACAGGTGCTTCGTGCCAAACGCGAAGGACTGAATATCCACGGGTATTTTATTTGGACGCTCACAGACAATTTCGAATGGGCGGAAGGCTATCATCCACGGTTTGGCTTGGTACATGTTGATTTCGAAACACAACAGCGGACGATGAAAGACTCCGGGAAGTGGTATGGAAGTTTCTTGGCGAATAGTATCTTTGCTGAATGAGAAATCGTGGGCATCGGTTTTTTGGATAGCAGCCGAAAGCTGATTTGTCACTACAATGACATTTCGGGTTGATGGCCCTGAAAATAAATCATGTTTTCTCCAATGTGGCATGATTTTGTACAACCTTTTTCCAGTTTTGGTTAGTTCTTTTGCTTTTATTTTTTTGTAATCAGTGGCGGAATTTTTAGCATTTTTGAATAATCTCAGCAATCCCGATTGGATTGTTGCACATGGTGGTCTTTATTTATTGTTATTTATTGTTTTTGCCGAAACCGGCATTCTTATCGGGTTTTTCCTGCCGGGCGATCCAATCTTGTTTATTGCAGGAATCATTATTGCCAACCTGACGCTTGGCCCGGTAGACTCCGTGCTTACGTTGTTGTATTGGATTGCCTTGATTGCTTCCGCAGGCATTTTGGGCAATTTTGTAGGTTATTGGTGCGGCAAGTATTTCGGGCATCGTTTGCTGAAGATGAAAGATAACTGGCTTTTTAAGAAGGAATACATCTTCCGGGCACAGGACTTTTATCATAAACGGGGCGGTGTAGCGATCATCCTCGCACGTTTTCTTCCTGTGGTGCGGACATTTGCCCCCATCGTGGCGGGCATCGTGGAGATGGATTTCAGGAAGTTTGCTTTTTATAACGTTGCGGGGGGAATCCTCTGGGTGGGCAGCCTCGTCACGTTGGGGTACCTGCTAGGCGAAAATGAATGGGTACAGCATAATCTCGAGTATGTGATTATCGGTATTGTGGTTGCTGCGACGGCACCTGTGGTCATAAAAATGATTGCCGGAAAGAAGAAGACACCGGCTTATGCCGAGGCCGAGATGCTTGAAGAAGAGGAATGCTGACCCGACCCGCCGTTCCCAAATGCGGATGCTTAGCTTCCGGGTGTTGGGATAAGTAAGTTGATACGTAAAAATGCATGGTGGAGTGAAAGGAATGTTTAGCTTTGCGCAAAACTTCATTATGTACTTATGGACACTGAAGAATCTGTCGTTACCAAACAACACGTATCTGCCACCATTTATCCCGTACTGTTTGCCTTAAGCTTCTCGCATCTGCTTAATGATACCATCCAATCCCTTATTCCGGCGATTTATCCCATCGTTAAAGATTCGTTCCAGCTGAGTTTTTCGCAGATTGGCGTGATTACGCTGGTATTTCAGCTTTCATCTTCATTACTGCAACCGCTGGTGGGCATCATTACCGATAGTAAGCCTTATCCATATGCCTTGCCGGTAGGGATGGGATTTAGCCTTACAGGGCTGGTCATGATGGCCCTGGCGCCGAGTTACTACTGGATCTTGGTATCCGTTGCTTTCGTGGGAGCCGGTTCGTCTGTCTTTCATCCTGAGGCTTCGCGTATGGCTTATGTCGCGTCAGGTGGCCGGCGGGGCTTCGCACAGTCGTTGTTTCAGGTAGGGGGCAATGCCGGAAGTGCCATCGGCCCGCTGCTGGCAGCGATGCTTATCGCGCCCTTTGGGCGATTTAATGTCATTTGGTTTTCATTTGCCGCGCTTACAGCTATTGTCATCCTCTATCGGGTAGGGAAATGGTATAAACCGAAATCTATCCGTAACTACATCCTAAGGCGAAATAAAGTCAAGGCAGTCGTCCAACAGTCATTGCCACGTAAGACCGTGATAGTGTCTATTGCGGTGTTGCTGGTACTTATCTTCTCCAAATATTTTTATTTTGCGAGCCTTACCAGCTATTACACCTTTTACCTGATGGATAAGTTTGGTGTATCCGTGCAGCAATCACAGTTTTATCTATTTGTCTTTCTGTTTGCCGTGGCTGCCGGAACGATGATTGGTGGCCCCGTGGGCGACCGTATTGGCCGGAAGTACGTTATCTGGCTGTCTATCTTGGGTGCGTCACCGTTCACGTTGGCATTGCCATACGCTAACCTGTTTTGGACAATCATTTTATCCTTCGTAATCGGTGTGATCATCGCCTCCGCGTTTTCGGCAATACTGGTTTATGCGCAGGAATTATTGCCGGGCAATGTAGGGTTGGTGTCCGGATTGTTCTTTGGATTTGCCTTTGGCATGGGCGGAATCGGGTCCGCGGTGCTTGGTAAACTTGCGGATAGCCAAGGCATTGATTTTGTATACCACATCTGCTCATTTCTGCCGTTGATCGGCATTGTCGCTGCATTGTTGCCGGACCTGGCGAAGCGATCGCATTGATGCCGATCGGATGAATAGGCTATCAATAATTAAAGAAAAAACACCCGCAACGATGAAATAAGTGTGTATATTTGACACGCTGAGTAGGCACTATCACTAATTATCCAATATGAATTATTTACGTATCACCGCGGTGTGTTGTTTGATGTATGCTGGACTTGCAAATGCGCAGCAAACCGGCGTCAATAGTGGGGCCGCCTTAAAAAACCGCAAAGACTCTGTTGCCTATGCTTTTGGCGCTTCTATTGCGCGCGACCTGAAGCGCACAGGACTTGAGGAAATCAACGCCACGGCACTTGGCCAGGCCATTGCCGATATATTTGCTGGAAAAGCATCCGTTTTTGAGGAAGAGCAAGAACGCGAACTGATTATGGACGCGATAACCGCTGCCCGGGAGAAGCTCGATGCACGATTGAAGGATGAAGCGAATGCATTTATGGAAAACAACAAGGCAAAGCCGGGTGTTGTTACCACAGCCTCCGGCCTTCAATACGAAATTATCCGGGAGGGCGCAGGTGAGAAACCTGCACTGGCGGATACCGTCACGGTGCATTACCAAGGACAACTGAGTGACGGTAAGGTCTTTGACAGTTCGTATGAACGGGGCGAACCCGCGACGTTCCCGCTTGATCGTGTCATCGAAGGATGGCAGGAGGGCTTGCAACTGGTACCAGTCGGCGCTCACTATCGGATTTTTATTCCTTATGAGCTGGGATATGGTGAGCGCGGAGCTGGGCAGGATATTCCACCTTTTAGCCCATTGATTTTTGATGTGGAGCTTATTTCCGTGCAGAAGGCCAACGAGGATGCTCCGATCACGATCGGGCCGGCTGATGAAATGAAATGAATCAATTAGGTAAATCGGATTTATATGTGAGCCCGCTCAGCTTTGGCTGTATGTCTTTGGGTGAAAACGCAACAACTTACAAAGATATGTTGCGTAAAGCGGTTGATGCGGGAATCAACTATTTCGATACCGCTGATCTATATCAAAAAGGATTAAATGAATTGTACGTGGGGGAAGCCCTTCGGCCGATTCGCAAAGATATCCTCATTGCCACCAAGGTGGGCAACCAGTGGCGTAGCGACGGGAGCGGTTGGGATTGGAATCCGCATAAAGCGTATATCCTGAAAAGTGTTGAGCAAAGTCTCAAGCGGCTTAAAACGGACTATATCGACTTGTACCAACTGCATGGAGGTACCATCGACGACCCCATTGATGAGACCATAGAAGCCTTTGAATTGTTGAAGCAGCAGGGGAAAATACGTTGGTATGGCCTCTCATCTATCCGGCCAAACGTGATTAGGGAATATGTCAGGCGGTCAAATATGGTCAGTGTGATGATGCAGTATAGCTTGTTGGATCACCGGCCGGAGGAAGAACTGCTGGATTTGCTAAATAATCATGGCATTAGCGTCATCTGTCGCGGAGCCGTTGCTCAGGGGCTGCTTGTAGGCAAAGCCGCTGACAGTTATTTGCAGTATACGGATGGGGAAGTCGCAAAGGCAGCGAAAGCGGTAGCCAAACTAGCGGCTGAGACGGACCTGGACCCACTGGATATCGCACTGGGCTATGTATGGGGCCATCCGGCTGTCGCTACTGTCGTCTTGGGGATGCGGACGGCAGCGCAATTGGATGAAGCCGTCCGCACGCTGCGTCGTGCGGTGCCATTGTCCGGGCTTCAACGGGAACAGTTGCGCCATGCTGTACGTTCGTTCCACTATGAAGGGCACCGTTGACGGCGGGGGAAGGATTTAGCCTGGCTGAACGTCGGCGTACCCTGCTTGCGGCTGGCTGTTCACTTATCGACTACTTGACACAATATTATAAACACTAATTCAATAGCAATGAAAAAGCACCTAAGATTCGCTATCCTCACAGGATGCATAACGTTAGTAATGGGCGTGACCGCTTTATATGCACAGCAGCCGGAAAAGAAACTGGGCTGGTACTTATCTGCGCAAACGTATACCTTCAACCGGTTTACTTTTTTTGAGGCTGTCGACAAGACATTAGGCGCAGGAATGAATTCGGTGGAAGCGTTCAATGGGCAAGAGATTGGCGGCGGAATTGACGGGAAAATGGATTATAAAATGGATGCTGAAAAGCGTAAGGCGATTCTTAACGCACTGAAAAAGAAAAAGGTAAAGCTATGTGCGTTTGGCGTAGTGAATGGTACGACGGAAGAAGAATGGAAACAGCTGTTCGAATTTGCGAAGGCAATGGGTATCAAGGTCATTAATACTGAGCCAAATGTGGAGTTCTTGCCTTTAATAGGCGAGCTGGCCAATCGGTATAAGATTAAAGTGGGTATACATAACCATCCGAAGCCTACCAAGTACTGGGATCCGGCTATCGTGCTGGAAGCAATTGCGAAAGCCAATAGTAAGTATGTGGGCGCTTGTGCTGATATCGGTCATTGGGTTCGGTCGGGCTTGGATCCGGTAGAAAGCTTAAAACAATATGAAGGTCATCTGGTGAGCTTGCATTTCAAAGACTTGGCAGAAAAGGCACCAAAGACCCATGACGTGCATTGGGGGACGGGTGTGTGTAACGTGGAAGGCGTAATTGCCGAATTAAAACGCCAAGGCTTTAACGGCAACATTTCAGCAGAGTACGAACATAACTGGGAAGATAATGCAGGTGACGTGGCCCAAAGTGTTGCAAACTTCAGAAAGTTGTTGGCTGAGAAATAGGCTTTAGGCTATGGGCGGTAGGCTTTGGGGTACCGCCCATAGCCTACTGCTTCATCGCTTTTAGCCGATCCAAGTCTTCGGGGGTATCCACGGCGATGGTTTCTACCTTGGTTTCTGCCGTTTGGATGTGATAGCCGTTTTCAAGCCACCGGAGCTGTTCCAACGCCTCTGCCTGTTCAAGGGAAGAAACCGGGAGTTTGGTCAATTCTGCCAAGATGGCTGACCTGTAGCCGTAAATGCCAATATGTTTATAATAAGGATGCAAATGAAGCCAGTCCTGGGAGGGGGCATTCCGCTGAAAAGGGATTGTTTGTCTGCTGAAATAAATGGCTTGCCCCGTACGGTTGACCACCACTTTGGGAATTCCTGTATTGAATAACTCTTCGGCAGTTGAAATTCGTTTTATCAACGTTGCGATTTGAACATGCTTATTGTCAAAACAGCTGACCAATAAATCAATCTGTGCAGGATCGATGTACGGCTCATCACCCTGGATATTAATGGCGACATCAAAACCGCTGTAAACGGTAAGCACCTCCGCACACCGGTCTGTACCGCTCTGGTGAGTGCCTGCGGTCATCAATACGTTCCCGCCGAAGGTGCGCACATGGGCAAGGATGCGCTCGTCATCGGTGGCGACGACCACTTGATCAAGCGACTGACTTTGTATGGCCTGCTCATATACCCGCTGTATCATACTTTTGCCCGCAATATCGATAAGAGGCTTGCCCGGAAAACGGCTTGACGCATAACGCGCAGGGATAATGCCTATGGTTTTGATGTGAGACACGTTTAAAACAATCCAAACAATTCTGTTTCAATTTTCTGAAGGACAAAGCCCATATCTTCGGGATTATTAGCAAAATCGAGTTTGTCTTTATCCAATACGAGTAGCTTTCCGTCCTTATAATTCTTTATCCATTTTTCATACTTCGCATTGAGCTTAGAAAGGTAATCCAACCGGATGTTTGCTTCGTATTCCCGCCCCCTTGTCTGGATATTCTCGACCAATGTCGGTACGGAAGCCCGCAGGTAGATAAGCAGATCGGGTGGTTTGATGTAGGAGATGATGCTTTCGAAGATATTACTATAGTTTTCGAAATCGCGGGCACTCATCAACCCCATATCATACAGGTTTTCGGCAAAGATATAAGCGTCTTCGTAAATGGTGCGGTCTTGGATGATGTTTATTTCTTTTTGTTGTAGCTGCACAATGTGCCTAAACCTGCTGTTGAGGAAATAGATTTGCAGGTTGAACGCCCAGCGTTTCATGTCGCTGTAAAAATCCTCCAGGTAAGGATTGTCATCCACAGCTTCAAACTGCGGTTCCCATTTGAGGTGATTGGCCAGCAGTTTGGTAAGTGTTGTTTTTCCCGCTCCGATATTTCCTACGATGGCGATATGCATACTATAACGTTCTAATGCCGATAATTTCGCGTACGTCCGCGATGGTTTTGCGAGCACTTTCCCGTGCTTTTTCATTTCCAAGGCGAATCATCTTGCTAATATACTCGTTATCGTTGGAAATTTCATGGATACGTTCACGAACAGTTGCCGTGGCGATAATCATGTCCTCCGCCAATTGCTTTTTCAGATCGCCGTAACGTATTTCACACCGGTTGTATTGTTCGTCGAAATGCATCACCGTGTCAGGCGAGGATACCGCTTCGAGCAGCGTAAAGAGATTTTGTATGGCTTCCGGCTTTTGCTGGTTGGGCTCCGTGGGGCCACTGTCGGTCACGGCACGCATCACTTTCTTCCGGATCGTTTCAGGGGTGTCCGACAGGTAAACCGCGTTGGCCTCGCCTTCTGATTTCCCCATTTTTCCTTTGCCATCCAGTCCGGGAATCTTGATGAGCTGCTTGCTAAATGAAAATGCGTGCGGTTCCGTGAAATACGCTGTGTTGTACATGCGGTTGAACCGATTGGCAAACGTTCTGGTCATTTCCAGATGCTGCTCCTGGTCTTTACCTACCGGCACCTTGGTAGCCCGGTGCAATAGAATATCGGCCGCCATTAATACCGGATAGGTGAGCAAGCCGGCATTGACATTGTTGGGATTAGCTCTTACCTTATCCTTAAATGATGCCGCACGTTCCAGCTCGCCAAGATAGGCATTCATGTTGAGGTAGAGGTATAATTCAGCCACTTCGGGCACTTCGGATTGAACGTAGATGGTTGCCACCTCGGGGTCAATGCCGGCCGCGAGGTATTCTACCACCACCTGGCGTACGTTGGCCTGTAGATCGTCGGGTGTAGGGTGGGTGGTCAGTGAATGGAGATCAGCGATGAAGAAAAAGCAGTTGTGCTCATGCTGCATCTGTACAAAATTTCTCACTGCCCCGTAGTAATTTCCTAAATGTAGTTTTCCGGTACTGCGGATACCGCTCACAACTGTTTCCATATTGACCGCGAAAATAAGGAATTCTCCGCTATTATCCTTATTTTTGTGACCGCAAGGACTAATCAGCGGTCGACTATGGAAACACTCGTTAAACCAACATATAAGAAGCCCGGACCAGACGATTTCTTTAAAAAACTTCAAAAGGAAGTACAGGAGAAGGTGTTGAGCGATAAGCGCATACAGCGGCGTAATGTGGCAAAAACCTATTTCCTGCTTTTTCTTTATTTTGCCTGCTATACCTGCATATTGCTTTTTGGAAACTATACCCCGTTGTTGTTTTTGTGTTATATTTTGTTGGGCTTTTCAATGATTATGCTCTTCATTAATGCGTTTCATGATGCCGCCCATGGAGCGGTATTCAAAAAACGCAAACACAACCGGCAATTTATGTATGTGCTGGAACTGTTCGGCAGTAACAGTTGGCTCTGGGGCAAGCGCCATAACCTGCTGCACCATCCGTATCCCAATATCCAGCATTGGGATACCGATATCAAGCAAAGCGACATGGTACGCATTTTTCCTGATACGCCCCATTTGAAGCAGCACAATTACCAGCATATCTATATGTTTCTGCTTTACCCGCTGTATACCCTCAACTGGTTGTTCATTCGTGATTTCAAGGATTTTTTCGGTACGAAGGACAATTACGTCAAGCGAGTTGTGAAAATACCTAAAGTGGAATATTATCGGCTGTTTGCGGCGAAGCTCGGTAACCTGTTTTACCTGCTGGCTATTCCAATGCTGGTGCTGAACCAGCCCTGGTATGTGATTGTCCTGGGCTGGTTATGTATGCACATTTTTGGTAGTATGCTGGGGGTTATAGCACTCATATCTACCCATGTAGATGAGACCGCCATCTTCCCGCTGCCTCCGGCGGATGGCAAAATGGGGGTGACGTGGGCCGAACACCAGATGATGGTGACCAAAGATTTCAGTGCCGATAGTCCGGTAGCCAATTTCCTTTTTGGGGGATTTACGCATCACGTAGCGCATCATTTGTTTCCGCATGTGGCGCATACTTACTATCCTTATATCACACCCATCATCAAGCGGTATGCAAAGGAATACAACTTACCCTACACCTGTTATCCGGCGATGAAAGCGGTGCGCTCACACTTCGTGTTGTTGAAAAAACAGGGATCGGGAGAGAGTTTGTTCCAACATGGCGAATTATAGGTTTTTGGCTTCTTCCCAGTAAACATCCATTTCGGCAAGCGTCATCTCCTTAAGGCTCTTGCCCTGTTCGTGTGCGCGGGCCTCCAAATGAGTGAATCGCTTAATAAACTTCTTATTTGTGCGCTCCAGGGCGTTTTCGGGGTTGATACCAATGAACCGGGCGTAATTGACCAGAGAAAAGAGCAGATCGCCAAATTCTGCTTCTGCTCGTTCGGCATCTATGGCTTCCGCGTTCGTGACGTCAAACTCGTTTTTGAATTCAGCCAGTTCTTCCTCTACCTTCTGCCATACTTGGTGCTTTTCTTCCCAATCAAACCCGACGCCTCGCACTTTGTCCTGGATACGGTACGCTTTTACCAACGCGGGTAATGAACGAGGTACCCCAGCAAGTACGGACGTATTGCCTTCTTTGAGTTTAATCTGTTCCCAATTGCGTTTTACATCCTCCTCATTGGCTACATCCATGTCGCCATAGATGTGGGGGTGGCGGCTAATTAGTTTTTCGCAGACGCTGTTAAGCACATCCACGATGTCAAAGGCGGCTTGTTCTTCTGCGATGCGCGCGTAGAATACCAAATGCATCATGAGGTCGCCAAGTTCTTTTTTTACTTCGGGTAAATCGTTGTCCAGAATCGCATCCCCCAACTCATACATTTCCTCGATGCTTAGATGGCGGAGCGATTCCATCGTCTGTTTCCTGTCCCATGGGCACGCTGTGCGTAGCGTATGCAGTACGGTCAGCAAGCGCTCGAAGGCTGTTGCGGGTGTTTCCTGGGGAGGGGGTGGGGTATGCGGCATGTTGTCTTGTTTTTACCAACAAAGGTAATAAAATTGCATCGGACGCTTATACACCCACCGCATTTGGGTTGCCGTGAATCTGCAATTGTTGCATCAATTCATCGAGCTGCAAGAGGGTGCGCCGTAATTCTGTTTCTTGCGGCAAATCGCCACTGCGGGCGTCGATTTCCATTTTGCGTAGCAGGAAGGCTATTTTTTCGGCTCCGATTTGCGCTGTCCGTCCCGCGATGCGATGCAACAGCAATTCTACATTTTCCAGGTCGTGTGCGCGGTAATACTCGTTTAAGGCGGCAATATCCGAGGTGGTATCACGGGTATAAAGCGCGATGATGTTGTGGGTTTGCACCTCGTCGTCCGGCGAAAAGCGTTGAATTGAGGTTATTTCGCCATTGGCACCGTTGGGCTGTATGGGCTGGGAAACGCCCAATAGGTGAAGTAGATCGGCCTCCTTGAACGGCTTAAGCAATAGGCCGTCAAATCCTTGTGCGAGGATTTGTTCCTGCTCTTCCGGCAGCACTTGGGCGGTGCAAGCGTAGATGTTTACGCCTGTTGTGGTGATTTTGCGGCGCAATTTTCGATTGAGTTGGGTACCATCCATTTCCGGCATCCGGATATCCATCAACACGGTCTTAACCTGGGGATCCCATTCCGCCGCCAATACGTCGCGCGGGGATAAGAAACAACGATAGGGAATGTGGTATTTGTCAAGAATATTTTGGCATAAACCAAGAATCAGCCTGTCGTCGTCAATAATCCATACGCCGCCGTCGACCTGTTTCCGGGCGGTATGCGCCTCAGACACTGGTTTTTCAGGTGCCGTGACGGCGGCTGTTTTTAGCGGGAGGTTGACTTTAAAGACCGATCCGAATCCCTTCTTGCTTTCCACCCGGATATCGCCGCCCATGCTCTCGCATATGGCTTTTACAATGCTCAATCCCAGCCCACTGCCGAAATGGACACCCGAGTTGGCATTTTCTGACTGTTCAAAGTCATTGAATATGCGGTCAAGATCTTCCGGAGGTATGCCTTTACCGGTATCCTTTACCACCATGTTGAATTCGGTCTTTTCGTTATATACAGCCGTACTGACGTTGAGCGTCACCTTGCCACGTTCAGTAAATTTAATGGCATTGCTGAGCAAGTTGAATAAAATCTGTTTGATGCGGAAGGCGTCGCCCGTTACTTGCCCCGAACCCAAAATGCGGGTGTTGAACTCCAGGACCAGTCCTTTGGCTTGAGCCTGTGTTTTCATGACAGACACCACACTGTTCACCAAGCCTTCCACGGCAAAAGGCTTTTCATTAAGCACGATTTTACCGGATGTGATGCGGCTATAGTCCAGAATTTCATTGACGATTTGCAAGAGATGCTCCGAAGACTGGTAGATAGCGTCAATCTTAACGTCATCGGCTTGCCGTCCATCCTTGAGCTGCTCGGCATAACCGATGATGGATTGAAGAGGGGTACGCAGTTCGTGGCTCATATTGGCCAGGAAACGTTGTTTTGCCGCGGCGTGATATTCAGCTTCTTCCTTTGCCGCCTCCAGCGCCACACGGTAGGCGTTATTTCGGCGGATATCACCTAAAATTAAATACACCATGATGGCGGTGATGACGAAAAATGCAAGAATAATAGCACTGATACGCCATACACTGTCACTCACCACGGCGCGGGCCTGCTGGTTATCTACCTCCATCTGCTGCATGGCTTCGTTTTCTACCGAATGGAGGATGCTGAGCATGTTGCTGATAAGCGTATTACTGGCGATGGTCAGGTCCTTTTCCCTGCTGACAAATTGCTCGCGCTGTTGCTGTTGCAACATTTGGAAGCGCTGCACCGCACTGTCAATACGGGCCAATGTGCTATCATGTTGTACCGCCCTGATGGTGTCAATGATGGTTTCCAGTTCCTCCTCAACCATCCGGCGTTCCTCGACTACCGGCAATGGTGGCTGCTCCTGGCGTTTGCGGCCGAAAAGCCGGCCAAGGAAGCCGCGGTCGTCATTGTCCATGGGGACGGATATCGCACTGGTATCTCCCGCGATGGTTGTCGTGCGGCGTTTCCGTTCGGTGGTTACAATGGTGCTGTCCGGGCTTGGCTCGTAGATAACGTCGCTTAATGATTGCAGCTGTTCCAGAAATTCGCGACTGTCAACAACCTTTTCACGGACACTCACATAGGCATTGAATAACCTGTCGCGTTGCCGGAGAAGGGTTTTTATGGAGTCTATCCGCGACTGCTGGACATCGCTGCCCGCATACAATTGTTTCAGTGAATCCAAGGAGGAAACGATTGCGGCAGATTCTTTGGAAAAGCTTTTGTAAGAGGTGTTGCCGCCAAACGCCTGGGCACGCTGCATTTGATCGAGGCGCATGATATCCCGCGATATAGCGCTGACCATTTCCAGTTTCGGATCGGGCGTCGTAATGTTTTCGACGGTATCCATCATCTCCGTAAAAGCCACGCGACTGATCACCCACGCCAAGGTCAGCGCAACCGCGCAGGTGACGAACACAAAGATCACCTTGCGCCGTACGCTTCCTGTGGACTGTATGTCTTGTGTCGGCATGGGCTATCCCTCCTTATTCGTAACTTCATGTAAAGTTACCAAAAATTATGCTAAATATATTATGACAGCCGGTGATAGTCATAGGTGGTTCATGATCATCCGGCGCCCGCCGCCGTTCATTGTCCGCGAATCACTGATTTAAGAACACAAACTTGTTGTCAAACATATCCAACTTGATGTTGCTCTCTTTGTCTATCTTTCCTGCGAGAATCTCCTTGGAAAGCTCGTTGAGGATGTGTTTCTGGATGACGCGTTTGAGCGGACGGGCGCCATATTGCGGGTCGTAGCCCAGTTGTGCCATCCAGTCAAGCGCTTCCTCGCTTGCTGTAAGATTGATGCCTATCTCGGCCAGTTGTTGCTGTACCTTGCTGAACTGGATTTGTACGATTTTGCTCAGCTCATCCCGGCTAAGTGGTGTAAACATGATGACCTCGTCGATGCGGTTGAGAAACTCCGGCCGGATGGTTTTCTGGAGCAACTCAAAGACTTCATGCTGTGTTTTCGCCATGATTTCCTCTTTATTGCTTTCATCCAACTGGCTGAAGTTTTCCTGGATAAGATGCGAGCCGATGTTGGAGGTCATGATGATGATGGTATTTTTGAAGTTGACTACCCGCCCTTTGTTGTCGGTGAGGTGTCCATCATCCAGTACCTGCAACAGGATGTTGAAAACGTCAGGATGGGCTTTTTCAATCTCGTCCAGCAATACAACGGCATAGGGCCTGCGGCGTATGGCTTCCGTTAGTTGTCCACCTTCGTCGTAGCCTACGTATCCCGGAGGCGCTCCAATAAGACGCGACACCGAGTGGCGTTCTTGGTACTCGCTCATGTCAATGCGTACCATCGACTGCTCATCATTGAAGAGAAACTCAGCCAACGCTTTTGCCAGTTCGGTTTTACCGACGCCGGTGGTGCCGAGGAAAATGAAGGAGCCTATAGGGCGGCGTTTGTCGCTGAGCCCGGCACGGGAACGGCGGATAGCATCGGAAATCGCTTCAATAGCCTCGTCCTGGCCTGCTACCCGTTTGTGTAATTCTTCTTCAAGATGTAGCAATTTTTCACGTTCGCTTTGTACCATCTTCGTTACGGGAATGCCAGTCCACCTGGACACTACGCCGGCAATGTCTTCGGCGGTCACTTCCTCTTTTAGCATCCGGCTGTCGCTTTGTTTTTCGGCGAGCTCTTTTTTCAGCGCATCGACTTTGTCTTGGGACTCTTTGATACGTCCGTAGCGGATTTCTGCGACTTTGCCATAGTCGCCTGCCCTTTCGGCCTGATCTGCTTCAATCTTGTAGTTTTCTATCTGCTCGAGCTCGTGGTTGACGCTGTCGACGAGCGTTTTTTCGCTTTGCCACGCTGCGCGGAGGGAATCCCGTTCTGCACTCAGGTTGGCTATCTCTTCGCTCAGTTCGTCGACCTTTTTTGTGTCCTTCTCCCGTTTGATGGCTTCCCGTTCAATTTCCAGCTGCATGATGCGACGTTCGATCTCATCCACCGCTTCGGGCACCGAATCCATTTCGAGGCGTAGTTTTGAAGCTGCTTCATCCATGAGATCGATGGCCTTGTCGGGCAGGAAGCGGTCGGCGATGTAACGCTGTGATAGTTCCACGGCCGCGATGATGGCCTCGTCAAGGATACGCACCTTATGGTGGGTCTCATAACGTTCTTTGAGTCCACGGAGGATAGAAACCGCATCTTGGGTATCCGGCTCTTCCACCATTACTTTTTGAAAACGCCGTTCCAATGCTTTGTCCTTCTCAAAGTATTTTTGATATTCATTGAGGGTAGTGGCTCCGATGGCACGTAGTTCACCACGGGCTAGGGCCGGCTTCAGAATGTTTGCGGCATCCATCGCTCCCTCGCCGCCGCCTGCTCCAACAAGCGTGTGGATCTCGTCAATGAAAAGAATTATCTCCCCATCACTTTGGGTTACCTCCTTGACAACAGCTTTGAGCCGTTCCTCAAACTCTCCCTTATATTTGGCTCCCGCGATGAGTGCGCCCATATCTAATGAGAAGACCGTTTTGGTCTTTAAGTTTTCAGGGACGTCGCCTTTGATAATCCGGTGTGCGATGCCCTCGGCAATGGCTGTCTTGCCCACACCGGGCTCACCCACCAGAATAGGGTTGTTTTTCGTCCGTCGTGAGAGTATCTGGATTACCCTCCGGATTTCCTCATCACGACCGATGACCGGATCCAGTTTGCCCGATTCTGCAAACTCATTAAGGTTGCGGGCATATTTATTTAAGGCGTTGTATGTGGCTTCTGCGTTTTGATCGGTTACCCGTGCATTGCCCCGTAGGTCGCCTATGGCTCTTTTCAAATCTTTCTCCGTCACGCCTTGATCTTTGAGCAGTGCGGCCGTCTTATCACCCGCGTTTAGTATTCCAAGCAACAGGTGTTCAATGGATACGAATTCATCCTTGAACTCTTTCAGATACGTCTGCGCCTTTTGCAGCGCGGTATTAGCCGACGAAGCAAGGTAGATATTGCTGCCGCTGACCTTTGGAAACGTGGCAATTTGTCTGTCGAGCTCATCTTCCACATGCTTGACGTTGACATTGAGCTTTTTAAGCAAATGGTTTACGACATTCTCGTCTACCAGCAACAGCGCTTTGAGCAAGTGTGCCGTCTCAATAGCTTGTTGCTGATTGCCGGCAGCAATTTCAGAAGCTTTTTGAATGGTCTCTTGCGCCTTGATGGTATAGTTGTTGAAATTCATCATCTTAATTTTTATGGATGTCTAAACAAAACAAGTACCACGGGAGATTTGATTTCGGAATCGGAAATTTTGTCGTATTTAGTTTAGGTATTGCTGAATAATTGACTGTATTTTAGAAGATTATACTGAAAAAATTGCAGGTTGTAATAGCAGGCATCGCTGCTAAAAATTTGGTTTGAGTAGGTACTTGTCATAGAACCGGAAGATGTGCTCCGCGGCTTCTTCGGCGGTATCCACAAGCCGGTAGAGGTTGAGGTCTTCCGGACTGATATTGCCTTCTTCAAGCATCGTATTTTTTATCCAATCGAAAAGGCCACTGTAATACGCTTTGCCGACCAAGACGATGGGGAAACGTGCGACTTTACCGGTTTGGATTAGCGTAATGGCCTCAAATAGTTCATCCATCGTGCCGAACCCCCCGGGGAGCACGATAAAGCCTTGGGAATATTTCATGAACATGACTTTGCGGACAAAGAAATAATTGAATTGTAAGAGTTTGTCACGGTCGATGTATGCATTGTGGAATTGTTCAAAGGGTAATTCAATGTTAATTCCAACCGATTTTCCCCCTGCTTCATACGCCCCCTTGTTGGCGGCCTCCATAATTCCGGGTCCGCCTCCGGAAACAACGCCATAGCCCCGTTCGGTCAGCAATCGCGCTATGTCTTCGGCCAATTTGTAGTATTTGTGATCTTGCGGTGTCCGTGCTGAGCCAAACAGCGATACGCAGGGGCCTATTTTGGCCAGCTTTTCGAATCCATCCACAAACTCGGCCATGATCTTGAAGATTTGCCAGGAGTCTTTTACTTTGATTTCTTGCCAGGTTTTGTTTTCGAATGCCCTTATGATTTTGTCTTCTCTCGTCCTTGCCATAAGATAGTGTCTTTGAGTTTCGCTAAAATACTAATTTTTGATGTGTTCGTAATACCTAGTATCGGTAATACTTCGATTTAACAAGCTTAAAAGGCCGCCAAATTGGTGGCCATCACTCTGTGGACATTTTGCTGGCAGTTAAGTATTTACGGTTTTTCGGAATGTCACTCCGCCAACCCTCGCTACCTTTAAACAGTAGAAAAGGAAAATTTAAAAACTGACTAATAGCCATATTACAATAGAAAATCGTTTCGTAATTTTAGCGAGGCCAATTTGTAAACGCAAACCGGTCAACTGCTTGTACTCAATTTCCTGCTGGCGAACGCTTCGGCAACGCCTCATCACCTGGAAGCCAACTGTTACCGTGTAGAACCAAACCTCTGTGTACATCACTAAGACAAGCGAGAAGTACCACCGGGGCAGGATGTTAAACGAATAAAATTAAAGACTTCAAAATAAATTGCGGGTTTTCATATAATTATATACATTTACACGAAGAAGGAGGGAGATGATAGCTGTTCCATGACAATTCCGATTTTCAGTAAATTCCTTTTCTACTAAACTAATTAACTGAAAAATGAAAAAACTATTTTACTTGTTGTCGATATTATTCACGCTATTTCAATTTAGCTGTTCAAAGGCACCCGCTATCGAAAAAGAAGAGCCCATCATCTCAGCGGGGAAAAAAATTGTAAAAATAAAGTTTATTAAAGACAGAGATACAAGATACCTTGATAGTGATGGAGGCATTACAGATAAGGATTTTATTGAAGTCGAAGCAGAAATGGTTTTTGAAGATTCAAAATTAGTTCTGAAATCGGAAAAACTGGTTGAAATTGAACTCATTGACTCTGAAACTGGAAAGAAAACTTACGGCTACCGATATGTAGAGAGCAATTTAAAAATCGCTTCCATAGCTCCATTTGAAGCGAGAATGGAACCGGATTTGGAACCGGGAGTTTATAGGGGCCTTTATGGATTTAATGGCACATGTTTCGTTTGGGGAACGCTTTACGTTGGCGATAATGGAGAAAGCTTATTTGTTGCCGCAGACATAAGCACCCAACTATTATTAAACGTCTGTCCTCCAGATGGGAGCCTTTTCGCAGAAACTGATGAAAATAAAAAAATATAATATCATGAAAACGAAAAAATATAATAATAGGTATATCTCCATCGTGGTACTATTTGCTATAATGCCAGGAGTGACATTTTCCCAAAAAAGCAAAGAAAAAGAAGCCACATTAGTTAAACAAGACACTTTACCTGCGATCAACCTTGATTCTGAGGTTTATCAACGAATATTGAGCACAAAGCATAACTCAAGGAGCCAAGAAGAGAGTACATTTGTCTTATATAATGATAAGTTATATCCGATAGCAGATTTTCATCTTCAACAGAATGAGAAGAAAAGTAATACAAAATCGATTAAAATAATAAACCACCCAGATTCGATTAAGACAATATTGTCGAACAGGATTAAGTCAATTATTGTCATCGAGGATAAGGGAGACAGCGATAATTAATTTAGAGAGTTGCTGCCATTCAAAAGAGAAATCTCATTTATCATCGACCTATAAGTAGTTTGAAATCATCAAGCGACGCGAAGATAGCTCAATTAAATAGGGATTTCGCAGGGAGTCAGTTTACGACTTAAGGCTTACGATTTCGCACTAAAAAAGTATCTTTGTTCCATGAATTTTTCTTCCAAATTGTTGGAGCAGGCCGTGGCGGAGTTTGGCCGCTTGCCAGGGGTAGGGCAGAAGACCGCTTTGCGCCTTGTGCTGCATCTGCTGAAACAACCGCAGGCCGATGTTGAACGGTTTACAACAGCTTTGGACCGCCTGAAGCGCGAAATCCGGTATTGCATCACTTGTTATAACATTTCAGATAACGCGATTTGCGAAATCTGTGCATCGCACAAGCGTGATAAAGGACTTGTTTGTGTGGTTGAAGACACACGTGATGTGATGGCGATCGAAAATACCAACCAGTATCATGGTGTATATCATGTGCTGGGAGGACTGATATCACCCATGGATGGCGTCGGACCTTCAGATCTCCAGATTGACAGTCTTATCCGGCGTATAGAAGCTGGGGGCGTACAGGAGGTTATATTGGCCTTGAGTGCTACGATGGAGGGGGATACGACAATTTTTTACCTTTATAAGAAACTCAAAGACTTCGGCGTACAGATCAGTACCATCGCAAGAGGCATAGCCTTCGGCGGTGAACTGGAGTATGTGGATGAAGTAACCCTCGGACGTTCCATCGCCACCCGTGTGCCTTATGAGCGGAACATTGCGTAACAAGACCGTTGTCATTACCGGGGCATCCTCCGGTATCGGCTTAGCCTGCGCGGAAGCATTTGCGCGGCAGGGTGCCCAGCTTGTCCTTGGTGCCAGGCGGTATGTGACGTTGTGCGAAATCGCGCAATCACTGGAGCGGCAATACGGTATCCGTGCACTGGCTGTGCAGTGCGACGTCACCAAGGAGGCGGATTGCGAGGCATTGATAAGGCAGGCGACTACTACCTTCGGTGTTATTGACGTATTGGTCAACAACGCTGGGCTCAGCATGCGGGCATTGTTTGCCAACCTGGACCTTGCTGTGCTCCGCCGTCTGATGGATGTAAACTTTTGGGGTACGGTACACTGCACAAAATACGCAATGGAAGCATTGCTGCAAAGCAAAGGAACGGTGGTGGCGGTTTCATCTATCGCAGGTTTCCGCGGGCTTCCTGGTCGCACAGGGTATGCAGCTTCCAAATTTGCCATCCACGGATTCATGGA
Source organism: Parapedobacter sp. ISTM3 (assembly GCF_016533505.1). Taxonomy (NCBI): domain Bacteria; kingdom Pseudomonadati; phylum Bacteroidota; class Sphingobacteriia; order Sphingobacteriales; family Sphingobacteriaceae; genus Parapedobacter; species Parapedobacter sp. ISTM3. The sequence continues at coordinate 129,593 of NZ_JAENGN010000014.1, read as the reverse complement.
GTCACTCCGTGTTGAAAACCTGAAAACGGGGTTGCATGTCATGGTGGTGTGTCCGGGCTTTACCGCTTCCAACATTCGGCAAACCGCACTGGATGCAATGGGTGGCGAACACGGTGAAACCAGTATGGACGAAACGAAAATGATGACAGCCGAAGAAGTGGCCGAACGGATTGTGCAAGGTGTTGTCCTTCGCAAGCGTACGTTAGTCATGACCCGACAGGGTAGGCTAACTGTGCTGATGAACAAACTATTCCCGGCTTGGGTGGATAAGCAAGTCTATAAATTGTTTGCTAAAGAAAAGAATCCGTTGGTGAAATAGCCCATCGCAGCACATGGGGCTGCTACCGAACAGGCTTGTGTACACTCTTGCATGGGGCTCACAATTTCCTGACAATAACATAGAGTCCAATGGCTACGCCCACAAGTACGATAGCAGTGCCCCACCATAGCGTATTGAACCCATACTGATCGGCAATGCGGGTGCCCAGGAATGGCGAAAATACGTGAGCAGCGGAGAAGGCTAACGCATTGAGCCCCATGTAAGCCCCCTGGGTGCGTCTTGACGCCCGCTGTACAGCCACGGAGGCCATGAAAGGCATGGCCAGTATCTCGGAGATGCTCAACAGAAAAATAGACACATAGAGTATCCAATAGCCTATGGGGAGGGGAAGCAAGGCAAACGATAGGGCACAGAGTGCGGTGCCCCAAAAAATGCTGCTGGCATAGGAGAGGCGCCGCTCCGCGATATGTACAAGCAGCATCTCGAACAGGACGACGACAAATCCGCTGAACCCTAATATGATGCCCACCTGCTTTTCGTCCAGGCTATGTGCCTTTTGGTAGAAGAGTGGCAGGGTGCTCAGCAGTTGAAAGAAGCAGATCGCGTAGATACAGCAAAAAAAGCTGAATAATAGGAATACCCAGTCGCCGTAGGGGGACTTCGGTGCTGCGGTTTCGTCGATGTTGTGCGTAGACTTAGACCGGATCGTTCCTTTGCGTTTTGCAAAGAAGGCGATAAAAATAAGCGCAGCTATGAAGGCGCCCAGTGCGTTGCCATAAAATATCCAGTGGTATGAAATAGAGGCCAGGAAACCACCCATCGCAGGGCCGACGGAAAAACCAAGGTTGATGGCCATGCGGTTGAGTGAAAATGCCCGTGTGATGTTTTCAGGGCGTGCATAGCGGGCCACCGACACGGAGTTAGCGGGCCGGAACGATTCGGTCACCACACTGAGGATATAGATGGCGGCAGCCAGCGTTTCAACCGATGTAAACAGTGGCGTCACAACGAACAGCGGTACCGAGGCCAGCAAACTTAAGGTCTGTACCCAGAAATTGCCAAAACGGTCGGTCAGCCAGCCCCCAAGCCATGAGCCCGTGACTGCGCCAAGGCCAAAACAAGCCAGTACGACCCCGACTTCCCTGATGGAAAAATTGAGCGCCTGTGTCATGTAGATACCCAAAAAAGGCAGCACCATGGCGCCTGTGCGATTGACGAGCATGACCAGGGCCAGCATCCATGCGGGGCGCGATAGTCCCCGGTACGCGTCGATATATAGGCGTATAAACTCCTTCATTTATTTTACACCGATTTCAGATTTTGCGTGGCGATCGCTGCGATTAGCGTTTATGTCGTTCTTCGCGTCTGACGTGGCCCGCCAACACTCTTCTCAAGCGGCGCGCTTCCCGAAATTTCATATCGGCTCGCTGTTAGCAAGGTTTTTTTGCCGGATCGCCGCTCAAATAGGTAGTCCAGCCGTCCGAGATTGATGCCGCCAAACCCTACTTGGTTTATCGTAGTGACTTCGCCATCCAGGTTTCGGATATCCTCAGGTTCGGGCATAAACGTGTGCGTATGTCCGCCAATGATGAGGTCGATACCACGGGTATGGGCAGCCAGTACCTGGTCGGAGACTTTATTGTCGCGGTAGCGATAGCCCAAATGCGATAGGCAGATGACGAGGCTACACTTGTAATCGTGCTTGAGTCTAGTGGCAAATTCATTGGCAGTATCAATTGGATTGAGGTAACGTACATCGCGATGGTGATTGGGATCAACTAATCCTTCCAATTCGATGCCCAGTCCGAAGATGCCGATGCGTAGCCCCTGTTTTTTGACGATAAGGTAGTCTCGGGTTTTTCCCTTCAGGATGGTATCACGGAAGTCGTAGTTGGCCGTCAGGAACGGAAACTGGGCATAGGGAAGCATTTTTGCCAATCCATCCAGCCCGTTGTCAAATTCATGGTTGCCCAAGGTGCTGGCGTCATAGCCCATTTTACTCATGAGCTCAAGTTCAACTCTTCCCTCAAATAGGTTGAAGTACGGTGTGCCTTGTACGGTATCGCCGGCATCGAGCAACAGCACGTTGCGCTGTTCGCGGCGAATACGCTCAACTAACGTTGCCCGGCGGGCCACACCGCCCAAGCCCTGGTTTCTGGAGCCATCCATTGGGAATGGCTCGATGCGGCTATGTACATCATTGGTATGAAGGATGGTAAGCGCAACATGATCGTCATTGGCCAAGGCCGATAACGGAATGCCGCCAAGGGTTGAAAATGCCGCAAGTGCGCTGGCTTGTTTCAGAAAAATGCGCCTACTGGTTGCGAGTGATTCGTCCATCGAGTTGCGTGTTAATATTTTTGCCTTCCTTGGTTTGCTGGCTGACGTAGTCTATTAATGCTTCGCGGACTTTTTTGCCCAGATCGATGCGTTTCGACGGTTTTTCGAGTCCCCGCGAATTGTCGCCCCCGTTAGCCAAATAATCATAGGTGACCAAGGTGTAGGTGCGGGAAAGATCGATCGGCTTGCCGGCGATTTCGATATCAACGGGTTTGCCGTCTTTAGTCTTCATCCGTATACCCGCAACGGGTTGCCCGCCTGTACTGGCGATAAACTGCGCCAACTGCTGTACGCTTTGGCCGGGTAGCTCCAGCACTACCAATTCATTTTCGAAAGGCATCAGCTCAAAGAGGAGGCCGACGGTTATATTCCCCTGTTGCAGCTCGGTACGCAGGCCGCCTTTAGTACCAAAGGAAAATTCTGCATTGGGATAGTGCTTACGGCCTTCAGCTAAAAGTGCGTCCGCAAAGAAATTGCCAAGCAAGGTTTCCGGCGCGTCGCTCGGCTTCGTCAGGTCTACATCGGTATAGCCGACAACCCGGTTCATTTCGGCCTCCAGCTGCTGTTGGTAAGGTGAATAGTACTTAATGTACGCCGAATCGGCGGGTATTTCGCCGCTGATTCCGTATTGCGTATACTGTGGTTTGGTTGGAGTAAAGTACCTGGAGCAGGCCATGATACTCCATACCACGAGAATCAAAGGAATACCCATTTTGGTAAGTCTCGCCATCCGAATCGCGTATTTAAAGGGATAAAGGTAGTCAAGAAGTATGGAAAACGGAAAAAGATATCATTAAGCTTTCGTAAAATACGTCTCAAGGCTGTTCATCAAGCGCTGACTCCATACTGATGATGCTGCGCTGTTCGGCCACCTTCAGTAAGAATACCAGAAGCTTCTCAAGGACAACCGGCTTATTGAGAATGTCATACGCATGTATTTCTGATAACCTTACCCGAACATCACCCATGATGTCTGCTGTGGAAATAACGATGTGTGTGTCCGGATAGTGTTTGTGGACGAATTCAGAAAGGGCTTGTCCGTCCATACCCGGCATATGCAGGTCGATGAATGCAATGTGATACGCATTGTTCTTCAATAACGATAAAGCCTCCAGGCCATCGTAGGCACAATCGGGGACGATGCCGAAATAAGCCAGTTGTTTTTGGGCCACCATCGCATTAATGGGGTTGTCTTCTACGAGCAATACCCGCAAATCCCCCAATTTATTGGCATAAGTGTCTACGGAATAGCTTATGCTCGGTTGGTCAATTGCCATGTTGCTCTGGGGCAAATCGAAGGCGATATCAAAACGGAATGTCGTGCCTTTTCCCATCGTGCTCTCCATCGAAATATGGCTATTGTGAAGTTCGATAAGTTTCTTGGTAATCGCTAAGCCCAATCCGGTACCGGTATGTTTCCTGGACGCCGGCTGCTGCACCTGCTTGAAACTATCGAAGATAACCTCATGGTACTCCTCGGGGATGCCGATGCCGGTATCTTTGATGGTAAAACGGATGGTCACCTTATGCGCATCACAGGACAATGCTTGCAGGGCAACCGTTACCTTCCCCGCATCCGTGTATTTAAGGGCATTGCTTATCAGGTTGTTTAGTATCTGGTTTATCCGGACGGCATCAGCTATGATTTTTTCTGGTATTCCGGGGTCCACAAAAGTGATCAGGTCGATATTTTTTGACTCAGCCAGTGAGTTGAATTGGTTCGTGATACGCTGCAACAGTTCGAACAAATTGACTTCGTTTTGCACCAGCTCAACATGGTCACTGTCTATTTTCGTGAGATCAAGGATGTCATTAATAAGTTGCAACAAGTGATCTGCCGAGAAAATCAAATTATCCACATAGGCTTGGTGATCTTGAAAGCGGTTCATTTTTAGTAGGTTGCTTATGCCGATAATACCGTTTAATGGGGTCCGTATTTCGTGGCTCATGACCGATAAGAAGTCAGTCTTTGCCTGTGCAGCCTCTTCCGCTTTGTTTTTGGCTTCCAACAGCGCTTGGGTGGTTTTCATTTGCTCGGTAATGTCCATCGTTGCTCCCCGCAGTTTTACGACGCAGTTGTTTTCAACCACGGGAAAGCCGATGCTCCTCAACCACTTCTTGTCACGGATACGGAAAATAAAATCGTGCGGCTCCTTTTTTTCCAAGGATCGGCGAATATGCTGATCAAAGATGTAATCATAACCCGGGTCGCACAAAGTCAGGATATCCTGGTAATTGATGGTGTCATTTTCGCCAATCTCAAAGATCAATTTGGTCTGGTTGGTCCAAAACATCTCTCCCGTCAATACGTCAAATTCCCAGCCACCGGTATTGCTCAGCTTTTGGCTGGATTCCAGTATCTGGTTTGTCCGTTCGAGCAATGCTTTTGTTTGTTTGAGGGCTTGCTCCTGTTTGATGCGGCTTGTGATGTCTTGGATTGTCAGCGCCAGGCGTTGCTGTTCTGTCGGTTGGTTAGTTTTGCTTACCATCGTTACTTTGGCTTTAAACCATTTATCAATGGTGGGGTCAATGTGCTTGTATTCGAATTCTTGGGGCTCGCCTGTACGGATGGCCGCCGTAATGGGGGCGGAAAACAAGCTTTCCATGTGGGGAAATACCTCGGCTATGGTTTTACCGATAAATTTTTCCTTAGGTAGAAAAAACAGTGTTTCATCTTTGGCCCAAACATTTATAAACCGCCTTTCGGTATCGATTTCCAATACAATATCTTCAAGGGAAGCAATCAACGAGGTAAGGTAAGTGTTCATTTCCCGTTGTCTGCTTTCGGCTTCCTTTAATTTTATATGGGTTAAATGGTCGTCGGTAACATCTTGTACATAACCGATAAGGCATTGGCTTCTATCCTGTTCGTTTTGTATCAGCCGTACATCCATGCGGCAAAAGCGGATGCCGCTTTGGGGGTGGTGTATGCGAAAGCCGAAGGCTACGGTTTGCTTTTGCCCGGTTGTTGCTGCCCTGATGGCGGTGGCGATCACCGGTATGTCCTCGGGTACCAAGACGCTATGCCAGCCTTTGCCCAGGGAGACGCCGACTTCGAGACCAGTGATATCTTCCCATGATTTGCTGACAAAAAGCGCATTGCCGTCCAGATCGAGCTTGAAAAAGCCGAACGGGGCCGCATGGAGTATTTCCTGGAGGTTTTGATCGGTTGTCTGGTCAAAATTTTTCATAGCGTACATAGCGGGGTCGTCCGATAAAGGCAGGCAATAAAGATAGTAATAAAGTAAGAAACCAAAAAGTTTTCTATTTCTTTTTACTTAATATTTTTAAACGACTATGCAGCTATTAGCCAGTCGGTTATAATTTAATGGGTGCGTTGCCTGTGCGCAGGGCTATCCTATTCCGGATTCTGGATCGAAGGGATGGCCTCGGACGGCCGGTTTTATCTGGTTTCCTGCGCTTAAACGAGGTCGGAAGATTGTACGCGGTCCAGTTGATGAGGAGTACACTGATAAGGATAACCGCCAATCCAGTAATTTGGATGCCGGTAATGTGCTCATCTGTAAGCAAAAGGCTTAGCAATACCGCTACGATAGGGTTTACATAAGCATATGTACTCACCTCTGTTGCCGGCCGCACCTTGAGTAACCAGATATACGCGCTGTATGCAATGATGGACCCGAATAGGATAAGGTATGCAATAGCCCACCAGGCTTGAGCGGGGATCTCCTGTGGGCGGAAGGCCTCCGCTTCGCCGCGAACAAATGCCGTGATGGTGAACGCCAGGCCGGCAATCAATAGCTGCCAAGCGGTGCCGACCATGCCATTGGCGGGCGTAGCCTTATCCGGTTTGCCAGTATATTTGGAGTATAATGAGCCAATTGTCCAAGCGATGGCACCGAACATCAACAACAGTAGGCCATTGGTGTTGGTTTTCCGCTCGGCGAGATCTACGGAAAGCGCCACCTGCTCTCCAAAAAGCATGACCACACCAAAGAAGCCCAGAAAAAGGCCAGCGATGGTCGGGAGGTTTGAAAAGTTTTCCTTCCACTTTGGTTTATCCAAAAGGATAAACCAGATAGCGGCAGACGCAGCCATAATGGCTACCAGGCCGCTGGCCAGAAACTGCTCCACCCAAATGATGATACCCGTGTCAATGTATAGCAGCAGCAATCCGGTTATGCCAGCGTTCCGTATCACGGACCAATCGAAAATCGGATATTTTTTATAGGCATACCATCCAAGCATGAGCAGACCGGCGGTTGTAAACCGGATAGCGCCCAGCGTGAAAGGTTCGAAACCAGCCAGCGCTTTGTGGATAAAGAAAAAGGTTGAACCCCAAACGAGGTAAACGATGGCAAATGCCAGCGCGACCATGAGCTTAAATTGGTTTTGATTTGTTCCAGTCGTCATTGCTTTTGCTGTCAATTTTGGGGGATAAGTATCTGCTGTTGCTCTTTGACGGTTTCCAATACAATGGTTGTCCGGGTAGAGATGATATTCGGAATTTTAGCAAACGAATTGCGCATTAATTCTACCAGTGCCGAAGCGTCTGCCGTGCGGACCTTTACGAGGTAGCCATCGTCGCCCGCGATATCATGTACTTCCTGCACTTCCGGAATGGCCGCTAAAGCCTGTCCGGTGGTCGCACAGCCGATGCCATCAGCCGCTTTGATAAAAATAAAAGACAACAGCTTTTGGTTGACTGCAGCCGGATTAATTTTGGCGTTGTATTGCAAAATCACCTGTTTCTGCTCCAGTTTTTTCACCCGTTCCAGCACCGCCGAAGGCGCCATGCCGAGTTCGCGTGCGATATCTGCATTGTTGATACGGGCATTTTCTTGCATCAACCGGATAATGGTGAGGTCTACGTGGTCTAATGTGTATGTTGTTTCGCTCATTGTTCTCTACAAATTGTATTGTTTAGAATATTATTCAAAATGTATGCCATATATCGAAATAATATTCAAACCTGTTGATTTGTCAGTTTCGAAAAAAAGAATTTGCTAATATTAACACCGTTAATTAACTTTGCCCCGTTAATATTTTGTCATGGGAATCAAAGAAAGAAAAGAGCGCCATAAAGAGGATTTGAAAATAAGGATATTGGAGGCGGCAAAGAAGCTATTTGTAAAAGAGGGCTATGAGGCGACGTCTATCCGCAAGATCGCGGCAGAGATAGAGTTCAGTCCTACAACCATTTACTTGTATTATAAAGACAAAACAGATATCGCGTATGCGCTGCATCAAGAGGGGTTTAGTTTATTGCGCGAGCGGCTGGCTGCCTTGGTGTATGTGGACCAGCCGTTTGAGCGGCTGAAAGCCATGGGAAGGGCATACATTCAATTTGCCTTGGATCATCCTGATTTTTATGAGCTCATGTTTATTATGAAGGAGCCGATGAAATATTTGCAGGCCCATCATCCAGAGGAGGAATGGCCAGAGGGTGAGCGCATTTTCGATGGGCTGATAAAAACTGTGGCCGCCTGCCAGGACAGCGGTTATTTCGGGGGAATGGATACTAACGAGGTAGCGATGCTTTCTTGGAGTGTCGTGCATGGCTTATGCTCGTTGCATATTACGAGCCATTTCAAGCATATCGCTGAAAAGTGCGGCAGCTATGCGCTGCCGGCGCATGAGGCGCTACTGGAAAGCGTTTTCCAGGTTTACCTGAGGTCGATCGAGCGGTTATCGTAATTTTTTTTGTTTATATATAAACACTGTTAATAATGAGAACAGTATTAATTATCTTGATTTGCATTCCGCTGTTTAGCTCGTACAGTGTGCATGCCGTTGCTCAGGACGCGTTAGCGGGCTATGTACAGGAAGGGCTGGCCAGTAACTTGGTACTCAAGCAACGCGATGTCTCGTTGCAGCGGGCCGAATACGGATTGAGGATTGCCAAGAGTATGTTTCTCCCTGCCGTCAACCTCCAGGCCGGCTACCAAACTGCGGATGGCGGTCGCAACATCCCGTTGCCCATCGGAGACATGCTTAATCCCGTATATCGTACGTTGAACCAATTGACGCAATCCAACAACTTTCCTCAAATTGAGAACGAAACCATCAATTTTCTTCCCAGGAATTATTACGATGCGCACATCCGGACCACCTTACCGCTCATCAACACGGATATTGCTTACAACAAACGCATTCAGGAGCAACAGGTGCAGTTGAGTGAGCTGGAGGTGGACATTTATAAACGTGAGTTGGTCAAGGAAATCAAAATCGCCTATTTTAACTACCTGAGTGCCCAGCAGGCCGTCGGTATCTATCGGTCAGCGTTAGAGCTGGCCCGGGAAGGGAAACGCACCAATGAACGCCTGGTAGAAAATGGCAAAGGACTCCCAGCTTACGTCCTTCGCTCCAGTGGCGAGGTGGCCGAGGCTGAAGCTAAATTGACCGATGCTGAACTAAAAGCACGGAATGCGCAGCTTTACTTCAACAGTTTACTTAATCGTACAGCAGATTCAGGGATTGATACTGCTTTTAACCATGATGATGCCTTATTGGAGGCAGCAGGTATGCTCCGGCAAGGTACGCTATCGGTGGGCGAACGAGAAGAATTGCTATCGTTGGCTACCGCAATAGGTATACGTGAAACTGTGCTTCGGATGAACAAGCGTTTTGCGGTGCCCAAGCTGAATGCGTTCTTGGACCTGGGCTCGCAATCGGAAGGGTTTCATTTCAATGGGCAGACACGTTATTATATGGCCGGCTTACAATTGGAATTCCCTATTTATAACGGTAATCGGAATAAATACAACATTCAACAGTCACGGCTCGACCTTCAGGATGCCCAATTGCAACTGCAGCAGGTGCAGCAGCAATTGCAGCTTGCCAACTCGGTGGCACATCACAACCTTCAATCGGCCTGGCAGAGCTACCGGTCGTCCAAAAGTCAGCTGGAAGCTGCGCAGGCTTATCAGCGCCTCATCAGTAAGGGGTATCAAGCAGGTTCAAATAGCTATATCGAGACCGTCGATGCGCGCAATCAATACACGTCTGCCCGCATGGCTTTATTAATAAACACGTATCAGGTGCTTTCGGCAGCCGCTGCGCTCGAACGTGAAAATGCAAATTATCCGCTTATCCAATAATTGAACAATCAAAAGAGATAGAAATGAACAAGTTCGGGAATATCAGTGTCGTGTTGGGCCTCTTGCTGAGTGCGGGGGCATGCGGGCACCGCAAACAGCAAGAAAGCTTGCCGGGTACGGAAGTCATCCCTGTCGTCGTGGTGCCGCTTGCATCACGGGATACGGTACAGTCGGTAAGCGCTACGGGCGTATTTACCACGGATGACGAGACCGTACTTTCATTCAAGAACGGCGGCGTCATTCAGCACATCCAGGTGAAGGAAGGGGATGCATTCAAGCGTGGCCAGTTACTTGCTTCGCTGGAGCCTACGGAAATAAACACCGCGGTGAAGCAGTCACAACTTGCGCTGGAAAAGGCCGAGCGCGATTACAAACGCGCTCGGCAGCTTTACCTCGATAGTGTAGCAACATTGGAGCAATTGGAAAACACGCAAACAGCGCTTGAGGTGGCCAGGCAGGATGCGGAACGTGCGACTTACAACCTGGGGCATACCAGCATCCGGGCGACATTCGATGGTTATGTGTTGCAACGCCCTGTCAATCCAGGGCAGATAGTTGGGCCCGGTACACCCGTGTTGGTCGTCAGTGGCACGGGACGTAGTGGATGGTTGCTCAAGGTCGGTGTCAGCGATAGGCAGTGGGCGGCCATCCGTGTGGGCGATAGCGCTACGGTATATAGCGGTGCTATTGCGGATGGGGCAATGCGAGCGGTGGTATTGCGCAAATCCGAGGGCATCGATCAGCAATCAGGAACGTTCACCGTCTATCTGAAGCTTTTGGATAAGCAGCTGCCTGCCTTGGCTTCAGGCATGTTCGGTAAAGCGGAAATCCGGCTGGCCGGTAAAAAGGACGCCTGGTTCATTCCATACGAAGCACTTTTGGATGGTGATGCCGGAACGGGTTATGTCTTTGTGACCGACGACGGTAAAACGGCCAAGCGGGTGCAGGTGCAGATAGGTGATATCCAACGTGATCACGTGATGATTACGGGCGGGCTGGAAGATGCGCAATCGCTTATCGTTTCGGGGAGTCCCTATTTGCGCGACGGTTCAACGATCACGGTAAAGTAAGATGACATGGATTTAATCAGATATCCCATAAAAAATTATCAGTTTACGCTAATCATGGTGTTGATGGTCATCGCTATCGGTGTGAGCAGTATCCTGACCATGCCCCGGGCTGAGGACCCCGAGATGCAACCACCTAATTTCCCTGTGGTGGTCATTTATCCAGGCACCAATCCGAAGGATATGGAGCAATTGGTCGTAAAACCCATGGAAACCCGGATCTACGACCTCGACAATATTAAGCGTATACGTACCACAATCCTGAATGGGCTGGCCGTACTTTTCGTCGAGTACGAACACGGTGTTGATTACGATGATAAATACCAAGAGCTTATTCGGGAAGTCAGCGCATTGCGTCCGCAATTGCCTGATGAGCTATACAGCATTGATGTACAGAAAATCGATCCTACGGGCGTAAATGTTTTGCAAGTTGCATTAATCTCTGAGAATGCGTCACGCAAAGTGATGAAGGATGTTTCCGACGATCTGAAAGAGGCGCTGGAGAAGGTGAAGGCCTTGAAGGATGTGAAAGTAAGCGGCCTGTCTGACCAGATAATAAGGGTGGATGTTGAGCCGGCGCGGCTCGCACAGCTAGGTATCCCGCTCAATCGGGTCATGCAAGCTATCCAAAGCGAAGGGGCTAACATTCCTGGAGGAAGTATATTGGCTGGAGGCAAAGTGTTTAGCATCAAGACCAGCGGCAACTACCAAAGTATTGAGAGCATCAAAAACACCATCATCTCCAGTGCGGAGGGAAAAAACACGCTGTTGAGGGATGTTGCGGCCGTGTATGCCGATTTTGCGCCGGAGACACATATTACGCGTCTCAATGGCCATCGGGCCGTATTTGTGAATGCGGCGCAAAAGGCCGGGGAAAACATTAGCCGGACACAGGAAGCGTATCTGAAGGTGCTCGATCAATTCAAAGCGCGCTTGCCGGACAATATCGACATGGTGTTGCATTTCGACCAAGGTGAAAACGTCAATAAACGGCTCAGTGGCTTGGGGATTGACTTCCTCATTGCAGTCACGCTGGTGCTTATCACGCTGTTGCCCTTGGGTATGCGTGCGTCGCTCGTGGTGATGATTGCTGTACCGCTGTCGTTATCCATGGGGGTCATTGTTCTCAATGCGCTGGGTTATTCATTGAACCAGCTGAGTATCGTCGGCTTCGTGGTGGCGTTGGGTTTGGTCGTAGATGATAGCATTGTGGTGGTCGAAAACATCGAGCGGTGGATGCGCGAAGGGTTTTCGCGTGTGGAGGCAGCCATCAAGGGCACCCATCAGATTGCGCTGGCAGTAGTCGGCTGTACAGTGACCTTGGCGATAGCCTTTATGCCCCTGATGTTTATGCCTGAGACGGCGGGCGATTTTATCCGTAGCTTACCGATGGCGGTCATCGGTTCGGTCATCGCTTCCATGTTGGTGGCCTTGCTGGTGGTGCCTTTTCTGTCGAGCCGGTTACTAAAGCCGCATGAAAATCCCGACGGAAACGCCGTGCTTCGCTGGCTCCAGCGCGCTATCCATAGCACGTATGCGGTATTGCTCGATAAGGCGCTGAAGCGCCCGTGGCAGACGGTCGCAGTGGCCGTTTTGATTTTTGCTGGCGCATTGGCACTTATTCCTGTGGTCGGTTTCAGTTTGTTTCCGTCTTCAGAAAAACCTCAGTTTCTAGTCCGTATCAATGCGCCGTTGCAGGCTAATATCTATGTGACAGATAGCATTACGCGCCAGTTGGAAGCTGAGCTTGCGGAGATGTCTGAGGTGCAATACTTCGCGTCCAACGTCGGTAAAGGGAATCCCCGGATCTATTATAATGTGGAGCAAGCAAACGAACGAGCAGATTTCGCTGAGCTGTTTGTGCAGTTGCAGGCGGATACCTCCCCAAAGGAGAAGGAAGCATTCATTGAGCAACTACGGCAGCGTTGGACGCCTTATCTGGGCGCGAAGGTAGAGGTGAAGAATTTTGAGCAGGGGGTTCCTGTGATATCCCCGGTGGAAGTGCGTCTGTTTGGTGAGAACTTAGATACGCTGAAACGTTTAGCTGCGCAGGTGGAAACGATGATGGAGCGCACGCCAGGTGCATTGTATGTGAATAATCCTATACGAAACGATAAGACAGATATCCAGGTGGATATTCATCGGGATAAGGCGTTGGCCCTGGGGGTACCGAGTGCAAATATTGATCGGACGGTTCGTCTGATGTTGGCGGGATATGACGTGACTACCTATACCGATCCGGAGTCGGATGACGACGATTACCTGGTACGGTTGAGTATGCCTCGCGGCTCTTATCCGGATCTGACGGTGTTTGATCGGATTTATGTAGACAACGTAGCGGGTGTAGCCGTGCCGTTTAGCCAATTGGCTACGCTGAAACTGGTGCCTTCGCCACCTGCCATCTACCATATTGACCGGGAACGCACCGTATCGGTCAATTGTTTTGTAGCAAGTGGTTATACAAATGACGAAGTTATCCAAGACGTTGTCCGCCAAATGGACGAGATGTCTTTACCCATGGGATACCACTATGAGATGGGCGGTGAGGTGGAAAGCCGAGAGCAATCGTTCGGGGGCTTTGGAACGGTCATTCTGATTACAGTATTTATGTTTATTGCTGTGCTGGTATTAGAGTTTAAGACCTTGCAGAGTACCGTGATCGTTCTGTCGGTGATCCCGCTGGGAATTGTTGGTGCTGTGTTGGCCCTGCTGGTTACAGGCAATACGCTTTCCTTTGTGGCTACGGTAGGTTTGGTGGCGCTGGCGGGTATTGAAGTGAAAAACACGATATTACTGGTTGACTTCACCAACCAGCTCCGCCGGGAAGGTATGGAGCTTAACGAGGCGATTGAGAAAGCGGGGGAGATGCGGTTTTTGCCCATTATCCTGACTTCGTTGACAGCAATAGGTGGTTTATTACCGATTGCATGGTCAAGTAATCCACTGATTTCGCCATTGGCTATTGTCATGATTGGCGGACTGATTAGCTCAACGTTGCTGTCGCGTGTCGTTACGCCGATTGTTTATAAGCTGATGCCGCCAAAGGTATAAACGCAAACTGCCCGGCCTCTTGTGTGCCGGGCAGTCCTGCATTGGTCATTTATCTTTTTTTATTTGTCCGGTGCGTACGCCACCTGCATTAGGCAGCCCTTGTGCCCGTTTTTGCTTTTTTGAATCGGCGAATGCTTTGTCCGCAGTTGAGCTGCCCATTTCGCCTTTGCGGCTTTTGTCTTGTGTGCCAGTTACATTTTTTTCCTTCATGGTACCCCTCCATTTGTTTTGTTACCTTCAATAACAACCGAAGCGGTAGCATTGTTCTTTCCCACGAAGTAAAAAATCATTCTTGTTTCCCGCTGTCAGGCTCTTCGGCTTTTCTTTCTATCTCTTCCTTCATTTTCCGCTCCTTGGCCTCCAGCAAGTCCCGCAGGTTCCATCGTTTCAGGAGAATCTTGGTCGAATACCGCTTGAGGTGGTATTTTTCCGGCTCACCGATCAGGAATCCGAAAGCATTCATGGAAGGGATGGCATCGAACAACACCTTGATGGTCGCCGTTATGGGCAGTGCGAGAATCAATCCGGCCAAACCGAACAGCATGCCACCCAATAGAATGGATATGATAGCCATCAACGGGTTGATGCTGACTTTTCCACCCACGATGTTGGGGGTAATGACGTTGCCTTCCAAAAATTGCACCACCTGAAACCAGGCGATGACACCAATGGCATACCAAGAGCTGTCTTTGGTGGCCAATGCAAAAAGGGCGGGCAAGATTGACCCGATAGCGATACCAATGTAAGGTAGCAGCATGAGTAGCGAAGCCAGCGTGCCGAAAAACCAAGCGTACTGGATACCCATGAGCAATAGCCCCACCGTATTTAAAATAGCTACGATGCCCATCACGGTGACAAGCCCCAGCAAGTAGCTTTGTACGACCGTGTAAATTTTGTTGAGTGTATTGTGGACGCGTTCCTGCGGTGTGGATTTAAATGCGCGGAAGAAGAACTCACGGAAGAATACCCGATAATACAACAGGAAGAACGAAAACAGGGGGACCAGCACCGCTCCCGCGAGCAAGTTGCCAATAGAACCAAAGGCTGCGGTGATATGGGAGGCTGCATTAGATAAAAACTGGTTGGCTTGGCCCCGTAACCTTTCGGCGACCTCCGTGGGCTCAAGGCCGAAACGGTCATGCAGCCATCGTTGTATCGTGTCAAAAATGGAAAGGAATTTTGATTGGATTTCGGTGCCATCCCTGCCGATGACGATGACTTGATGGATGATAAACCAGATCAAACCGGAGATAATTGCGATAGCCAATATGACGGCCAGCAGTGCCGAAAAAGCCTTGCCGAAGCGCAAGCGCTCCAGGAAACGCGCTACTGGGTACAGTGAAATGGCGATCAGGATGGAAAACATCAGTGGCACCAGCACGCTTTGCAATGCATACATGAGCGCGATGATAAGGGCCAGCGCAAACAGCGTTGCCGCCAGCTCCAGGGCATAGGGTCGTTTGGTGGGTGTTTCCTGCATAGTATAACGTTCTTTATGCCTTTCTCAAAGATAAGCAAAATTTTTGCGATCAAGACGTTAGCGTGAAATCAATTTGGCGCTTGGCCAAATCCACTTTTTTCACCCGGATACGCACCTCATCGCCCAACTGATACCTTTTTTTCTTTCGCTGGCCGATGATGGCGTAGTTCTTTTCATCAAGGGCATAAAAGTCGTCCGTGATATCGCGCAATCGTACCATACCTTCACATTTGTTTTCCTCAATCTCTACATACATACCCCATTCGGTTACGCCGGAGACGATACCCAGATACTCTTCGCCCACTTGGTCCTGCAGGAATTCAGCCTGCTTGTATTTTATCGAAGCCCGCTCGGCATCCGCTGCTTTTTTTTCCATCTGTGAAGAATGCTCGCAGAATTTCTCATAGGCTTCGGCGTTGGCCGATTTGCCTCCTGCAAGGTAATGTTCCAGCAACCGGTGCACCATGACATCGGGATAACGCCGGATAGGGGAGGTAAAATGGGTGTAATAATCAAACGCCAAACCATAATGACTGGTTTTTTTTGTCGTATAAATGGCCTTGGCCATGGAGCGGATGGCCAGGGTGGTCAGCACATTTTGTTCCTTTGTGCCTTCAATGCGCTCCATCAGGGCGTTGAGCGAACGGGCGGTCTCCCGGTCGGACTTGGTATTGAGCTTGTAGCCGAAGCGTGCGGCAAATTGCGCGAAGCCGGCAATGGTCTCTGCGTTGGGCGCATCATGTACGCGGTAAACGAATGTCTTTTTTGTCTTTCCTTTACCTTGCTTACCGATGAATTCGGCAACGCGCTTGTTGGCCAGTAGCATAAAATCTTCGATGAGTTTATGGGCGTCTTTGCGTTCTTTGGTATATACGCCAAGCGGCTTACCGTTTTCGTCGAGGTGGAACTTGACTTCGGTGGTTTCAAAGCTGATGGCGCCATGCTTAAATTTGCGGTCGCGCAACATGTAAGCCAGCTCATTAAGAGTAAGAAGTTCCTGGGCAAATTCGCCCGCCTTGTTGTCGAGTATTTCCTGGGCTTCTTCGTAGCTAAACCGCCGGTCGGAATGGATAATCGCTTTGCCGAACCACTCATTGATGACGTTGGCATTTTTGTCCATCTCGAATACGGCAGAGAAGACGAGCCGATCTTCGTGCGGTCGTAGCGAACATAGGTCGTTAGAAAGGCGTTCGGGAAGCATCGGAATAACGCGGTCTACCAGGTACACCGATGTGCCCCGTTCGAACGCTTCCTTGTCGAGTGCGGTGTCCGGCCGTACAAAATGGGTGACATCAGCGATGTGTATCCCGATTTCGTAATGGCCGTTGGGCAACTGCTGGAACGAAAGGGCATCGTCAAAGTCTTTGGCATCGGCGGGGTCGATAGTGAACGTAGTGACGGGGCGGAAATCACGTCGCTTGGCGATTTCATCTGCCGATATTTCCAAAGGGAAGGCTGCCGCATCCCGTTCGACGGCTTCTGGAAATGCCAATGGAAAGCCAAAATCGGCAAGAATGGCATTCATCTCCGTGTTGTTCTCGCCTTTTTTGCCGAGGACGTGTCTGACCCGGCCGACCGGGTTTTTGCTATCCTGGGGCCATTCGGTTATCGTCACCACGACCTTTTCTCCATCTTGCGCGCCGTTGAGATCGGCTAATGGCACGAAGATATCATTGAGCATCTTTCGGTCGTCAGCAACAAAAAAGGCAAACCGGGGCGATATCGTGATGGTGCCTGTGAATTCCGTGCGGGAACGTTCGAGTATTTCCACGACTTCCCCCTCTTTGCGCTTGCCCCGGCGCTTTTCATAGGCGTGTACTTTGACGCGGTCGCCGTGCAGGGCTTGCCGGAGTTTACGTGGTGCAATATAAACATCGTCTTCGAACTCGTCTTCGGGTACAATGTAGGCTGAACCATCCGCCGTCATATCAACACGGCCTATGACAAAGGCTTTTAGTTCTTTCAGTATATATTTTCCTTTTTCGATCTCCTTGAATAGGCCGATGTGGGCTTCCTCTTGCAGGATGTCGCGTATGGCGTTGCGCGATTCCGGATCAGCCAGGTTGAGTTTCGCGGCTACCTGCTTATAGTTCATCGGCTTATTGCCGGACTTTTCGATCACATCCGAAATCAGTTGCGTGAGGATATGTTTGAATGCGTTGTTTTTTTTGTTTGACATAGTTGAGTATTGGTACGTAAGATTTGAAACATCAAATAGGAACCACCAGATAATTTATTCCGCAAAACTAATATCGTCCGGCTCAATCAATGGCTCGCCGCGCAATCTCCGCAAGATTTGTGCCGTGGTGATAACGTCCTTTTCACAGTAGACACGGATACGTTCTAAATTGTTTTCTTTGTAATACACCTCGTAGACGTCTTCGCCGCTAATGTCGTCCTTGGGCGTAGGTATCCCCAGGACCGCCGCAATCAAGTTGAGAGACACGTTATTGCGGAAATCCCCGAAACGCCACAGTTCCATGGTATCTAAATGGTTGACTTCCCACGGTTTTTTGCCCGATACATCGAGTTGCGGCGGAAGCCCAAGCCCATTGATGATTGTTCTCTTGCAGATGTAAGGAAAATCGAAAGATTTGCCATTATGCCCACAAAGCACGAGGCTTGCCGGCTGTCTGCGGAGCAGTGTGGAAAAGCCAGTCAGTAATTCTCTTTCATCGGCTTGGGCAAACGACTTCACGCGAAACCCCATCCGGCTGTTCCGTTGGTAGAATATGCCGACAGACAGGCAGATTATTTTTCCGAATTCTGCATGTAGTCCGGCGGTGTGGTAGACGTCGGCAGCAGACTCTCCGTCTTGCAATATGTTTTTTACTTTGTGACACCACAATTCTTGGAAATGAGGTGTTAACGCGTCATACGAAGCGTATTGAGGCACGGTTTCGATATCCAGTACCAACACTTGCTGTAGGTCCAAAAGTTCTAGCATATTATTTCGTTAAAATTTCGAATCGGTGACTAATGCGTGCGCCGGTGTTGTCAACCAATGTGATGCGGTGTATTCCCGCAGGCACATCAAGCGCAAGCTGATGAAATGTCTCCGTTTCGCCCACAAATGTTTCATCAAGATGCCAATATATTTTGCTGCCTTTGCTGCGATGTGCGGCACTAAAGATGACCTGACCGCGCTGGCCATCAATTTCTAAAGGTATGTAAATTCTCGCGTCATTTTTGGGGTAAATCATTTCCATGACCAAATCTTCCGTGTGGGCCGCGCAATCGCTGGCAAAAGGAGGTAGTTCGCGGTAATTGGCGTGCCTTGACTTATAATAGAACTCCATGGCCGGAGGTAGTACAAACCAGGAGGTGGTTATCATATCCCCCGGGGCGGCACAGTCGGCGGTCACCCGTCGTGTGCCGCCCTTATTCGTGTGCACAAGTTGATGGTAAGGACAAACGGACGAGCGGTGGCCCGGTGCAGGGATGTAGATGGTATCGGGTTTAGGGCAGTCTTGCCCCGCGAGGTGACCGCTTTCGCGACATACAGCGGTCTGCACCATCCGGTCTAATGGCACTTCAAACCAACCTTGGTGAGGCAGCAACCCGAAAATTTCAAATAAGATTGGGGCAGCGGTCTCAATACCGGTCAGGCCGGGCCGTCCCTCGCCATCGGCATTGCCTACCCATACGCATACCACATGGCCGGGTGTAAGTCCTATGGCCCATCCATCGCGGAAGCCGAAGCTTGTGCCGGTTTTCCAAGCTATTTTCTTCGATGAGGTGAATTGCTCCCATAGCGCTTCCTCGCCAGGGCGCATTACTTCGTTCATCGCCTGGAAAGTGAAATATAACGAAGCGTGGTCAATCAGCGATGCTCGATCCCTGCCGTCGCCAGGCGGTCTATGGGTGTTTTTCTGATAGCTTGGGGCGTGATAATCGGCCGGGCTGTATCCACCATCATGGCGTCGATAATGGTTCAACGTACGAGCCATGCTGGCATATGTTCCCGCAAGCTGCCACATAGTCACCTCGCATCCCCCCAGAATCATGGATAGCCCATAGAAATCGGCCGGTCTGTTAAGCGTGCCGATACCTGCTTGGCGAAGAAAAGGCTGAAAGCGCTGGTATTTGTACTGTTGCAACATCTTCACTGCCGGAATGTTGAGTGACCGGCTTAACGCGCGGGAAGCCGGAAGAGCACCGTCATAGCCCAGATCATAATTTTGTGGCGTATAACCGCCGATTTGCGTGGGGATGTCCGGGATCAACGTATGGGGCAGGATCAGCCCGTCGGTAAGCATTGCCGCGTAGAGCAAGGGCTTCAGTGTGCTGCCGGGACTACGAAGTGCGGTTATCATATCTACATGGCTTTCGGCCTCGACGTTTTGCGGAGTATGTACATTGCCCACGTAAGCCAATGCGTTGCCAGTCTCGACGTTCAGCACGAGTGCTGCAGCATTGAGGATACCGTTGGCGCTCAGGCTGCGATGATGGCGATCAATAATATCGACTATTTGCTGTTGCAAATTGGCTTTGAGTGACGTTTCGAGGCGTGAGGTGCCGGTACCGAGCTGGCGATATTCCTTCCTGAACCGATCCAAAAGGTGAGGAGCCAATCGCGGGAGGGGGCGCGGTTTGTCCGGTAGCGGTTCCAACTTGGCTAATGCTGCGGTAGCACTGTCGAGGGTGCCTTGCGCGGACAGTTTATCCAGCAGTGCATTGCGCTTGGCAAGTAGCAGCTGCCGATTGCGTCCTGGATGGATGAGCGATGGAGCGTTGGGCAGTACGGCTAGCATCGCGGCTTCTGCCCATGAAAGCTGTTGTGATGCACGACCGAAATATCGCCAGGAAGCGGCGTCCAACCCGACCACATTACTGCCGAAAGGGGCATTTGCGCAATACATCCGAAGGATAGCCGTCTTGCTGTAACTGACTTCCAGCCGGAACGCCAGAAACGCTTCAATGCATTTTTGCCAAACCGTCCGCGGTTTGTTTCTGCTCATTCGGATAACCTGCATACTAATGGTGCTGCCTCCGCTAACCACGCGCCTGCCTGTCGTATTTTGCCACCCAGCGCGTAGCAACGCGAGAGGATCGATGCCTGGATGGAAATAAAAACGTTTGTCCTCAAAGGCGATGATGCACTCGATGAATTTTTCCGAAATGGTATCCGCTATCGGAAAACGCCATTGGCCGTCTTCCGCTATCGACGCACCTAAAAGAGCACCGGCTTCGTCCACGACCACAAACGAGGTAGGGGTACGGAAAAGTGGTTTGGGCAACGAGAAATAGAAAACGACAGTCATTAAAACGGCCAACGTCAGGACCAACGCCCCTTTCGGCGTTTTACCAAAGCCAGTGAAACGCTTTGCCCATGTTTGCACCCCCGTCATCATTTTGCTAAAGTACAAAATATCATGACACCTTGGCAAGCTATGGTTTTGGATTTTGCTAAAAATACATGAATGTATATTTTGTTCATGTAATTATATTATCAATTAGAATATCTGATATTTAAAAATGATTTTGCTAAAGCTTTACTTAATTCTATGGCTATATTGTTAGCAAATTCAAGCGTGGGCGGCAACTGATAGGGAGCGGGGTTGGTAAATGATTGTTTGCTAAAATGGCCGACATGTATAACTAAGTTATATTGCTGTTATAACGAGTTGTTTCATAGGTTTTTATGTATTAATTAGCTATTCCTTTAGTGATGGTTTTGTGGTCTGTTTTAGCTGCTGTCCTGTTGCTGTTTGACGGGGAAACGGCAATCTGCAGAGGAAAGGAGGGTTATTTGCTGGCTGATTTGCATTGGGCGCATAACCCCACTGCGTTAATGCCTACGGACGTCAGTTGGTAACCTTCAGGAAGGCTGATTTTAGGCAGCTTGATTTCGTCTAAGCAATATATGCTATTGCAAGCCGAGCAGATAAAATGCACATGCTCATCATGGTGGTGGTGCTCGTCGCAGTCTGTTGAACAAAGCGCATAAGTGGCTGTACCGTGCAGGTCAAATATTTTATGCAGGATGCCTTTTTCTTCGAACGTGGCAAGCACCCGGTACAGTGTCACACGGTCTACCGCGTCGCCCAGTAATTTTTCAAGTTCCGGCTGGGATATAGCGGTGTCTTTGTCGGAAACAATTTGAAGTACACTGAGGCGGGGTTGCGTTACTTTCAGTTTGTTTTGGCGGAGCAAGCGGACGAACTTTTCGTCGGCGATGCCCTGTTCTCTTCCTGTTGCTGTCAACATCACATGCTTGCTGAAGCACCCATGGCCGGACCATGGGTGCTTAAAAGATCAATACAACTGTTACTTTCCGGCTGCGGCTTTAGCGTGGTCAGCCAAAAATTGGGCGAGGCCGTTGTCGGTAAGCGGATGTTTGAGCAGACCCAATATGGCTGATAATGGCCCTGTCATGACATCAGCTCCGATTTTTGCGCATTCCACAATATGCATGACATGGCGTATGGAGGCTGCCAATATTTGTGTTTCGTATCCATAGTTGTCATATATCAACCGGATGTCTTCTATCAGCGACAATCCGTCCGTTGATATATCGTCGAGGCGGCCAAGGAACGGGGATACATACGTAGCTCCCGCTTTTGCGGCAAGCAGTGCTTGTCCGGCGGAAAACACCAGTGTGCAATTGGTCTTGATGCCGCTGCTTGTAAAATACTTAATGGCTTTTATACCTTCCTTAATCATGGGTACTTTCACGACGATCTTATCGTTTAATTTGGCTAAAGCTTCCCCTTCTTTCACAATATTATCGAAATCAGTGGAAATCACCTCTGCGCTGACATCCCCGTCTACAATATCGCAAATGGCTTTGTAGTGGTTGATGATATTTTCCTCGCCTGTGATGCCTTCTTTGGCCATTAGGCTTGGATTGGTCGTTACCCCGTCCAACACGCCCAAATCTTGCGCTTCTTTGATTTGTTGTAGATTGGCGGTATCAATAAAAAATTTCATGTCTGAATGATAAAGAAGTTAAAATGAAACAGTGAATTTCAGCATGTAAAAATAACGATAATGTGGCAAAAAGCGAAATATTTAAGTAGTTTAGATTGAAGGCGGTAGCCGCGCGTGGTATGACTTTTGTGCGAGTATGGAGGTGAATCTCTTCCGAGCGCTCAGACATCGCAATTACCGGTTACATTTTACAGGACAGGCCATTTCCCTGATGGGTACGTGGATGCAGCGAATCGCTGTCAGTTGGTTGGTGTACCGGCTTACTGAGTCGGCCTTTATTCTAGGGTTGGTATCCTTTGCGGCGCTTATTCCATCGCTGGTATTGTCACCGTTTATCGGAAGTTTCGTGGATAGGCATCAAAAATATCGCATCGTGGTAATTACGCAGTGTGGTTTGATGCTTCAGGCCGGTGCACTGGCCCTGATGGTGTTTTTGGGATATTATAGCGTTTGGTGGATTGGAGTGCTTAGTTTAATTCAGGGTGTAATTAACACGTTTGATGTAACTGCTCGACAGTCTCTTATGGTCGAATTGGTGGACGATAAGGCCGATTTGCCTAATGCGATTGCTCTTAATTCTTCGGCATTCAATGCTGCGCGGATGCTCGGGCCGGCGTTAGGGGGTGTTTTACTAAGTACCTACGGCGAGGCAGTTTGCTTCGGGGTCAATTTTGTAAGCTTTATTGCGGTGATCGGTTCGCTATTATCCATGAGACTAACGACGAAGCCGATAGAAGCCAGGCAGGCTAGCACTTGGAATGGCTTTAAGGAGGGCTTTATTTACTTAAAGCATTCGCCACATATACTGTCCCTTATATTATTGCTGACAGCGTCCAGTATGTTAATCATCCCGTACACAACATTGCTGCCGGTAATCGCAAGGGAAATGTTTGATGGTGATGCGACCACATTCAGCTGGTTCGAGAGCGCGGCGGGTTTGGGAGCGATGGCAGGAGCTGTTTATATGGCTCGGACGCCGATGGGCGTTAACCTGCGCTTCCGTGTAATGAAGGCTTCGGGATTATTCGCGCTTGGTATTTTGGCGCTCTCATTTGCCTCTTGGCTACCTCTTGCGTTGGTAAGCACGTTGCTTGCTTCCATGGGAATGATGGTGCAGAATTCGAGTATCAATACCTATATCCAGACGCATGCCATGCCAGCATACCGGGCGCGTGCTATCAGCTACTACATCATGGCTTTCCAAGGTGTTTTTCCGCTGGGGAGCCTGTTTATCGGTGCGCTCGCCCAGGTTTGGGGCATTCATTATACTTTGCTCTTCCAAGGGGTAGCTGGATCGCTCATCGCTATGGGCTTCGTTATCTACATCTGGCAACACATCAACCGGAAGTACGTGCCTGTTTAAGCCATATCTCCGGCTATCAGCCACGGATAAATCAATGACTGATGCCGTGATATCAGATGTTACCTATCCCAGAATGCCGGCGGCTCGATGCCCAACGCGCGAAGGTAGACGTAGCCTTGCCCCCGGTGATGAATTTCATTGTCGATAAAGTAACACAGGTGCCACCAAACTTGGCCTTCCCACTGGCCGTAGGCGTTATCGATCTCCTGTAGCCGAAAAGGGGCAACTTGCGGCCATATACCGTTGATGTATGCTGTACTCCAATCCCATAGATTGAGGATGCCAGCTTTTGTTTGCGGGCTTGTGTCTATTGTTTCCGCGCCGCGTAAGTCATGTAATTCCTTCCATTCACCGGTCGCGATACCATGGGCGCCGGTGGCCCCCATACGGTTCAGCTCCATCGCTAATTCAGCAAATGTACGCATGCCGCCAATGGTGTACGATAAGAGTTGGTCTTCTGGAAAAGCGTCGATAACTTTCCGGGTAAGGCTTCGGTGCCCCTGCCAATGAGCCAGTAACTGCGAAAGCGTGATAGTGGTTTCCTGTTGTAATGATTCCATTGCAATTTATTTTTGATTACCGTAACAAAGAAAACAGGCCTCGCTGACAGCCCTATGGCAGCCGGCTATTGCATAAAGTTTTTTTAGTCTGCTGCTTGGTGGTGAGTTTATGCTATGTAGAAAGCCCCCAGCATCTCTTATTAGGTAGCTTTGTATTGGCAAGATCGGGTACATTGTTTGGAAAGTGACGGACAGGGGCGATACAATTTCAGTTTTCATCAAGTACAGTTGGGGGGCGGTTGTCCGGGTTTCCATATATGACTCGGATGTTTTTCTGCGTAGCTGTAAATGAGTTGCATCATGTAATGGTTGCTATCGTAGCGGGTGAGGCACGCTTTCATATCCACTGCATCACATATGTCGGTCTGACGACTTACATAGCCCATGCCATAAAGATGCCCGTTTTCGACCCAGATGCAACTTAGTTCATCTGGTTCACGGCCTTTATCGAAAACAGCGAAAGTGGGCAAGTGCTGGTTGAGGTGTTCAATTGCCGATAGGACACGTTGATTGTACTCCATTTGTGGGACGTCCAACAAAGCGTCGCTTGGAAGGGCTGAAGTAGCTTTAGATGGAACGGAATCGGATGGCTGTATCCCGAAGATACAACGATGGGCGTGAAGGTCAAATTGCCGGATTAATCGATGGAGTAAGTTAAAGGCATCCAGTTGCCTGTGGAATAGCTGGATATGTTGGTGGTGCTTGGCATGCTTTCCAACGGCAAGGCGAAGGTACCCCCCTTGATCTTGGTAAGTATATAAAGCATACTTCGGTTCAAAGCGTTTCAGCGCACGGTTGTAAACAGGCCACAGCCGCTTGATTTCGATCGCTTCGAGGAGCAGCGCGAGTAGTTCAGTGCCGCACCGCTCGTATGTAACGGAATGGATATGGCGCAAAAAATGTTGGCGTTGACGGTTGGGGTTGTGTCCGCTGAAATGCTGCGCTACCCGGTTGCGTATATTCCGTGCTTTACCTACATAGATGACCTGGCCGCCCTGATCCCTGAAATGATAGACGCCCGGAGCAGTGGGGAGGCTGTCGAATTGTTCCTTCGGAAGGTTAGGAGGCAACTGTTGATGTTTGGATGTTTTCTTCAACATTTCGGGAATGATTCCATCGACATCCAGTGTCATCAACTGGGTAAATAAGGTGGCTGTGGCCTGGGCGTCGCCTCCCGCCCGGTGACGGCTATTTATAGGGATGCCCATTGCATCGCATAACCGCCCCAAGCTATAAGATAGGAAGCCCGGTTTGATTTTTCGACTTATACGTACTGTGCACAACTTAGGTGCTGAAAGGTGAAACCCGGCTATTTCGAGGTGATGCCTCAAGAATGAATAGTCGAAATTGACGTTGTGCGCCACGAAAACACGGCCATCAAGTAGCTGATAAATGCGGCTTGCCAATTTATCAAATGTCGGGCTATCGGCAACCATCTCATTGGTGATGCCTGTTAAGGCTTGGATGGACAATGGTATAGGACACTGGGGGTTGATGAGCGACTCAAACCGTTCAACTATCTCTTGTCCATCATGAATGAGAATGGCAATTTCCGTGATGCCGCTTCCGGACGCATATCCTCCGGTGGTCTCAATATCCACGATGGCGTATTCGGTATGTGCAGACGGGCGCCCCATACCGGCAAATATACTAAAATAATTAGTGGTTCGCCAAAAATTGATGAGGCAGAAATACCAGAAGGTATCAGGCAATAAACTGACTTTGCCCGGTATACCACAGGTACCATTCGACAAAATGTTTGACCCCGATATCGACAGGCGTTTGGGGTTTGTAGCCGAAGGTATCTGCCAACTTACTGACATCAGCCCAGGTCGTTTCTACATCCCCCGGTTGCATAGGCAACAGTTCTTTAACGGCCTTTTTGCCCGTATGCTTTTCGATGGCCTCAATAAAGTCGAGGAGCTTCACGGATTTGCTATTGCCAATATTATACACCGCGTTTTTTGGCAAGTCCATCGCATGATTCTTGTTGTTTAACACGAGCTTTATTCCACCCACGATATCATCAATGTAAGTGAAATCGCGAGCTAAGTTACCGTTGTTGAATACCTTAAGCGGCTTGCCTTTGAGAATAGCATCAACGAAGAGAAACATGGCCATGTCGGGTCTGCCCCACGGGCCGTATACGGTAAAGAAGCGTAGTCCGGTGGTCTTTAATCCATAAAGGTGGCTGTAACTGTATGCAGCGAGTTCATTGCTCCTTTTGGTAGCTGCGTATAAGCTCACGGGCTGGTCCACACGATCAGCTTCGCTGAACGGTATTTTATTGTTCAGTCCGTATATCGATGAGCTGGACGCATAAATAAGATGCCCGACGTTGTAGTGTCTGCAACATTCCAAGATATTGATGAAGCCGATGAGGTTGGAGTGTGTATACGCCTGTGGATTCTCGAGCGAATAACGTACGCCCACCTGCGCAGCCATGTGCAGCACGGCATCGAAATGCTGGTTGCGGAAAAGCGGCTCGAGCTGCTCCATGCCCGCGATGTCTGCTTTCACGAAATGATAGTTTTCATGGGTCTCGCTTTGGACCAGCTGGTCAGCCGGAAGATCGACTTGGCGGATTCCGCAGGAAGCCAATCGCGCATATTTGAGTTTGACATCGTAATAATCATTGATGTTGTCGAGCCCAACCACACGATGTCCTTCATCAAGGAGCATACGCACCAAGTGAAAACCAATGAAACCTGCAGCTCCGGTAACTAATACATTCATTTCTGTTGATTTTGGGGTTACATCACCTTGACCAATATATAGCGGCTCAATTGCTCGCTTCTTGTCTCCGCGTTGAGGAAAGCCGGCTTCAACCGGGTAATCCGGTAATGGGAAGCTTCAGCTACGGTTTCATACGATCGTCCGGCAGCTTTCCACTGTTCCATATCCGGAGCTGATATAAAAAGGTATTTTGCCGTTGCTTGGATGGCGGCGTCCATGGGAATTCGCTCAATATTGGTTTGTGTATAAAAGTCCAGCGTCCAGTTCGTGTAGTGATCAGGCATGACAATGTCTTTCGGCTCGATTCCCTGTTCCCGAATTTGTTTGGCGATCTGTAAACCGGCTTGATACTGTGTTAGTTGGGGGTAGAATTGCGTATTTAAGAAAATATTAAGCATGGCGGCAAAATATATGCCTATTGCAACGATACGTGATGTAAGGGCCTTGTTCGACCAGACGGAGCGTGCGAGAAGCACGCCTGCGCCCGCCACCAGTAGAAGGCCGCCAACGCTTGGAACGCCAAACGCGAAGCCAGCTAGATAGAACATCAGTGCAAGCCCAATGCCGATCAACAGGTATTCGGCCAGCAAATAGATTTTAGTTGTCCGCACTGCAGGCTGTTTGCCCAATTGGAATAGGTAAGAGGCCGTGAGGATGCTGATAATCGGAATAAGGCTGTTGAGGTAGTGAGGCAACTTGAACTTCGAAAAACTGAAAATCAACATAATCATCCAAAACCCGCCAACGGTAAGGAACTCGCATCCATTGGATTTGGAAAATCTGCTTTTGATAAAATACCATGTCCGACTAAAGACGCCGCCATACAACGGCACAGAAAATGGTATGAACACCCATAGCAGGCTATGAAAGAAAAAAAGGTAATCAGGGCTGTTGGCCCCGAAATCTTCGCCACTGAACCGTTTGAAACTTTGATCCCAAAGGATGAAGCGCACACCAGAAACGCCATATTCGCCACGTACAAGCATTTCGGGATGCAGATCGAACTGCTGGTAATATGCATAAAGGACGGGCGTTATCCCCACAACAAAGGACATGAGCCCCAAAAGCACTTTCCAGCGAAAGAACTGGCCCCACTCACGGCTATACAACAGATAAGCGAACACGCACACGCCAATAATACCCACACCGACCATCCCCTTTGCACCCAGCGCCATTGCTGCCCCTAATCCGCCAAACAGGATGTGTACGCTTGCTCCGTTTTTTATATAGGCGACGACGTGGTAAACACCAAAGATGACTGCGCCGGTAAGTATTGCGTCGGTACGGACGTCATGCGCTGAAAGTACAATGGTCTGTGCCGACAAGAACATCAAAGCTGCTACATGAGCCATCGCGCGGTCGCGGTACAGCATGTGTGTGAGTTTATAAGTGCATGCCGCTGCCATGGCAAGAAACAGAAAGGCCGGAATGCGGTACGCGATATGGTTAATGCCAAATAGTTTCATTGACCAGGCGGCCAGCCAGAAATGGAGGTGTGGTTTGTCGAGATATGGTTCATTTCCCTTGTAGATATGGAAATAGTCGTTATTCAACGCCATGCGCATAGCCATGGAGGCGTGTTGCGCTGCGTCGTTTTCCATCAATGGGACAAATAACCCCAAAAAATAAGCAACCGAAAGGGCGACATAAAGGACGATGAAATCCTTATCTGATAATTGCGTGCTCATTACTTGCATTAAATCAATAAATTTGCGCCCGTATAGGTGCAATTGGAGGCGCAAAAATAAACAAAACTATCAGCATACAACATGGACAGCAGCCGTTTTTACTCAATAGTCATCCCGTTATACAACGAGGAGGAGAATGTGCCTTTATTGATCGCAGCCATTACCGAGGCAATGCGGGGCCTGCGGTACGAGTTGATTTTGGTTGATGACTTCTCATCAGACGGCACACGTCACGCTGTCAAAAGAAGTGCAGACCCGCACGTGATCCTAATCGAATTCAAGAAGAATTATGGACAAAGCTCGGCATTGATGGCAGGGATCGACAGTGCACGCGGAGATTATATCATCACGCTTGACGGCGACCTGCAAAACGATCCATCGGACATCCCTATGATGGTCGATGTATTGGAGGCTGGCGATTACGATTTGGTCATCGGCGAAAGGCAGAAACGCCAAGACAATATTATCCGAACATTCCCATCGCGGATAGCCAATTCCATCATCCGGCGTACAACGAAGCTCAATATCCGCGACCATGGGTGCGCCCTTAAGGTGTTCACCCGGGATACCGCTAAAGAACTCCTACTGTACGGCGAGTCGCATCGATTCATCACGCTGTTGGCTCACCTCAATGGCGCGCGCATCAAGCAAGTGCCCGTGAAACATCATGCCCGTCGTTTTGGTGTCTCAAAATATGGTATTGGCCGTACATTCAAGGTGATTAATGATCTCCTGCTGCTGCTTTTTACGCAACGTTACCTTCAAAAGCCCATTTACCTGTTTGGCAATTTGGGGCTGTTGACGTTTTCGCTGGGCTTCATCATCAATGTATACCTGTTGATCGAAAAATTGCTTGGCAACGAGATAGGCGGCCGACCGTTGCTTATTTTGGGTGTGCTGCTAGTATTCGTGGGGATACAGTTTTTCACTATCGGCATCGTGGTGGATCTGCAGATGAAAACCTATTATGAGTCGCAGGACAAACGCCCGTTTATTATCAGAAAAGTCAGTACGTTTGAAAAAAGCAAGGAAAGTAGTAGCCAGTTTGGCTAGGATACTTATCAGTGCAGTTTTGCTGTACGTCGTATTCACCAAAATTGATCTCACAGGCGTGAGGTCGTTGGTGAGTACTTCCCGCTTTGGGTTCCTACTACTCGCAGTAATAGCGTTTACCGCCTCGCAGTGGGTCTCGTCGCTCCGCCTGCTGATCTACTTTCATGCGAATGGGTTCTACCTAAATGCTGGAAGCAACCACGCGCTGTACTTATTAGGTATGTTTTACAATTTTTTTATCCCCGGGGGGATCGGTGGGGATGCTTATAAAATATATGTACTCAATAGGCGGTTTGGGTGGGCGGTAAAACCGCTTACGTCCAGTGTATTAAATGACCGGCTATCCGGATTGGTGGCCATCGTGTTGTTGGTGTTGACTATAGGTGTTGTGTTGTTGCCGGGTATATGGAAACTCGCGGTACTGCCGGGCATTGCTATGACCATATGGATAGCCCGCCTTGTGCTCCATAAACTATTTCCGACGTTCGGGCGTATTTTTTTTAAAAGTTTGGGGTATTCCTTAGTGGTGCAGATGCTCCAACTGCTTTGTGTTTACCTGATGTTGGCAGCCTTTAAAGCAACAACGGCAAGTTTGGTGTATTTTTTGGTATTCTTATTGAGCGCCATACTAAGTGTGGTGTCGTTTTCGGGGATTGGGGTGCGGGAATGGCTGTTTTTGCAGGCGTCTCAGCGATTTGACTTTGATCCTGAAGTGGCTGTCTCGGTGGCGCTATTATTCTCCTGCATGACCATATTGGTGTCGCTGTTTGGTATATGTTACCAGCTTGCAGGCACTCCCCTCAAGGCAATGGAGGAGGTGGAGTAGGAGGCCCCTGGGAAATGGCGGCGTTTATGGCCCCCGGCTCGGTGGCAGCAGGCATCGCTTGTTGGTCAATCGGTTTTCGTACGATGCGCATCATAATAAAATAAATGCAGGATAGCCCCCAAGCGCCCCAGAATAAGTAGCCTCCGGAATGAAATCTCGCCTTCATTAACCGATGGGTGGTCGTCGTAAAATCAAGATAGGTGAAATAAGATCCGATAAGGCCGGCGATGAGAAATAGCAGGATGGTAATGAAAGCCATTCTTCCGCTCAGACGTACCTTTACCAGCCATAATACGAAAATGAGCGCCAGTTGGATTGCAAAAAGCAATAATGCGATTTTCCACCATATCTTGAAAACGTTATATTGGCTGTACAGTACGCTGATACCCATCTTTCCGACAAATGACATCTGTGATATCAGCACGCCGGAAACAGTTGCAAGCAAGGCCTGTACAGCAATAAGTGTTCCTATTCCTTTCATCCTGTTGCTGGGAGTTTGCTATTTGGTGACGCCCCATCCCGTTTCTTTATTGAAGCGGAGTGTATAGGTCTTCTTAGTAAACGAAGCGTTGTTGTCGGCACCTTTTTTTGCAAAGTCCACGAAGTCTGTTTCGGTCTTTTTGAGTGTTACGGTTGCTTTCGCCCGGTTTTTGCCCGTCTGTTCAACAGCAATTCCACCGTCTTCGTCAAGCGTATATTCGACGGTCTTCACGGTTGCTTTCTTATCCGTCTTTTCAAGCACGAATGGGATGGACTTATTGGTCAACTTAACAAGGTATACGAAGGTGCTGTCTTTGGCCAGGAAACGCTTTCGCTCCTTAAGCAATTCGAGTGTCACATATCCTCCTTTTTCCAATTCTTTATACGTTGCCAGGAGATCGGCATCTGATTTTTGGTCGAATTTCACTTCGCCGTATTCCATTTCGGCGGTCTCAAACACGGGATTGGATTCCAGGTGATAAGTTACCTCACTTAGCGCCACCCGATCACTGATGGACTTATCACTGCCACAGGCGGCCCACAACAGCGTGAGGATCACAATTAGCGATTGATGCTTGACGATCATCATATGCGGAAGATATCTTTGTCAAATATAGTATATTGCAAAAGTTATTCCAATGTTGCAAAGCGCTATTGATAACCTAATAGCCGAAGTACCTGCTTGCTGTTCTGCTCTTCGCCGAACACTTCAAAATTGAACGTTTCGTCGCGGTTTCTCCGCACCAGTACATGCTTGGGCGAGGGGAGCAGACAGTGGTGGATGCCGCCATAACCGCTCAATACCTCTTGATATGCGCCAGTGTGAAAAAAGCCAAGATATTGCAATTTACGCGTTTTCGGCATGAACACGCTATTGATATGTGCCTCTTGGCTATAATAATCTTGTCCGTCACACGTAATACCTCCCAAATTTACGCGCTCATATTCGGCGTCCCAGTTGTTGATCGGCAGTAAGATATACTTTTGGTTGAGCGCCCATACATCAGGTAAGTTAGTGATGAACGAACCATCCAGCATCAACCATTTTTCGCGGTCGTTTTGTTGCTTGCGGCCAATTACCTTATAGAGAATGCCGGAAGCTTCCGCAACGGTATACTTACCGAATTCGGTGATGATATCGGGTTCCATAACGTCATGCACTGCGCAGATTTGCTTGATACGGTTCACGATTTCATTAACCATGTATTCATAATCGAAATCGTGCACCAAGGAATCCTTAAACGGCATGCCCCCGCCGATGTCAAGGGTGTCCAGGTCTGGGTTAATTTTTTTGAACTTGCAGTAAAGTGTGACATACTTCTCCAGCTCATTCCAATAATAGGGGGTGTCCGATATGCCTGAATTAATAAAAAAATGGAGTAATTTGACCCTGAAATTGGGATTGGGGGCAACTTTGTTGTTATAGAAGTCGAGGATATCCTCCAAACGGATACCCAACCGGGAAGTATAGAACGGTGAATCCGGCTGTTCCTCCGCTGCAATACGGATACCAAGGTTGCAGGGCTCTTCAAGCTCTACCTCGTCGTCATAGATATTAAACTCTTCTTTATTGTCCAATACGGGAATAATGTTCTTGTACCCATCGTGCAGCATATCGATAATGTACTGCTTATACTGATAGGTCTTGAATCCGTTGCAGATGACCGTAATATCCTTATTAACCACTCCTTTCTTCTCCAATGCATCGATCATGGGCATATCAAAAGCTGAGGAAGTCTCCAAGTGGATGTCATTTTTCAATGCTTCTTCCACCACATGCTTGAAATGCGAACTTTTCGTGCAATAGCAATATTTGTAGGTGCCGCGATAGTTGTGTTTCAATATCGCCGTTTGAAATAATATCTTGGCTTGCTGTATCTTCTTACTGATAATGGGTAGGTAGGTGAAACGCAACGGCGTTCCATATGTCTCAATCATTTCCATCAGATTGAGATCATGGAAGTACAGCTCGTCGTCTATGATTTCAAACCCATCCTGAGGGAAACCTACACTTAGGTCAAGAAATTCCTGATAGCTCTGCATTTTTTGTATATTTTTCTTCTAAATAATCGTCTGCGTTTCAATGGCAGAGGCGAATTGGACAAACATCAATTTGCATATGATGGCCTGTTTGTCTAAGTTTGGCAAAGATATATTTTCGCTACGAAACGATGTATATATCTAATGTAAATTTGCGATTTCGCATATCAATGCTAAGAAATTAATGCTTAAATACTTACATGGTCAATACGATACAACAACAGCTTATTTATCATACCCAGCAGGCAGTCAAAGCCTTATATGACTCCGATATCCCGGAAAATCAGCTAACAATACAAGAAACGCGGAAAGAATTTGAGGGGCAGCTAACCATTGTTGTGTTTCCAATCACGCGGTTTTCCAAAAAATCTCCGGAAGTCACAGGTGCCGAAATTGGCGCGTACCTAAAGGAACAGCTTCCCGAACTAGCCGCGTTTAACACCATCAAGGGCTTTCTCAACCTTAGCTTGTCTGACGCGTACTGGACCGATGTGTTTAAAACACACATTATTGGGGAAAGTTTTGGTAAATTTCCTTCGAACGGAAGCAAGGTAATGGTCGAATATTCATCGCCAAACACCAACAAGCCGTTACACTTGGGACACATCCGTAATAACCTGCTGGGTTATTCGGTTGCTGAAATACTGAAAGCATACGGGTATGAGGTTATCAAGGCTAACCTCGTGAACGACCGCGGTATCCATATCTGCAAATCGATGTTGGCCTGGCAGCGGTGGGGGAACGGAGAAACACCCGAAAGCAGTGGACTAAAAGGGGATCACCTCGTAGGCAAATATTATGTACAGTTTGATAAGGCATATAAACAAGAGATAGACGAATTGATGTCGCAAGGCTTCAGCGAAGAGGAAGCCAAGAAACAAGCACCTATCATCCGCGAAGCGCAGGCAATGCTCCAACGATGGGAGGCCGGCGACGAATCGGTGATTACGTTGTGGAAGTTGATGAACGGTTGGGTATACGCTGGATTCGAGCAGACATACGACCGCCTTGGCGTAGATTTCGATAAATACTATTACGAATCTGATACCTACCTTCTCGGTAAGGATATCATTCAAGAAGGGTTGGATAAAGGGGTGTTTTTCAGGAAGGCTGACAACTCCGTATGGATAGACCTGACAGGGGATGGGCTGGATGAAAAGTTGGTACTGAGAGGGGACGGCACGTCTGTCTACATAACACAGGACTTAGGTACTGCCCAGTTGAAATATAATGACTTCCAAATGGACGAATCCATCTATGTTGTGGGGAATGAACAGGATTATCATTTCAAGGTGCTTTTCCTGATTTTCCAAAAGCTGGGTAAGCCATGGGCTTCCGGCCTATTCCACTTGTCATATGGCATGGTCGACCTGCCATCCGGCAAAATGAAATCACGTGAAGGCACGGTGGTTGATGCTGATGACCTGATGGACGAGATGTATCAAACCGCCAAAAAACGGACGGAAGAATTGGGAAAAACCGAAGGGCTGTCGGATACGGAAAAGGAGTATCTCTACCATATCATCGGTATGGGCGCATTAAAGTACTTCCTGCTTAAAGTGGAACCAAAAAAGCGATTGCTCTTTGATCCCAACGAATCAATCGATTTTCAAGGACATACCGGGCCGTTTATCCAATATACTCACGCACGGATCAAATCGGTACTGACTAAAGGGGCTTATTCATTGGATACGCCATTAGTGATGCCTGCAACGCTAGCTTCCAGCGAGCGCGACTTGATTCAGCTGTTGTATAATTATCCGGTTATCATCGAAGCGTCGGCTAAGGAGTTCAGCCCAGCACAATTGGCCAACTATTGCTATGAAGTCGCCAAGCAATATAACAAATTTTACCATGAGGAATCTATTCTTAAGGCCGATGAAGAGGAATTGCGGGTGTTCAGGCTACATCTATCGTCAGCTACGGCCCGTATACTTGCAGGAGGCATGAAATTGTTGGGAATTGCGGTTCCAGAGCGAATGTGATGGCAAGCGAGGTTAACGTTGGACTTATCGGCTTTGGTATGGCGGGGCAAGTGTTTCATGCCCCAGTCATTACGGCTATCGACGGTTTGCGGTTGCGTAGTGTAAGTGCTCGCAAGCCGGAGCAACAAAAAGTGCTGCGAGAACGGTATCCCGGGGTAGCCGTTGTGGCACATGCGGATGACATCATCCATGATGATGACATAGATTTGGTCGTGGTGGCTACTTCGAACGATGTGCATTATACACTCGCCAAAGCTGCATTGCTCGCCGGCAAACATGTAGTGGTAGAGAAGCCTTTTACCAATACCGCAGCGGAGGCGGATGAACTGATAACGTTGGCCAAGGAGCGAGGGTTGCTGCTCAGCGTGCACCACAATGCCCGCTGGAACAGCGATTTCCTGACAGTCAAAAAGGTGATGGAAAGTGGCCGACTAGGTCGGCTGGTTTCCTTTGAAGCGCGATATGACCGGTTCCGTAATACGCTTAGGGAAGGTGCCTGGCGTGAGGCCGGACTGCCCGGATCGGGTATTCTCTACGACTTGGGCGCACATCTTATTGATCAGTCCCTTCAACTGTTTGGAACCCCCGAAGCCATCAATGCCGATCTGCGCAAGCAGCGGCCTGGTGCACAGGCGGTGGATGACTTTGAACTTATCCTTCACTACCCGCAACTCAAGGTGTCGTTGAAAGGTGCGATGCTTGTAAAGGAGCCGTCGCCGCGCTATGCGCTGTATGGTTTGAACGGAGCTTTTGTAAAATACGGTGTGGATCCTCAGGAAGCAGCCCTCAAAGCAGGGGAATCACCTCGTGGGAATCCCGATTGGGGGAGGGAATCCAGTGACATATGGGGAAAACTGAATGTACTTCAAGCCGGTACGGATATCATTGAATATATCGAAAGTGAGCGCGGTAACTATCCAGCGTTTTACCGGAATATCTGGGCCGCCGTTTTGGGTCGGCAAACACTTGCTGTAAAGCCCGAAGAGGCACGTAACGTTATCCGTATCATAGAGCTGGCTGAAAAAAGTTGGATGGAGCGGCGAACGGTGGATTTTAACTTATAGCTTACAATTGCTTGTGGATAAACAATACGATGCCATTATTGTCGGTGGTGGGGCTTGCGGCTTGATGTGCGCCGTACAAGCGGGCATGCGTGGCAGGCATACATTGGTATTGGAACGTAATGACCGTCCGGGGGCGAAGATACTCATATCAGGTGGGGGGCGGTGCAACTATACCAACTTACATACATCGGCGGCGAACTTTGTGTCGGCCAATCCGGCATTCGCCGATCAAGTGTTTGCGAGGTGGACGGTGGCCGATACCGTTGCCTTTTTTGAACAGCAGGGAATTATCGGGAAGGAGAAAAAACTGGGCCAGCTTTTTCCCGTAAGTGATAGCGCCAAAGATGTGGTACGGGCTTTCGCCAGATTGATTCAACGGCACGGGCAGGCGCTGAACCTGAATAGTCAGGTCCTATCCGTTGCCAAAACACCGGACGGCATGTTTGAGGTAAGCTATGAACATGAGGGGAAGCTGAAACAAGCGAAAGCGAAGGCGGTGGTCATCGCGAGCGGGGGGCTGCCGGTGGCAAAGTTGGGAGCCAGTGACTTTGCGTTGCGTACTGCACGCCAGTTTGGCTTGGACATCGTGCCTGTAGCTCCAGCGTTGGTGCCGTTGGCCATTACGGGAAAAAATGCCGAATGGTTTGCTGCGCTTTCGGGCAACAGCGTTTTCTGCCGCGTCGCCAATGAACGCATCAGCTTTGAAGAGAATATACTATTTACCCATTGGGGACTAAGCGGTCCGGCGATATTGCAGATTTCATCGTACTGGCGGCCAGGCGAGACCATTGCAATCGATTTGTTGCCCCATTTCTCCATCGAACGATTGATAAAGGATGAACGGGAGGCAGGAGGGAGGCGGTTAGTTTCGCAAGTGCTCGGCAATTTCTACTCCCGTAGGCTGGTGGAAGCGTTCGGTAGATTTCTGCCGATCGATACAAAAATCGCGTCATTGGGAAAGACAGATTCCAAGCGGATCGCAGAAACGATCCATCGGTTCGTCGTAAGGCCAGCGGGCGACAAGGGGTACGACAAGGCAGAGGTAATGCGCGGTGGAGTGGCCGTAGACGAATTGAACCCGCAAACCTTGGAAGCAAAGAAAGTAGCCGGATTGTATTTCGGCGGCGAATGCGTAGACATGACGGGATGGCTGGGGGGGTACAATTTTCAGTGGGCTTGGGCAAGTGGATATGTGATCGCGCAAGCAATTTGATAAAAAAAATTATATCGTCATGATGTTTTTGAAATCTTTGATACTTGTTGGGCATCTTTTGACTTGCTCGAAGCAAGGAGCGGAAAACCGTGGTATTGACTACTGGGCTGCGCTGGCAGATTCGCTGCAGCAATCCACCTACACGACCTATCTATCCGCTAATGGCAATTATTACATTCAAGACAACGCGGGAGACACCACGTTCCACTATTGGTGGAATGCGCATGCCCTCGATGTGCTGGTGGATGGCTTTTTGCGTACAAAAGACAGTACGTATCTTATACGGGCAAAACGGCTGTTGAGCGGAATGCATGAAACCAACGGCAGCCGATACCCGAATGTGTTTTACGACGATATGCTGTGGCTGGCGTTGGCGAGCTTAAGAGCGTATGAAGCCGGAGGAGATCCCGTGTTTCTCGATGCCGTAAATATTCTTTGGTCTGATATCCAAACGGGTATCAACCCGCATCAAGGCGGTGGTGTGGCATGGCGCAAAGACCAACGAGCCTATAAAAATACACCGGCAAATGCGCCGGCAATTATACTGGCATGCCGGCTATACCAGCATTTTGGACGAGCATCGGATCTTCAGACAGCTATCGCTCTCTATGACTGGCTGAAAGCCACACTCGTGGATCCGGTATCCGGAGTGGTATGGGATGGCATTAACCGGCAGGGGGATGGCCGCATTGACAAAGATTGGCTTTTTACTTATAACCAAGGTGTCTTTTTGGGAGCTGCTCATGCGCTTTATGAGGTGACCAACAAGCGAACTTATCTGGATGATGCCCGCTGCACTGCGGATGCATCGCTCAAAAGCAGCGTCATTTCGCCCAATGGTATACTTCGTTATGAGGGGCAGGGCGATGGAGGATTATTTAAAGGTATTTTTGTTCGCTACCTTGCGCGACTTGCCCAAGATACGGTTGTACCGGCAGGTAAACGGGATGAATATGTCCAATTTATCGGTGCAAACGCGTCGGCCGTGGCGGGCCAAGCATTAATAAGACCGCAACTGTTGGTAGGGCCAGATTGGAATAGATTGCACCATGGTGTGGTGGACCTGTCCGCTCAATTAAGCGGCTTGATGTTGATAGAGGCCCAAGCTTACCTCGGAAGAAAAAATAATTAGCTTTTTCTTTCGGATAGCTAAAACGGTTTATATATTTGGCAGGTCGTAATGCGTTATGGCTTTGACCGAGCTGATTTAACCTTAAAATTGCATGGGAAATTTATTGTCGAAATCTGGCAGTCAGGAGTTGCCAGCTAACCAAACATCTAAGCTTACCGAACGTAAATATTGGCTCGTATTTGGCTTTGTCACGCTGTTATTTTTACTTTGGGGTATCGCCATCACCATGGGTGATGTATTGAATAAACATTTCCAGAACGTACTTGGCGTGTCGAGGGCTGAGTCAGGTCTTGTACAGTTTTCAATTTTCGGCGCATACGCCGTGATGGGCATTCCGGCCGGTCTCTTCATGAAGCGGTTTGGATACAAATCGGGTGTATTGCTTGGCTTGGCTTTGTACGCTGCGGGCGCCTTCTTGTTTGTTCCGGCTGCTGATGCGGAGTCCTTTACCTTTTTCCGTGTAGCATTATTTATATTAGCGTGCGGATTGGCCACTTTGGAAACGGTCGCGCATCCATTTATTGCTTCGTTGGGTGATCAAGCATCGAGTGACAGGCGCATTAATTTTGCGCAATCCTTCAACGGACTCGGAACCATCATCGGTCCAACGCTGGGAAGTTATTTTATATTAAGCGGTAATATCGGCGAAGCAGGGAGCTTGACATCAGTCAAGATGCTTTATGTAGGGATTGGTGTAGTCATTGTCCTTGTTGCCATCATGTTTAGCTTGTTGCGCATTCCAGCGCTACCATTTGAAGGCGGGAATGTACATGGCACGGCACAGGAGACAGCACCTATGCCGGCTAAAAAAGGTTTATTCCAGCATCGCCATTTTATCTGGGCCTTTGTAGCACAATTTTTCAACGCAGCCGCGCAAGGAGGTACATGGGCGTTTTTCATCAACTATGGGCATGAGAAAATGGGACTGTCCGATGAATTAGCCGGTTATTATTTTGCCACGAGTATGGTCATGATGACCATCGGCCGGTTTGTGGGCACATTCCTGATGAAGTATATAGCTCCCAATAAGTTATTAGCTGCATTTGCCGCATGCAATATCGTCATGTGCCTAATTATTGCACAGAGCTGGGGATGGCCGTCGTTCATTGCGTTGCTGATGCTTAATTTCTTTTTCAGTATCATGTTTCCCACGATCTTCAGCCTTGGCCTCAAGAATCTTGGGCCGCATACACAACAAGCATCTTCCTTCATTGTGATGGGTGTTGTAGGAGCGGCTGTTTTTCCGTTTTTCATGGGGCGGGTCGCTGATTATGATGTTGCCGTCGCTTATTACTTGCCCATCATCTGCTACTTCGTGATTTTCCTTTTTGGAGCGAAGTTTTATAAAACAAGTACATAGAGCCTGTGTTCTTACGTAAAAAAGCTCGGCAGCCGCACGGATATGCTGCACTTCCAAATTCGTGACTTATTGCTTACCTTTGCAGGGTAGCAAACCTGTTCTATCGCTCCGGCCGGATGCCGGGGAGGAAAGTCCGGACAACGTAGAGCACCCCGCTTCCTAACGGGAAGGGTTTCGGCGATGGCCGGAATACGGAAAGTGCCACAGAAAAAAAACCGCCTGTGTTTCGGCATAGGTAAGGGTGAAAACGTGGGGTAAGAGCCCACGGCTTTGCGTGGTGACACGCATCGCGGTAAACCCCGGGGGTTGAAAGGCCAAATAGGTTGCGGAGATTAGGAGGTTGCTCGCTTCCATCCCTCATGGGAACCGCAACGGGTAGGCCGCTGGAGCTTGCCAGTGATGGCAAGCCTAGATAAATGATAGAAGTCCCATGCACCTGCTGTAGCAGGCTATTGGGATACAGAATCCGGCTTACAGGGTTTGCTTTTTTTGATATATGCGGAGGGAAAAGTGTATTTGGAGGACAGCAAAATGGAAGAATACTTTTATTTGTGTATCCGGTACGCAATACGCTATACCCAATACAAAATATGACCAAGATATTAATCATTGACGACGAAAGAGCGATTCGAAGTACATTAAGGGAAATCCTTGAATACGAGGATTACAAGGTAATCGACACGGATAATGGAATCGACGGTCTGGACATCATCAAGAGGGAAGATGTAGACCTGGTGCTCTGTGACATCAAGATGAGCAAGATGGACGGCATGGAGGTGCTTACTGAAGCGCTGACAATCAAACCGGATCTGCCTTTTATCATGATCTCCGGCCACGGTACAATTGAAACAGCCGTCGAAGCTAGCAAGAAAGGGGCGTACGACTTTATATCCAAACCGCCAGATCTTAATCGGTTGCTTATTACAGTCCGCAATGCGTTGGAGCGCGGTACACTGGTTACCGAGACCAAAGTGCTGAAACGGAAAGTAAGTAAGACACGGGATATTCTTGGCGATTCGAGTGCTATTCAACGCATCAAAGAAACTATTGAACGGGTGGCTCCAACAGATGCCAGGGTGTTAGTGACGGGTGCGAATGGCAGCGGCAAAGAACTTGTGGCTCGTTGGCTGCATGAAAAGTCGCCTCGTGCAAATGCGCCGCTTATTGAAGTGAATTGCGCCGCTATCCCGTCGGAACTTATTGAAAGCGAACTGTTCGGGCACGAAAAAGGGTCGTTTACGTCGGCTGTTAAACAACGTATTGGAAAGTTTGAACAAGCACACAACGGAACGCTTTTTTTGGATGAGATCGGAGACATGAGTCTTTCGGCACAGGCCAAAGTGCTTAGGGCCCTGCAGGAAAACAAAATTACGCGGGTGGGTGGTGAGAAAGAAATTGCTGTAAACGTACGGGTAATTGCTGCTACCAACAAGGACTTGCTTAAAGAAATCGATGCAGGCAACTTCCGTATGGACTTGTATCACCGGCTGAGTGTAATCATTATTCATGTGCCGCCCTTGACTGAGCGAAAAGATGACATTCCCGTATTGGCAAAGCATTTCTGTGAGGAGATTTGTGCAGAATACAACATGCCGGTGAAACAGATAACTGAAGAGGCCATGGAAGCACTGAAAGCGTTACCATGGACGGGAAATATCCGTGAGCTCCGTAATATGGTGGAGCGTCTGATTATCCTCAGTGATAAATCCGTTACAGACCACGATGTGCGGGCATTTGCTAATCCAGGCTCTTTTTCTGAAGCATCGCCTGTTGCTCCAATCAAGACGGAGCCTACCATCGAAGCGAAGCCCGCTGTCGTCGCTACATCCCACAGTGTTTCTGCCAACCACTATGACGATTTCTCTTCCTTTCAGGATTTCAAGGACTATACAGAGAAGGAATATATCAAATATAAGCTGGAAAAGAATGGCTGGAACGTGTCAAAGACCGCGGACGAAATCGACATACAACGTAGCCACCTTTATAGCAAGATAGAAAAATACGGTTTAAAAAGAGAAGCTTAGGTTTTCATGCCCACGGCACCAGGCCGTGGGCAATCCCATCTGTTCATTCATTGAACTTCCGATACTGTCTCCGAATCAAAACCACTACGACTATAATGAGCACGATCGCGCCTAATACGATATAGCCATAAGTTTGCCATGCGGTTTCCTGGACCGTATCGTGCTGCTGGGCGAACGCAATATTAGCGGAGTTTGTCAATAAAAAAAGTAATAAGGCAGCAATACTGTGCATAATATCAGGATTTTTAAAGCAATATATATATTTAAATGCACAACCGAAGCTTATGTTTTATTATTTTTACTTTTTTATCAAATACCTGGCTTGCTACGCTATCTCGGCGAGAAAATACCCTTCTCTATCGATAATATCCCGATTTTTTAGGATATTGCTCAGATTAACTTTTCCTATAATATATTTAAAGTCCTGGGCATAATAGCGCTCGCTGATCGAAGTGAACTTGAGATGTTCAATAAAGCTCTCCTCTTTGTAACGTAGGTAGACTTCTATTTCCCAATCCGTGCTGTAAGCAAGCCCGTTGGCATCAATGTGTTTTTTGTACTCGTATTTATAACCATACCGCAAAGCCGCTATGTCGGATAGTACGGCGGATCCCGTTGGATGGCCGCCGGCGCCTTTGCCATAGAAAAATTGCTCATCGGCGAATGCGGCTTTAACCAGCACACCGTTGTATTCGTTCTCTACGCCATACAATATGTTGTCGCGAGGAATCAGCTTTGGCAACACATATAAAATGACAGATTTATCATTGATTTCCCGCGCTGTAGGGACCAATTTGATTTTGAAATTCTTTTCTTTGGCGAATTGGATATCGGATGCGCTAAGCTTGTCTATTCCGATATTCAAAATCGCTTCCGGGGCGATATAAAGGCCGTAAGCATGCGATGCTACAATAGCCAGCTTAAATTTTGGATCGTACCCACCGACGTCCAATGTAGGATCAGTCTCTGCAAAACCGAGGTCCTGAGCTTGTTTCAACGCCGTAGCATATGCCAGATTTTCGTTAAATATTTTAGATAAAATATAGTTGGATGAACCATTGAAGATACCCGTCACTGCATGGAGCAGTTCATTGTCATAGTACTCTTCGAGGTTCCTGATAATGGGAATGCTTCCGCATACCGCCCCTTCATATAGCAAACTTGTGCCATACTCCTGCTGGATGGCTATCAAATCAGCTAAGTGGGTTGCGATCATTTTTTTATTGGCAGAAACGACGTTTTT
Organism: Parapedobacter sp. ISTM3; assembly: GCF_016533505.1. Lineage (NCBI taxonomy): Bacteria > Pseudomonadati > Bacteroidota > Sphingobacteriia > Sphingobacteriales > Sphingobacteriaceae > Parapedobacter > Parapedobacter sp. ISTM3. Next base: position 86,614 of record NZ_JAENGN010000014.1, on the reverse strand, counting down.
CCCCGACCGGAGGGCGCTGGACACGATATCGAAGGCAGCCTCCGCATCGTCGATAAGCTCTACAACAGTATTGATTTCCGGGTCGTCCAGCACGGCGTTGGCATCGGTGGTAAACAGTTCGGCGGGTAATGTGCGTTTCTTTTCAGGGTGTTTGATGACGAATCGTTTGATTGCAAGGTTGAGATTTTTGGTTTTGATGATATCGTGCAGCCCTTGCCCCACTACACCAAAACCGAAAATCCCCAAGGTAAGTTTGTTGTTCATGTTTACTGTTACGTTATTTAATGTCTGGCTCAGCTAACGTGGCAACGTGCGCTCCACTTTCAAGTTAAATGTTCTGGAATTTGTCAATATATGTAACATGCATTGTGTTTGTTTGCTGCTTAGTGATCGGGGTTACCTAATCTTATCAAATGCCTGTTGCAGATCGGCTTTGATATCGTCAATGTGTTCGATACCCACAGAAATACGGAGTAAACCAGGAAATACGCCGGCGTTCAGCTGGTCAGCTTCACTCAATTGCTGATGTGTGGTGGCTGCAGGGTGTATGATTAATGTTTTCGCATCGCCAACATTTGCCAGATGGCTTATCAATTGCAGGGCATCGATGAATGCATTGGCCTTATCCGCACCTCCTTTGATGATAAATGACAATACGCTGCCGAAACCATTTTTTAGATACTTTTGGGCGTTGTTATGGTGTGGATGATTTTTTAAGCCCGGATAGCTTACCCGCTCAACCTGTGGGTGGCTTTCAAGCCATTTGGCTACTTCAAGGGCGTTGTCTACGTGGCGTTGTACGCGTAGCGAAAGTGTTTCCAGGCCTTGTAATAACAGAAAGGCATTGAACGGCGACAGCGCGGGGCCATAATCCCGAAGCCCTTCCACACGTGCACGAATAGCAAATTGAATATTCCCGAATGGGCCGCCCACGCCGAACACGTCACTGAATACCAAGCCATGGTAGCCTTCAGACGGCTCGCTGAATTGCTTGTATTTGCCATTTCCCCAGTTGTAGTTTCCTCCATCAACAATTACGCCGCCGATGCTGTTGCCATGGCCGCCAATCCATTTAGTGGCCGACTCAACCACAACATGTGCACCATGTTCCAATGGTTTGAAAAGGTAGCCGGCTGCGCCGAATGTGTTATCTACAATGAGTGGTAAATCGTATTTTTGCGCGATACTCGAAATCCGCTCAAAGTCTGGAATGCTGTAGCTCGGATTGCCGATCGTTTCTACATAAATCGCTTTGGTATTGTCATCGATGAGCGCCTCGATATTCTCTGGAGCGTCGTCTTTTGCAAATCGTGCTTCTATGCCTAATCGTTTGAAGGATACCTTGAACTGATTGAATGTGCCACCATATAGGTTTGCGCCGCTGACAAAATTATCACCGTTTTCTAATATGTTGGTCAATGCGATGAATTGAGCGGCTTGTCCTGACGCAACAGCCAATGCGGCCACTCCGCCTTCCAACGCAGCGATGCGCTTTTCAAACACATCAGTGGTTGGGTTCATAATCCGTGTGTATATGTTGCCAAATTCTTTCAGGGCAAATAGATTCGCGCCGTGTGCCGCACTATTGAATACATACGACGTGGTTTGATAGATGGGTACCGCACGCGAACCCGTAGTGGGGTCGATTTCTTGGCCAGCGTGTACTTGCAAGGTCTCAAATTTTAGATTTTCATTAGCCATAATCTGCTGTTTTTATTTGTGGATTAATCTGATATTACAAAGGATGCATGCGCTACGGTACACCAGTATCGCTGCGGGCGCTAGCCAGCAACTTGTATACCTATTGCGTGTACGGGATTAGCAGCATGTACACATCGTTCCGCTGCACATTCGGATGGCTTGAATGACGGTAAGGGAGGCGGTCTGATGCCCAGATTCCCAATTGGCTGGATAACGATTGCTGCTTGTTGGATACATGTTCATTGTCTTTTTATTTATATGCTCCCAACAACAATGTTGGTTGGGACAGGATTTGGCACCTTTTCCGTCGCTTCAGATGGTTGCCAGTGGGTCATTGAGCCAGTCTCTCGCCACTTCTTTATAAACCAAGACCTTTTGAAGAGGAATTGATTTGTGTGTGCATGCACACATCGAGTGCAAATATAGGTTGTGCGATTTGTATGTGCAAAGTATTTTTGATTTTTTTGTACCAATGAATATTACATTTAATACAGCAGCGCTGCTATTTCCGGCAATCAGTTTAATTATGTTGGCTTACACCAATCGGTTTTTGGCGTTAGCTGCGTTGGTCCGCAGCCTGCATGCAAAATATCTTGAACACAATAAAAGCGGTGTTTTGCATGGACAGATTCAGAATCTTCGGTATCGGTTGAAGTTGATTAAGCAAATGCAGGCCATGGGTGTATTGAGCTTCGTCGCCTGCATCGTTTGCATGTACTGCATTTATATTGAAAACAACTACTTCTCAGAGCTGACCTTTGCGCTGAGCCTGCTTTTTTTTGCTATATCGCTCATTATTTCGTTGCTTGAGATTCAGGTCAGCAATAAAGCCCTGGAACTGGAGTTGAGCGATATGGAAGAAGGAGATGACAGGTCACTGGTCGACTACATCAAGAAAAAGTTTGATAAGAAAAAAAGTGGCCCTCAATCGGAGGGCCACTAAATTTAAGTTTAGAGGGAGGTAAGTTATCTTACGAAAAGGAGCTCCCGCAGTTTTGGCAATGGCCACTTGCGGTCGTCAATTATCTGCTCAAGTTTATTGATGTGATACCTGATTTTGTCAAAATAAGGTTTTACATTTTCATCATAAGCTATGGCCTTTTCGCGTGTGTCTTCCAATACATTGGCTTTTTTGCGTTCTTGGCGCATGGCCTCAGCTTCAGCAATAATGGTATTGACATGCGTGGATATACGCTCAATAAGCTCTACTTGAGCATTATAAGTATCCGCTTTTAATCCGATGTCTTTTAGCCCTTTGACATTGGTTATCAGATCATTCTGATAGTTAAAAGCGGCCGGAGCGATAAGACTGTTTACAATTTCACCATATACCCGTGCCTCAATCTGGATCTTCTTATAATAGTTTTCCAGTAAGATCTCGTGGCGAGCCTTGCTCTCCCGCTTACTTAGTACGCCAAGTTTTTCAAAAAGTTCGAGTGATTTCTCGCTAACGTAAACGTCCAGTGCTTTTGGCGTCGTCTTAATGTTGGAAAGGCCCCGCTTATGCGCTTCTTCTTCCCATTCTTTGCTGTATCCGTTGCCTTCGAAACGAATAGCTTTGGATTCTTTGATGTATTTGCGTACAACGTTAAGCAGCGCCAAATCTTTCTTCGTGCCTTTTTTGATTTGCTTGTCAACTTCCGACTTGAATTCGATTAATTGGTTTGCTACGATAGCACTGAGGACGGTCATCGGGCTGGCACTGTTTGCCGACGAACCGACTGCCCTGAACTCAAATTTGTTTCCCGTAAACGCAAATGGCGACGTTCGATTCCGATCGGTATTGTCTAATTGCAGCTCAGGAATTTTGGGAATACCATGCCAAAGTAACGTTTCGTTTTTGACTTTCTTTGCTACCCTTGCGGTTTCTACTTCGTCAAGCACAGCATTTAGTTGGCTGCCAAGGAAGATGGAAATAATGGCAGGTGGGGCCTCGTTAGCACCCAAGCGATGGTCATTGGCGGCACTTGCGATGGATGCGCGCAGGAGGTCTGCATTGTCATGTACCGCTTTGATGACATTGACGAAAAACGAAAGGAACATCAAATTGTTTTTCGGTGTCTTGCCGGGAGAAAGCAGGTTTACCCCAGTGTTGGTAATCATTGACCAGTTGTTGTGCTTGCCTGAGCCGTTGATGTCGGCATAAGGTTTTTCGTGGATCAACACCTTGAATTTATGCCGTAGGGCTACTTGCTCCATGACATTGAGTAATAGCTGGTTGTGATCAATAGCTAGGTTGATTTCCTCAAACATCGGTGCACATTCAAACTGTGAAGGGGCTACTTCGTTGTGCCGGGTCTTCAGCGGAATACCCAATTTGAGTGCTTCTTGCTCCAGATCCACCATGAAGGCCAATACCCGCTCAGGAATGGCACCGAAGTAATGATCCTCCAATTGCTGACCTTTAGCAGACATATGGCCAAACAACGTGCGCCCAGTAAGTTGTAAGTCGGGTCGGGCATTGAACAACGCCAAATCTACGAGAAAATACTCTTGCTCTACCCCTAAGGAGGCATTGACTTTGGTTATGGACTTATCGAAGAAATTGGCAACGTCCACCGCCGCCTTATCCAAAGCATTGACTGCTTTTAATAACGGTGCCTTGTAATCCAAGGCCTCACCGGTATACGATACGAAGATGGTAGGAATGCAAAGTGTTTTGCCGCCCCCAGTTTCATAAATAAATGCGGGAGAAGAGGGATCCCAGCCTGTATAGCCCCTTGCCTCGAATGTATTACGAATACCACCGCTTGGAAAACTGGAAGCATCTGGTTCTTGTTGTACCAAAGCACTTGCTGTAAATTTGTCGATAGCCGAACCATCCGGAAGCGGTTCGAAAAACGCATCATGTTTTTCGGCAGTTGCGCCCGTAAGTGGCTGGAACCAATGGGTATAATGTGTTACACCATTGCTGATAGCCCAGCTTTTCATTGCCTGAGAAATGTGCTCGGCGAGGTCAAGGCTAATGGCTTTTCCTTCGTCAATAGTTTCTACCAACTCGGCATAGGCATTCTTAGGAAGATATTCCTTCATCTTCGCCGTTGTAAAAACATTTTTGCAGTAATAGGAAGAAGGTTTAATCGTTTCGTAGATTTTGTTGTTGTTTAACCGGGATATGGCAGTTTCAACTGCCTTGAATCTCAAACCTGACATTTAATTTGTGTTTATTTGTTTGATACGCTTTGTTGTTTTTTTGTTTTCTGCTCCAATATTCGAAAAAAAAAATGACATTTCATTATTTTTTTACTAAAAGTGGAAATAAAAATAACATTTTATGCAGATTTGTTGGACTTGCTTTTTTTCTATTGCTTATTTTATAATAAGGTTGCTTTTCCGATCATAAGAAAGCGCCCAAAATACCAAGTGATTTTGGACGCTGAATCATGAAAAAAGTAAATATCCGTGAGTGGTGGACGTTATTTGCCGAAGCCCCAATCGATACCCTTTAATACAGCAGGAACACCCTTTTCAATCCAAGGAGCTGCTGGCTTTCCTTTCAGGAAGTGGTCAAAAAACTCCAGTTGTCTTCGCTGAATATCTTTACGGTTTTGCCGCTGTACGAGGTTGTGCGCTTCGCCGTTGTAATTGAGCATCCAAACGGGTTTCTGTAAACGGCGTAATGCCGTAAACATTTCGATTCCTTGATACCAGGGCACTGCGCCGTCTTCATCATTACTCATGATGACCACAGGAGTCATGACATTGGGTAAATGAAATAAGGGAGAATTTTCGATATACAGTTGTGGGTTTTCCCATAATGTCGCACCGATGCGGCTTTGTGTGCGTTCATATTGAAACTGCCGGTTCATTCCGCTGTCCCAACGGATACCACCGTAGGCCGAAGTCATGTTGACAACCGGTGCGCCAGCCCAAGCCGCCGCATACATGTCGGTGCGTGTAATGAGATGGGCGACCTGGTACCCACCCCAACTTTGGCCTTGGACGGCCAGGTGTTCACCATCTACCCAAGGCTGGGCTTTTAAGGCCTCCATGCCCGAGTTTACATATTCTTCGGCAGATTGCCCCGGATAGCCAATTTCATACCGGATATCTGGAGCGAAGACGAGGTAGCCGTTGCTTACAAAGAAGCTAATATTGAGCCGTGAAGGTGTAGGGGATGGCGGAATATAGCTGTATAGTCCGTTTGACAACCGCTCATAGAAATACGCGATGACGGGATATTTTTTGCTGGGATCAAAATCTTCGGGCTTATAAAGAATGCCCTCTGCAGCATAACCTTTGGGAGTGGTCCATTTCACCAACTCAGCAGTCCCCCAGTTGTATTGTTGTTGCTGTGGATTGATGCTGCTGAGTTTTGTTTCCCTGATAAGATCGGTAGATGTATAGAGATCGGGCGGGGATACGTAATTTTCTTTTGTATAAACATATAAATCAGTATCTTCCGCGCTTTTTATTTGACCGTATCGGTATGGGCCGATGACAATGGCTTTGGGATCACGGTTATTGCGGCCATCGGTGGTATACCAGCCGTTTTCTTTGGTTACGTGGCTAAAAGCCGATAATATCCAAGGTTTCTTTACGTCGATGACAGCAGCGCCACCCCGTCTGAACATGCTTGGCCGCCCGTCTGTTAAGTCCTGATAACGGAAGGTGATCTGATTGCTCCTTCCTGCGCCGTTCGTGACTAACCGGCGTTTGGTGCCATCTGGGCGAAATGCCCAGATGTCGTATTTGTCATAAATAAAGACTTCCTTGTCGTCTTCATCCCACCCGGCTATTCCATATCCATTGGGCTCATCGGGTACGTCATTATCTTCATCTGCAAAACTAACAGGTACGTCAGTATTCAATTGCACCGTATGGCCGCGTTGGATGTCATGGCTGTACCAATTGCCATCAGTACGGTTAAACCATACCGCATAGGTGCCCTGAGGGGAAAGGCTGATGGAGCCCCTGACGTTTTCCGCTATTTTTTTTCGGCTTCCATCAACGGTGGAAACTGCGTAGATATCTTGGAATGATCCAGTTTGCCATTGCGTTTCAATGCGTCTGCCTACGTCTGTAGTTGCAAGTGCATATTCATTATCAGCATCTTCCGTAAGCCTGGTGTCCGGCAGTTGTTCGTCTGCCAATGGGATGATCTTGCGCCCCTGTTTGGGATAGGTTACCGCCAGGTAACTCCGATTTTGTTCGCGGCGCAGGTTAGCCAGTTGCTGGGATTGCAAGTAGTCGTCTTTCCAATGCCAGATATCTACCTTGGCGTGTTCGAACTCAACCAACGTGGTATCCTTGACCGCAGGAATGGGAGCCACGCCAAAAAAGAGCTTCGCCCCATTTTTGCTGAACCGTACATTGCCTTCGCCACTGACACTCCAATGTTGCGGCATGCCGGCGGTTTGCCGATGCGCAATGATTATGGCCGTGTCCTGATCGGATGTGTAATAATATAAGTTGAACGTTTTTTGAAGCGATTTTTCCGGACTTTTATCGGCTACAAACGCCAATTGCGAGGCCGATTCATCGAAGGCTATATTTTTATACACACCCTTGCCACGGCTGATATGTCTGGATGTCTTGGTGGCCAAATCATAATAGTATAGTCCCGCATCAGTGCCAATGCTGTCCTTTTCGGCGGCAGTACGTACGTATATCAGTACGTGCCCGTCTTTACTGAAGTAATACGTTTCAACGCGTTCAATGGTTGTTTCTTCGCCGTCCGTGAGGTGCCGGATATGCAGAACGGACTGGGCCTTTTTGCGTTCGGGTTTGCCCGCTTTGCTGGTGTCTGCCGCCGTCGTATCCGGACGCACAGGGTTCTGCTCGCTGATATAGGCGATATAATTGCCTGATTCTTCAGGTGTCTTATATGATTTTACGGCTGGTATCTTGTATACGTCAGCTGTTCCCAATGCCATAATGGCCAGCGAATCCTTCGGCATCTCATCGGGCTTCTTCTTTTTTATTTTTGCTTCGCGGGTATCTTGGAAAAATGGCTTGATTTGAGCTATCAAGAACTTGCCATCGGGCGAGAAACTTGGGTTGGCTGCCCTGTGTATGCGGCCCAACGGCTGGTTTTGGGGCGTGGTAACAACCAGTTCCGCGTCGCCCTCCTGTGGACTGATGATATAATAAATGAATTGGCCATTTTTAGAAATCGCAGATGTACTGATACTTTGCCAGCCATCGTAAACGCTATGGTCAAGGGGCTTTTTTTGCGCTAGCGTTGTACCGGCGACAAAAAGTAGTAAAAAAAAGGTAGCAATCTTTTGCATGGTTAAGTGGGGTTGGGTATTCATGGTGCAATATTGGCACAAAAAGATGTTATTGTAAGGGGCTGTAATATCATTTTTACATAAAATCACTCGATGGGCTGACTGCCGTCATTTCTGTAGCGTAACAAGAACGTCAAAAATGCGTCAAACCAAAGGTTTTTTGTCCTGTTTTCGTTTTGGATTTCCTTTTATGGTGTTAAATCGTTTATTTTTACAGAGAACGATCAATAATTAGCGAGTACGTGACCATTATTTTAAGTATAAAAAACGTCGGAAAGACGTATCAGAGCGGCGGTAAATCGCTGACGGTTTTGCAACATATCAATTTCGAAGTAGAGGCGGGTTCAACGCTGTCCATTGTTGGCCCGTCAGGTAGTGGTAAAACCACTTTACTTGGGCTATGTGCAGGTTTAGACCGCGCGAGCACCGGAAGTATTGTATTGAACGGGATTCCCCTTGATGACCTCAATGAAGATGAACGTGCGAGGGTTCGCAATCAGCATGTCGGCTTCGTATTCCAGAATTTTCAACTGCTCCCGACGTTGACTGCGCTTGAAAATGTAATGGTTCCCCTCGAACTGCGTGGACAACGAAACAGCCGGACTACAGCGCTTGAGCTGTTGGATAGGGTAGGGTTGGCCAACAGGGGGCACCATTATCCATTGCAATTGTCGGGAGGCGAGCAACAGCGTATTTCTATCGCGCGGGCATTTTCGAACTCCCCTAAAATTCTTTTTGCTGATGAACCGACCGGTAATCTGGACGCCGATACAAGTGAGACCATTGAACATTTATTGTTTAACCTCAATAAAGAGATGGGAACGACCCTGATACTCGTTACCCATGATTTGGATCTGGCTTCCAGAACACGACGTGTCATCCGAATGAAAGGGGGCGCAGTGGTATCGGATACTGTTGTACAAGACAACGCGTTGTAAGCCATGCAGCCATTACAAAACAAGATTGCGATGGACTGGATTATCCGCATGGCGTGGCGTGACAGCCGTAGGAGCCGTTCGCGGTTGTTGCTCTTCATTTCATCCATCATTATTGGAATAGCTGCGCTTGTAGCCATATATTCGTTTGGCCATAACCTCCAACGTGATATCGACAATCAAGCCGCTACATTGGTAGGGGCGGACCTGGTATTGCACAGCAACCGCGAATTGACAGGGGAAGCACGGCAGCTTATTGATTCGATCCGTGGATTGAGTCAAGGTTTTTCAGAGGAACAAAGCTTTGCATCTATGGTGCTGTTTACAAGTAATGGCGGCACCCGATTGGTACAAGTACGGGCTTTGAGCGAAGGTTTCCCTTATTATGGGCAGTTGGAAACAATACCAGAAACTGCTGGAACCAGTTTCCGAAATTTTAGGCAGGCTTTGGTTGACAAGACATTGATGCTGCAATTCGATACTAAGGTGGGAGATTCGGTTAAAATAGGTGCGCTGACCTTCGAAATCGCGGGCCAGTTAGAACAGGCGCCGGGACAAAGCGGAATATCCGCGACGGTAGCCCCGGCCGTATTCATCCCATTGAAATATTTGCCGGCTACCGGACTTAACCAGAAAGGAAGTCGGATAAATTACGATTATTATTTCCATTTGAAAAATGGGATGGATGCTGATGCCATTGTGGCGAACCGCGATTCGCTTTTGGAAACGCATCGCATGGGATATGATACCATCGCGTCACGTAAAGAGGAGACGGGTCGCTCATTTTCGGACTTGAACAAATTTTTGTCTTTGGTCGGCTTCGTCGCACTTTTACTGGGATGCATTGGCGTTGCCGGCGCGATACACATTTACATCAAGGAAAAGTTAAATAGTATTGCGATATTACGTTGCCTTGGTGCGAGTGCGCGGCAAGCTTTTCTGATTTATCTTGTGCAGGTGCTTGGGGTGGGTATTATCGGTTCGCTGATAGGTGCGTTGCTGGGCACGCTCATTCAACAGCTCCTGCCCTCCATATTCAAGGATTTCGTGCCGGTGGAGATTAGCAATGATGTTTCATGGGGGGCGATTGCACAGGGTGTTGGTCTGGGCGTGTGGATATCCGTGTTGTTTGCACTGTTGCCGCTGATAGGTATTCGCAACATCGCACCATTGAATACACTACGGCTATCGCTGGATGCACCCAGTCCGCTTAAGGACCGGTGGAGCTGGTTTGTCTACGGTCTAATCGCGTTGTTTATCGTTGTCTATGCTTACCTGCAGCTCGATGGGATGGCGCAGACTTTGCTATTCACCGGTGGTGTCGCCTTGGCTTTTACGATGTTGTATATGGTGGCCCGTTTGCTAATATGGCTGGTTAAACGGCTTTTTCCTGCGTCATGGGGATATTTATGGCGACAAGGGCTTTCTAATCTATTTCGGCCCAATAATCAAACCGCCATTCTCGTGGTGGCGATCGGGCTGGGTACTGCATTTATCGCAATGTTGATTTTGGTGCAGGGCATGCTCATTAGTCGTGTAGCGCTATCGGCAAGCGAAAATCAGCCAAACATGGTGCTGTTTGATATCCAGTCTTCGCAGAAGGCGGAGGTGGCACAATTGGTGAGCGCGCAGGGATTGCCGGTATTGGATGAAGTGCCCATCGTGACGGTTCAGCTGGAGGCAATCAACGGCATTACGGCCGACGATGCCCGCAAGGACAGCACCATTCAGGTGTCGCGTAGGGCCTTGGGGGGCGAACTTAGGGCAACCTACCGTGCAGTGTTGAGTGATTCGGAAAAAATCACAGCAGGCGAATGGGCGGGCACGGCCGCTCCGGGCGATACAGCCCGCGTATCGTTGGAGGAAGATTACGCCCGCCGTATCCGTGTGAATATCGGTGATAAACTGCTATTCAATGTGCAAGGCGTCCGTATACCAGCTATTGTTGGAAGTTTCCGGGAGGTCGACTGGAACCGCGTACAGACCAATTTCAGATTGATATTTCCGGTAGGTGTGATTGACAATGCTCCGCAATTTCATGTGCTCATGACTCGGGTGCCAAATGAAGTGGAATCGGCAAGGATGCAACAGGCGATGGTACGCCAATTTCCGAACGTTTCCATCATCGACCTGGGGCTGATTTTGTCGGTGTTGGACGAAATATTAGAAAAGATTGGCTTTGTTATCCGTTTCATGGGCGGATTTAGCATTCTTACCGGTTTTGTGGTACTGATTGCATCGGTGATGATAAGTAAATACCAACGGATTAAGGAAAGTGTGCTGCTGCGTACGATGGGCGCGTCCAAACGGCAAATACTGATCATCACTGGTCTTGAGTATTTCTTTTTGGGCATGATTGCGTCACTCACGGGTGTATTCCTTGCCTTGGGAGCGAGTTGGGTGCTTGCCGTTTTCAGTTTTGAAGTGCCATTTGCGCCCGACATCATTACGATATTGCTGCTCATGCTTACTGTTACCGTCCTTACGGTGTTCGTCGGTCTGGTCAATAGCAGAGCCATTACCTTACGTCCGCCATTGGAGATCCTGCGAAAGGAGGTGTAAGTAGCTTACAAAAATGGCGGTTTACCGTTCCAGCAGTCTTCCTACCGGGTACCGAAGGTGGGTTTTCTCGTAATATGGCGATCGCTTATAAATCCATTCCAATTGCGCCCGGCCATCGTTGCGCAATTGTTCGTCTGCAGCTTTTGCGGCATTAAACTGACGCCTCAGTTCGGCATCTTCATTTAACATCCGGAAGGCTTCATCTTCGAAGATATACGCCGAAAAATGTTCTTTTTGACTAAGAATACTGTCGAAGAAGTTCCAATTGAAGTAAGAATCTGTCGCCTGTGGCTCCAGTGCTTCGATGATATACCGGTTGCCGGGTTGGTCTGTAATGACGAGGTAATCGCCCTGGTAACACGGGATGAGCTGGTTATCCGTGCGCAGTTTGACATTGCTATGGGGATAATGTCCTTCATAGGGGGTACGGGCCGTTTGGTAATCTTCAATGTAATAAAGTTGAAGCATGAGTGAGGTGTCTTTCTCCAATCGGTTTACCTGTATGCCATTCAATGTCAGGAGGTCCGCCACATCCTGCCATCCTTGCGGGATGACGTATGCATATGGCTTTTCCACTGTTATCCCCGGCTTATAGCGGTTATAGTAGGGGATTTCTTTTGTAAATGGCTTCTTGCGGTCGTAGTATTGGCGCGGAAAGCCGCTTACATCGCTTGGCTTTTCATTGGATTCGTATCCATTGAACAGGATGTGCTCGTATTGCGCGGTGTCGAGCTCCCAGGTAAGTACGAATTGTTGTTGGATCTTGGACTGTTCACGGGCCCGCTTTCGCTGGGCATGGATTTCAGTAGCCCGTTCATCAGCTAAGGTAATAAAATGATTCAATAGCGTGTAGGTAGACCATACGCGTTGGGCATAAGGTTTCCACATATGAGTCTCAGGCATGTAGCCGAATGTATGGTGTAGGGCAGCATACCCCGTAGAGTAGCGTGGGCTTTCAAAGAACGATACCAATCCCGATTCGGGTGTTCGCCCACGAAAGTTGACGTAAGGAACCATGCCGAAGTTGCTTATTTCCATACGTTTATATAATTCGGCCGTGAACGCCGACGCCGTATGTTGTATTGCGGGATGCAGTTTATCAACCTGTGTGTCGATGAGTGTCATGACGTATTGATAGTCAGCGCCGTTGCTTGTGTGCGTGTCCATGAAGACATCCGGTTGCCACACGTGGAAGATTTCCTGAAAGGAACGAGCGTTGCGCGAATCGGTCTTTAGGAAATCTCGATTGAGGTCATAATTACGAGCGTTGCCACGGAAGCCATAAGATTCCGGCCCATTTTGGTTGGCGCGTGATGTACCGCGGTTGAGCATTCCGGCAATATTATAAACCGGAATGATGCACAATACCGCATTGGCGGGAAGACTATTTTGTGCCAGCAAGTCCCTGGCCAGCATCATTGAGGCGTCGATTCCCTCCGGTTCGCCCGGATGGATGCCGTTGTTGATGAGGATAATGGTTTTGTCTTGTTGATGAAGTTTTTGGGGGTCGAATTGTTCGTCTTTGGAGATAACAAATAAATGCAGTGGCTTACCTGAATCCGTTAGGCCGCAGGTAAGCAGCGTGCAAGTCTGGTATTTTGTGTCAAGTGATTGATAGAAGGCTATCACTTCGTTATAAGTGGCCGTCGTGTTGCTGTCGCGTTCGAAGGCTGTCTGCTGGGCCACAACACATGGTCCGAAGCCGATTAATGCAATAAAAAGAAACCGTTTCATGGTGTGTATGCTCTTTCACAGCAAAAATATCAATTCTACCTACAAGAGGAATGATGCAACGGAATAGATACAAAAATAGACGAACTTGAGTTCGGTTATTGCATGGCCAGGATAAAATTCAAAATTGCTACGCCGATGGTATCTACGGATTCTGCGGTATTGGAAAGTACAACTATCGCTATTCTTTTGTCGGGGGTAAATGCCATGTAGCTATTACTACCGGACGTGCCGCCGTTGTGCCAATAGACAAGCTCGTCGCCGATGAGGTTCATATGCCATGCAAGACCGATGTCGGTATCCGGAGGGTTGAAGTACGTAAACTGCCGAGTGCGTGCCAAGGCGTGTTCCAGATCACTTTCGGGTAGCTTAAAGTGAGCTTTGGCGTAATTGAGCAAATCTGCCGTGGTGGACTTCAGTGAACCATGAGCCGTAAAGGCATCGAACGTCCATAATGGTGTTTCTTCGCCCTTTTGGTTGTATACCTTTGCCACATATTGGCTTTCCGGGTTAGGGTGTTCAGTGGTGTTTTTCAGTCCCAATGGTTGGCAAATAATCGCTTGTACCATCTCATCGTATGGCTTCCCATAGCTCGTTGCAAGTATGTCGCCTAATAAGCCAAAGCCCAAGTTGCTGTACAGATAGACAGAGTCAGGAGGCGTATCCGCTTGATAAGACTTTAAATAAGCATACAGATGTTCCTTGGAATAGCCGCGATACGGATCCAACGGATGTGCAGCCGCAGTAGCGTTGATATTGCTGGGCAGGCGTGGCAGGCCAGAGGTATGATTAGCTAATTGTTTGAGTGTAATTCGTTGAAGATCAGGGTTTGATGCTACGGAGTCTGGCAAGTATTTGGTAATGGTATCATCGATGCTCAGCTGCTGCGTTTGATCCAGGTAAGCGAGCAATGTAGCTGTAAATGTTTTGGTTATTGAGCCAATTTCAAAGAGGGTGTTTTCATCCGGAAGTTGTTTGTTGCCTTTTTCCGTTTCGCCATAGTAGAAGCTGCTGGTCTTGCCGGCGTTGAAGATACCGATGGCGAGCGCATGGGTATGGCCTTTGCGGCTATAACTTAAGGCAACAGAATCTACATATCGGTCAAATTTTGCGGCCACGGCATTGCTGGGGGAGGCAGGTTCGGGTTTTTCTGCCACCGGATCACCGGCATAGGGTTGGAAAAGCAATGTTTCAATCCGGTGAAGGCTATCAAGTCCCAAAACAACTTGTAAGGGGGTACTGAGGAAATTCAGTTTATAGACGCCTACGCCTTTTTCATAGCTTTTTAATTCGGCTGATTGAATCTGTCCAAGGCTATAGAGCTGTTGGGTCATCACCGTTTGGAAGGCTTGCAGCGAGAATGATTGCTTAAATTTTGGACCGGCCAGCGCGTAGATAGAATCGGTTTCCTGTAGGTTGAAGTGATATTCTATTTTATTGAAAACAGCCTGGTTGATGCGTTGGGCGTCTTCGTCTTGGGCAATGGCTGAAAATACGGATAATAGTAATGTGAATAAGGCGCAGACTATGCTATTCATGGTTCCAAACATTCAGCAAAATTACGTGAAACCAAACTACATTCCTAATAATTGTTTTAGGCGTGCATAACCGGCTTTACTCACACTGACGTTTTTTCCGTTAGTGAGTATGGCGATATGGCCGTCCTTTTCATGGGGCTCTAAGCGGATGATATGGTCTATTTTGACAATGAAAGAACGGTGGACGCGGACGAACTGAAGTGGATCCAATTGCGCTTCGAACGCAGCCATTGTTTTATTCTTCAAGAATGTACCATCATCCGTATGTATCCTTACGTAGTCATCATCCGCCTCTAAGTATAACACGCTGGTTACCGGGACAATTTTGATTTTAGCACCCGTCTTTATAACTAGTCGTTCTAATTTTCCGGGCGTATGTGCTGCGTTATCCAATAATTTCCGCGTATTTTCCTTTCCGGTCTCCATTTGCCTCGTATCAAGGAATTTAGCCATGGCCTGATCAAACCTTGCCTTGGTGATGGGCTTTAAAAGATAGTCCACGGCATGTTGTTCAAAAGCCCGGATTGCATATTCGTCAAAAGCCGTTGTAAAGATAACAGCGGGCGGTTTGTCGATGATTTCAAGCATTTCGAACCCATTGATTTTAGGCATCTGAATATCCAGAAAAACAATGTCGGGCTGGTGCTGCATAATCGCCTTGGCCCCTTCAAATCCATCATTACATTCTGCCACAATGTCCACCTGAGAGTAACCTTCGAGGTACTCCGCCACCATACTTCGAGCCAAAGGTTCATCGTCTACCAATACCGCCTTAATCATAGCTGAGGAATCTTGATTATGCTGGTAAAGATATGTGTTGTCGCTTTAGTTTCCAACAAATCTGTACGGCCAAATAGCAAATATAGGCGGCGTTGCACTCCCCGGAGGCCAAAGCCTGTTCCCCTTTTGATTTTGTTGCTTTGGCTATCATATGGATTTTCGATCTGAATTTCCAGTAAGTGGTCGCTGCATGTGCAGGCGATACTGATCGTTACCTTATCCGTCGTGTCATACAACCCGTATTTAATAGCGTTTTCCACGAGTGGTTGCATGATCATGGCAGGCAAGGTCATGTTCAGGCACTCTTCGTCGTAATCGACCTGTGTCTCCAACCGGTGGCCGAAGCGTACTTTCTCGATTTCCAGATAGAGCTGCAGGTGTTCAAGTTCGTCTTTTAAAGCGATAAGTTGCTGGTCATCCTTTCGTAGTGTGCCCCGGAGGAAATCTGACAATTGAAAAGTCATATTCCGGGCTTCGTCCGGTTTGCGGCCGATAAGCGCAATGATGGAATTCAGGCTGTTAAATAAAAAATGAGGCTGAAGCTGTTGGCGAAGATTGTATAGTTCGGCCTCGCGCGCGAGCCGTTCGGCATCGGCTTTACGTTGTTCATTTTCTTTATATTCCTGTTGAATATTCCACAGAATGTTGATGACGGCTATCCACGCAATGAGCAACGCATTGATGAAAAAACGCAGTGGGAGAGATACATCAAGGCGGTCCAGGTATGTTTTGTCGTTCAGGACATATTGTAAGATCCATCGGTCTGCGGATATGCTAATGCCTGCTAACACCAAACCCCACACAACAATATAAAAATATCCTTTCCTTCTGGGGGAATAATGATTCAACGCACTCGCAATGGCATAGCAGCATAACGTAAGGACGGTCGCGCTTATGAGGCTGTCATTCAATGCCAGATTGAAATCGACCTCAAACCACCATAGCAATGCGGTTTGTATAAGTGCATAAGCTACCCAGATAATAAAACAACTGATATTGATTAGTCGTTGTTTGGAGGCAGTATATGGTGTGGCACTCACTACGTTCGTATTTGTTGGCATGCGTTATTGTGGTCCTGCGCTTTGGTTAGATGTTTTTAATAGTAATTCCCCCAAATATCGAGGTACCTCTAATATAAACAACCTTTTGATCATCGGGAGGGATGCCCTGTGTAAACCGCCTGTCATCCACTTCACCGAAAACCGATACCACTTCGGACTGTATTTTCCAATGGGCAGGTACAATGATTTTGGTACCCGCAAATATCTGGAAAACATCGATGGCAATGGGATGCTGTATGTCCGCTTGAATCAGATTAAGATCTGTTCCACCGAAGATATTGACCATCTCGCCACCCTGGAAGCGCTTGGAGATCACGATCTTTTTGACTTCGCTGAAAATCGTTGTCGACTTGAGGTAGTCTTCACTGGACAATGGACCTTGGTCGATGCCCGATGTCTCGGTTTCGCTAAACGCAGTAGGCCCGTCTGATGCAGGGCTGTCGGTCTCGTCTACCACTCGTTTATTCCAATCGTAAGGCTCTTCATGGCGTTGCGGGTTCCTGCTATAACATTTATGGCCTCCGCCAGGTCCGCGTGTGGGGGTGCCAGACCTGCCCCTTCCAGCCAACAGCCATAAACCGATGCCAATGATGATCATAGGCCAAATAAACGGGCCAATATTAAAATCAAATGCCCGTTTCAGGATAAAAAAGACGCCGAAGCAAATGAAGAACAGCGACGCTGGATTTCTGAAATTCGAGTTGCCTCCGATGATCAGGCCCACGGCAATGAACATGACGGGCCACAGGTTGTGCCAATTAAATAGCCACGGCGGAAAGATCCAGTCGAGCCCCAATTTTCCGGCAAGTAACGCCGCACCGATGCCCAAGATTATAATCCCCGCCCACATTCTTCCAGAATTGGCATTGTTACGTGTCGGATACTGCTGCTTATTCATGATATGTTATTAAAATCTTAATTTATTGTTCTGTACGCTGCTGTATATGATATTCCAAAGGTATATTGAATAAACGCCTTATGCAATAGCGATTAGGCGGTAGCAGGCTTTTTTTCGGTGAACGGCCGTTTTATTTCGGTTAACGCTGCCATCTTTTGCCGCGAAGTGTGTTTAATAAGAGACAATGAAAAATATTTTTTACAAAATCCGGCAAACATTTGTTTTAATCGACTAAATTCTTTTATATTTATCCCGATTCTGAGAATAAAAATTAAAAGCTTAACAATGGGAGATTTTGACAACAAAGAGCGTGAAGAGGTTTTTTCAAAAAAGGTAAGGGCTGGTAAGCGGACTTATTTTTTCGACGTAAAGGCGACCCGTTCAAATGATTACTACATCACCGTCACAGAAAGCAAGAAGCGGTTTGAGGACGGCGTGTTTATCAAACATAAGATTTTCTTATATAAAGAGGACTTTGAGAAATTTGCTGAAGGTTTGAATGAAGTGGTTGATTACATCAAAGCCCATCAGGAAGTAGTGGAAAAACGTTATGAGCCTGGGTTTGAAAATAATGGGGTAGGGGTAGCTGAAGATGCGGAATCTAAAGATGATTATTCGTTTTAATTGGAATAGCCAAGAAGATAGTAATCTAATATAAGTGGCCTTGCATCAATGTGCAGGGCTTTTTTGTTGTAAATAGTGGAGTGTTGGACTTACAATAACAGCAGGTTGCAACCCCGGATGTCACTGTTATCAAAACGTCCCAACACTTCAAAGCGATCACCGGGCTGCACTTTCCCTAAATCTTTTGTAGCAATGAATGAACAGGAATATACATTGGCCAGGTCGATAACGTTTATTGCACCGGTCTGTCCCGAAGGAAGTGTATAGAAAGGGTCATTGGTATCCTTGATAACGACCTTCATCCAAGGCGGGCACTGGAATAAGCCCTGCCCGGTCGAATAGGCTTGAGACAAAAGTTCGGTCATGCCGTATTCCGAGTGGATAAGCGGTACATTAAACCCCGCACGCAGCCGCTCGTGTACTTCCTCACGAATCATTTCATGCCGTCTGCCTTTCATCCCACCGGTTTCCATGACCGTTAGTTCGGGAAAATCGATGGCATGTGTTTCTGTAAAATCCAATAGCGCATAGGTGACACCGATGAGCAGCGTTTTTGTGCCTTTGGCTTTCAATTCATGCAAAACGTCATGCAACTCATTGTGGTTATAAAGAAAATATCCACTCAACGGGTGATCGCTTTCTCGGATAAGCGCGTCCACCATATAGATGAGTGAAGAACCTTCCCGCTCGGAATATGCCGGTAAGAGCGCTAAGATGGTTAGATCCTTGGGGTTGCCATAGTGTTGGGCAAACGCCTGCCGGAAACTCCGTTCATAAATCGATACATCGGCTACATAGTGTTTGCTTTGCACACTGCCGGTAGTCCCCGAACTGCTAAAGACAATTTGCGGTTCCTGATCCACCGACATGATTTTATGGTGCTTGAAAAGCTCAATAGGCAGGAACGGGATATCTTCTACACGGCGTATCGTTTCGGGGTCCCGTTTGATCAGCGATAAGTACGCGCGATATACGGCGCAGTGCCGTGCTTGGAAAGCGAAGATACGCAGGCAAGCTTCCTCAAAAGCTTGAGCATGTCGTATGGAAAAAATATCATATGCGGACGGAATCACCATTGCTGTATTCATCGCAGCAAAGGTAGCGTTTTACACGCACCTATAGCATCCCGCCGCACACAGAAAGCACCTGTCCGTTGATATAGGAAGCCAGATCAGAGGCGAGGAATAAGCAGGCGTTGGCCACATCCTCGGTCTCCCCGGCACGTTTCAGCGGAATATTTTGTTCCCAGCCTTCCACAACTTTTGGATCCAATACATCGGTCATTTCCGTGCGGATGAATCCGGGGGCGATGACGTTCGTACGGATATTCCGTGACCCCAGCTCTTTGGCCACCGATTTGGAAAAACCGATAATGCCTGCTTTGGAAGCCGCGTAATTGGCTTGTCCAGCGTTGCCCTGCACACCTACCACCGAGCTCATGTTGATAAATACGCCCTTCCGGTTTTTCATCATAATCCTTGAAGCAGCCTTCGTGACGTTGAATACCGATTTCAGGTTGACGTCGAGTACATCATCCCATTGCTCTTCGGTCATCCGTAGCAGGAGGCCGTCTTTTGTAATGCCTGCATTGTTGACGACGATGTCAATCGTGCCAAAATCAGCAACAATGTCGTTGATAAGTTTATCCGCCTCCTCAAATTTCGAAGCGTCAGAACGATAGCCTTTTATATTAGTGCCATTTGTTTGCAACTCCCTTTCCAGTGCTTCCCCTTTTTCGACAGAAGATAGGTAAGTGAATGCCACGTTTGCCCCATGTTCGGCAAATTTTTCGGCTATCTTCCGACCAATTCCTTTGGAGGCGCCGGTAACCAAAGCGGTTTTTCCTTCAAGTAACTTCATGTTTTGCTGTTGTATACCTGTCTAAGATTGGGTGCAAACATAGGTAAAATGCATGGTATTCGCGAATGTGTCCAACAAAAACTGTCGGATTCTGCGGTACTGCCGAAATTAAAATTATTGTAATAATTAAACGAAATTGTTGCCAGCGTCCAAATAATTTGTTTCCTTAGTTGTATAACAACAACAGACGATGAATGACGAGTTTTTTAAACAACTTTATCATAAACAGCAGGATATAGCCGACGTGCCGCCAAACGGCGCGATTGCCGCATGGGCATTGAGCTTGCTTGATTTGCTTTTCCCCGAACGACAGACACATCCCGACCGGACTATTGCACAAATCCGCGAGCAGTTTGCGCAGTCAGAGCGCACATTGATCGCCATATTGAACCGAACAAAAGCATGTCAGGACTGCAACAACGGGTTGGTGGCACAACAGTTTTACAGTGCGATCCCCGAATTATACCGTGTGATGTATTCCGATGCTTCAGCGATCTACGAAGGCGATCCGGCCGCGGTCAGTGAGTTTGAAGTGATTCGTACCTATCCGGGCTTTCTGGCCATTGCGCTGTATCGTGTTGCGCACACACTGATGAATTTATCGGTGCCGCTGCTTCCTCGGATACTTACAGAATATGCGCACTCACAGACCGGTATTGATATCCATCCGGCGGCAGTGATAGGTGAGTATTTCTGCATAGATCACGGCACCGGCGTTGTCATTGGCGAAACAGCGGTGATTGGAGACAAGGTAAAGATTTATCAGGGGGTCACGCTGGGTGCAATGAGCGTGGAAAAACTCCTGGCGAATACCAAGCGGCACCCGACTATCGAAGATCGGGTGATTATTTATGCCGGGGCAACGATTTTAGGCGGCGATACGGTTATCGGTCACGATAGCATCATCGGAGGTAATGTATGGCTGACGTCCAGTATACCCCCTTATTCCACGGTATACCATCAGCCCACGGTGAAAATTGTGGATTCCAAAACAACACATTGACTTTATGCGGACGTTAATCGATTGTGTAGGCAATACGCCGCTGGTGGAAATCAGCAAACTTAACCCCAATCCCGACGTTAAGCTATATGCTAAGCTTGAGGGCAATAACCCTGGGGGGAGTGTAAAAGACAGGGCAGCACTCCATATGATTCGCAGTGCGATCGAACGTGGCGATATCAAACCCGGTATGCAGTTAATTGAAGCGACCAGTGGCAATACCGGTATCGCTTTGGCCATGATCGCCCGCATTTACGGTTTGGATATCGAGTTGGTTATGCCATCAAATTCCACCAGAGAACGTACGCTCACCATGGAAGCATTCGGTGCCAAAGTGACGTTGTTGGATTCGATTGAGATTTGCAGGGATTATGCGGAAGATAAAGGTCAGCAAGCGAATTATTTTATTCTAAATCAATTTGCCAATCCGGATAATTACCTTGCTCATTACAAAACAACAGGGCCGGAGATATGGCGGGATACGCAAGGGCAAATTACCCATTTCGTCAGCGCTATGGGCACCACGGGCAGCATCATGGGCAATTCAATGTTTTTGAAAGAGCGCGATGCTACGGTACAGATTGTGGGCTGTCAGCCGACGGAAGACTCCGCTATCCCCGGCATCCGCAGGTGGCCTACTGAATACCTGCCCAAGATCTATGATCCGCAACGGGTGGACCGTGTAATGGATGTTTCGCAGGCCGAGGCAACCGAAATGGCCAGGCAACTGGCCAAGGTAGAGGGCTTGTTTGTTGGTATGAGTACTGGAGGGGCCATGGCGTGCGCTGCCCGGTTAGCGCAAGAATTGGATGAAGGACTTATCGTATTCATCGCGTGTGACCGGGGCGATCGCTATTTGTCGAGTGATTTATTCGGCTAAGAGCCGAATTTACTTTTTAGGGCGACAAGCTTCGCGGCCATATCTTCCTCTTTCCGCTGCAGATGGCGACTCGGCTTGCGCGGGTACTGGCCCCCGGACTTCTGATTTTTCGGACTTCCGGATTTTTTCTCGGCTTCCGTTTTCATCGAAAGACTGATTCGATTACGTTTTTCATCGATTTCAGTTACCGTTACCATCACTTTTTGCTGTACTTTGACCACTTCATTGGGATCTTTTATGTAACGGTTGGCTAGCTGGCTGAGGTGTACAAGGCCATCTTGGTGCACGCCGATATCTACAAAAGCGCCGAAATTCGTGATGTTCGTGACGATGCCAGGCAAACGCATTCCGATACGGAGGTCGGCAATGCTATTGACCCCTTCCGTAAAGGAGAATTGCTCGAACTGCTCCCGCGGGTCGCGCCCTGGCTTAGCCAGTTCGGCCAAAATATCGTGAAGTGTGGGCATTCCAACGCTGTCACTCACATACTTTTTTAAGTCAATTTGTTTGCGGAGCTTTTCATCGCGGAGTAAGTCTGCCACGCGACAGCCGAGATCAGTTGCCATCCGTTCAACGAGAGCATAGCGCTCTGGATGAACCGCGCTGGCATCCAGCGGGTTCTCGGCGTTCCGAATCCGGAGAAAACCGGCGGCTTGCTCAAACGCTTTCTCCCCTAAACGCGGTACACCTTTCAGTGACTCCCTGTTTTTGAAAGCACCATGCATGTTACGGTAGTTGACAATTTGCTGGGCCAATGAAGGCCCTAAGCCCGAGATATATGATAAGATTTGTTTGGAAGCCGTATTTAACTCAACGCCCACTGCGTTGACGCAGCTGATCACCGTATCATCCAGCGCGGCTTGCAGCTTAGCTTGATCCACATCGTGCTGATATTGCCCTACACCAATAGACTTAGGGTCAATTTTGACGAGCTCTGCCAGGGGATCCATCAGTCTGCGGCCGATGGATACTGCGCCACGGACTGTGACGTCGTGGTCGGGGAATTCCTCGCGCGCCACCTCGGATGCCGAATAAATAGAGGCACCGCTTTCATTGACCATCACCACAGCGACTTCGGGTAGCGACAATCGGCGTACAAATTCTTCGGTTTCGCGGCCAGCCGTCCCGTTGCCGATAGCGATGGCTTGTATACGATGTTTTTCAATCAAGTAGCGAAGGGTTTTAGCCGCTTCGTCTGCTTTCGCGGCGCCATTATGCGGAAATATGGCTGTGTTTTCCAGTAATGCGCCCTGTTCATCAAGGCACACCGTTTTACATCCCGTACGGAACCCCGGGTCAATGGCCATTACCCGTCGTTGGCCCAGTGGTGCAGCAAGCAATAATTGCCGCGCGTTTTCAGCAAAAACGCGTATAGCCTCCTCGTCCGCCTGTTGACGGGTAAGCATGCGCACTTCGGTTTCCATGGAAGGCTTTAGCAACCGTTTATACCCATCGAGCATGGCCATACGTACCTGCGCACTGGCAGGTCCAGAACCTTTTATATATGCATTATCTAAAATAGGTAATACCTCGTTTTCGGAGATTTCAATGTCGAGGTAGAGCATTTCTTCTTTTTCCCCGCGGCGCATCGCAAGGATGCGGTGCGAAGGAGCTGTTTTCAATGGCTCGGCCCATTCATAGTAATCCTTGTATTTAATCGCGGCTTCTTCTTTGCCGGGCACTACCCGAGAAACAAATTGCCCTTTTTCAAGAAAAATCTGTCGGGTTTTCGCTCTGATGGACGCGTCTTCGGCGATGACCTCGGCGATAATGTCACGTGCCCCGGCAAGCGCCTCTTCCGCATCCTTTATTCCGCTATTGGATGTTACCAAAGCTTGTGCCGCCTGATTAATATCTGTACCATCCTGGGCAAGAATGAGCTGCGCAAGCGGTTCAAGGCCTTTCTCGCGGGCTACACTTGCCCGCGTTTTCCGTTTCGGTTTGTACGGAAGGTAAATATCTTCCAAATTGGCCATTGTTTCAGCCGCGAAAAGCTGGGCTTCAAGGTCCGGCGTCAATTTACCTTGGTCTGTTAAGGACTTTAAGATGACCTCCCTGCGTTTGTCCAGGTCTCGCAATTGCTGAAGCCTGTCCCGGATACCGGTGATTTGTACTTCATCGAGGCTCCCCGTTAGTTCTTTGCGGTAGCGGGAAATGAAGGGAATGGTTGCACCTTCGTCGAGAAGGGCTATTGTGGTGCTTACTTGGCGTTCGGACAAAGCAAGCTCCTTAGAAATACGTATTTCGTGTGTCATTTAAGCGTACTGATTATCTGGGGAGGCTAAGGGGCTTGATACGCGATCGATCCCACCTATTTGTGCGTTTTCTCTCCGCTCTCTTCCACTGGCCCACTTTCCGGGGTTGAAGCAGCATTATCCGATGTTTGATAGGCGTCGCCATAGTACGGACCCTGACTGCCATAGTAGTCTGGTTCGCGCCCAGGATTGTGTTGGTAAGTGCCCGCCGGGGCAGATGGATTATTTTCGTTTAATTTTTTGGGTTCATCTTCTACTATTACGTCCTTCACCTCCAAATCTTTCTCGAAATTATTAATTTGATCGCTGATGTCACGTTTAATGCTTTCTGAGGCATCCTTAAACTCGCGTATGCCCCTGCCCAAGCCCCTCGCCAATTCAGGTAGTTTTTTGCCTCCGAACACCAACAATGCCACAAACACGATAAGCATCATTTCACTTGTTCCAATGTTCAGGAAGGCGAATATTATACTCAACATAACAATACCTTTTTTATAAGCGCTAAGGTAGGGCTAAATTTTGTGATATCCATGGATTGTATAGAAAAATTGAATCGACTGACCATCCAACGCAAAGGAGCGCAGCTCAGCGGGACAACTCACGGTCAGCAGGCCGAAAATCGTTTTATCTGCTTCCGGATGCGTTTGAGGGCTTTTATCATGTGTTTTTCGACGGTGCTTATCGATATATGCAGAGAATTGGCGATTTCCAGGTAACTCATGCCCTGATAATATTTCAACTCGAATACCCGGCGAGGTTGCAAAGGCAGCGAGGCGAGCGCACGTTCAAAAGCTTGGTTTAGCTCATTAAAATCCAACCTATCGCCTGTTGAATTTGCCGAATTAACGTGCTTGTAGTTACTGGCATAATTTTCATGGGCAATTTTCAGTTTCGTATGCTTAAATAACTTGTAGCGAATTGCAGCATGCAGGTAGGCGTTTAGGGAGGTGCGGATATCAAGGCTATGCCGCTTATGCCACAAATCCGTAAACAAATCCTGAATTAATTCTTTGGCCTCATCTTCGTTTTTGACCCGTTGATAGGTATGGTTGAATAGTGATTCCCAAAATTGGAAGTAGATTTTTTCAAAAGCTTGCTCGCTTCCCGCCTTTAACTCCTCCAGCACAACTCTTTCATTGAAATGAACGCTCATTTTGTAACCATTAATTTGCCATTTACATTCTATAAAAAAATAGCAATTTAATATTTGGTGTACTGTTGGCTAGCGATATACAAATATATGAATACCGGTTTGATTACACAAAATTTGTACTAAATTAATGTTGCTTTATTCGGGGATAACTACTGGTCAATGTAAGTTTTCCTGCCTACATTGCAGACAGGAAAACTTACGGCCTAACACCCTAAAATTACTTTTGATATAACGCGTTGAATAAGAGCTTGAATGTGCCATGCGGCTGCGCCCGATAGGTAATCTGAGGGCCATAGGCATAGAGGTAGCCTTTGCCCACAGGCGCCTTAAAGGCTGCAATGCCGTCTTCAAGGTAATTTTGCCCCCAGGCCCAGCCACTCCGTAAGGGCTTGTCCGTGGCAAACCAGGCCAGCGCTTGGATGCCCTGTAAGCTCGCTTGGGGCTTCAAACCGAAGACTGGGCTGCTGTTGAAAATCACGTCGGTGTCTTCCGACATTCCCCAAGCGGCGTCAATCTCAGGATTAACCTTTACCCGCAGCACACTCCCCGGTATATAGAATCGTTCGCCGGGGATAGGTTGTTCCTTGCCGTCGACAGTCTCAACCAACGCGTTTTTGACAGGAAGCCCCAAGTGGTAGGCGAGGGCAGTACTGCTTCCTGTTGTAAGAATGGAGCCTCCAGCCTCAAGGAACGCTTTCAGTTGCGGGATAGATTTATCTGCCGTCAAGCTGCCTACCATGTGGCGATATTCCTCCGGTAAGTCGGCAGGGTCTGGGCCTCGTCCGCCGAATCCGCGGCCTCCCGTTTCACCACGGCCAAACGGCGGGATTCCACCCTCAATAAATAGAATGACGTCGTACTTGTCTTTGAGATTGCCGCGGTCTATTTCTTGAGGGAAAATAAGGCTGAATTCGAAATGATATTGCTCGAGCATCCATCGCACCCAACCTGAAGGCATGGAGCCTCCGTAGTTGTCAAAAAGTGCTATACGTGCGGGCTTGATTTGCACCGTGTTGGTTGGTGTCCGGGAGACTGGAACAGCCTCTATTCCCAATTCGGTGGCGGCTTGCTTAAGTAGATCGGCGCCTTTGGCAGATACGTAGAAAGAACCAGCAGGCATGCCATCCGTCGCTTGCTGGATGCGGTGTACATCGATACCCGCTTTTAGCAAGTCATTGACCACGATAAATGCATTGTTTACGTTTGCACTGATAAAAAATCCCCTGCTCGAAGTGGGAACAGCTTTTGCGGGAGGTACTTCCAATACACCATGTGGGAGCCGTTCAAATGGGCCATCCACCCCGTCGAGGACGCGATCGAAGGTGACA
This sequence comes from Parapedobacter sp. ISTM3, assembly GCF_016533505.1. Classification (NCBI taxonomy): domain Bacteria; kingdom Pseudomonadati; phylum Bacteroidota; class Sphingobacteriia; order Sphingobacteriales; family Sphingobacteriaceae; genus Parapedobacter; species Parapedobacter sp. ISTM3. The sequence continues at coordinate 60,075 of NZ_JAENGN010000014.1, read as the reverse complement.
CCCATTTGGTAAGCCAATGTCCAGCCGGCAACATCATATGGACGGGTCGGAGGGCCTCCCGGATAGGCAAAATCGTTAGGGTAATCTTGCGGTTCAAACATGTCGATGATATGGGGGCGGAATGCCTGATCTGTTTTGACGATGTAAGAGCCTTTTTGATACTTTTTGCCATTCAGGGTAAAATCAGCAGTTGCTTTGTGAATGAAGATACCGTTTTTTATCAACGTGTTGATGAATTTTACTGCCGTGGGAAAATCTTTCTGGTCAGCCGGAAGTATATATGCGCGGGCGTCCCGTTTTTCTGGATTGCCAAAGACACTTTCATAATATGAAGTGGGCAGTCGGCTACTTGGCATGCGTCCGCCAAGGGATTCGGCGGTTTCGGTGGTCGCCCCGCGGGCTTTATCTGCGTCATAATTTGCCTGGATTTGATCGATATTTCTGGGCGTCAGCTGCCAATAATCTTTGCTTCCTTTTTCAATGGAATTTTTGCCCATCTTATAGATGTTATAAAGCACCTGTTCACGATGACGGGCCGCATAATCCAAAATGGCGTAATTCAACGAAATGGAATAGTCGATGGATTGTTTGAAAAGCCATTTTTGCGGAGTGACCGGATTCGGCGTATTGTTATTGGGCACAAGCCGTTCGGGGACCAAAGGCACTTCCATGGGAGTTGGATTTCCAATGATTTCGGTCAGCAGGCCAATAATGTTATGGAAATAAGTGGTGGTGCGTAGCCCACCGTTGTACCATGTGCTGAAAGGGGAGCCTTTCATACGAGTAAAGCCAGGTTTGTCCTCCACGTTAAGCCGATTGATCATGCTGGCACCGACAGCATCAATGCCGGTCATTAGCAAGGGGTCGATGTTATAGTTAAATGGGTCCGTATACGGAGGGCCGGCGACCACGGCACCCGCGGGAGCCGATTGATGATGGTTATACATAATTTGTGGCATCCATTCCAGGAAGAGCTGCCTATTCATGTTTTCCGATTCCTTCATATTTACCATATAGAAATCGCGATTATTGTCGTGGCCGATGTATTTATGGTACAGTACGGGGATGTTCATGGCGCGCTTGGTTACGTCGTTGTTTCGCATGTACCAATTGCCAACCAGCTCGTGCCCATCCGGGTTGGCGTGTGTTAGCAGGACAATGACATCATCCAATATGCGGAGCGTTTCCTCGTCGGTCTTGCAGGTGAGTTGGTAAGCCATTTCGATCAATTGGTGTGTACCCACCATTTCCGTGGAGTGCAGGCCTCCGTCAATCCACACGATGGCCTTGCCTGTGGAAGCCAGGGTTTTGGCGTCGTCGTCGGTTAATCCCTCAGCATAAGCCAGTTTCGTTGAGATTGATTTATATTCATCCAACTTTTTCATATTCGCCGGCGACGTAATGATAAGCATGTATTGGGGACGGCCTTCTTCGGTTTTGCCGATGTCCACCAGCCGGACCCGATCGGATTCCGCTAATTTTTTAAAATAGGCTTCTGTTTGCGTGTAATTTGTTAAGCTATAATCATCCCCCATAGCGAAGCCGAAATGCGATTGAGGTGTTGGTATGGACTGGGCAAGCGCTACCGCTTGCCATAGGCATAGCAACCATAAAGAAGTGTAGTTTTTGATTCTTTTCATGTTTTGCTTATATTGAGTTTTGTATTAATTAGCACTTATACCGGCTTCCGCCAATAAAAGAAGCAAGGCATATTGAATGGCTTCGTCTCCATTTTCATCAAGCCACCATTCGTTGAGTGAGTGACCCCCGCCGCCTTTGCCACCACGCCCGATAGTTACCGCAGGGACGCCCAACGAGAGGGGTGTGTTGGCGTTCGTCGATGCAGCCGACAATGAGGGCTCTTTTCCTAAATACTTAGCCGTGGCCATGGCCCGTTGTACCAAGGGGGATTCGGGTGCAGCTGTGCCTGTCGGCCTATCGCCTATTAGTTCGATGGTTACCGCAAGATCGTTCCCTGTCTTCTTCGTTTTATTCACTTCGGCAACGCTTCCCGCCACGGCATCATGCAGTAGCCTATCAATTTCTGCCAGTTTTTCCTGACTTTCCGATCGCATATCTACAATAACCCACGACTCATAAGGTATGCTGTTGACGGACGTGCCGCCACCTGCGACGCTTACGCTGAAAGTGGTCTTAGCACCTCCCTTGTCAATGAGTTTGCGTGCCGCTTCATCCCATTGGGCCATCGCCTTAGCCATGGCAACATGGGGGTTGACAATGCCATAAGCGCCATAAGAATGACCGCCAGGACCTTGAAATGTAATGCGATAACGATGTGATCCAATCCCTTGATTGGTAATCTGGCCGATGTCGCTACCGTCTACCGCCAAATAACTATCGATTTTTGGTCCTTTTTCAAACAAGTATTTGACGCCCCTTAGGTCGCCTTCCCCTTCTTCCCCTACCGTACCTACAAACAACACATCCCCCTGTGTACGGAGGCCGGCACCATTCATGCTTTTCAACAAAGTGAGTAATATGGCCAACCCTCTGGTGTCGTCGCCAATGCCGGGCGCATAAAGCGTATCCCCCCTGTGTTTTACCGTGACATCGGTCCCTTCAGGGAATACCGTATCCATATGTGCTTCAATGACGGTGGTTTTTTTTCGCTCGGAGCCTTTCCGGAGTGCGAGGACGTTGCCGATGCTGTCCATCCATACGGAATCAGCTCCGGCTAGTTCGAGCATGGCCTTAAACTGGTTTGCCCGATCGGCTTCCTTAAACGGGGGTGCCGGAATTTCGGTAAGGAGAATGTGATTTTGGGTCGTTTCATCATGCAACGTAGTAATCCAGTCAAACGTTTCCCTGACGGTAGCGTGGACTGCCAATGTTTTTACTTCGTCGATGTAAGTTGCGGACACTTGCGTTGCTGCCGCTGCGGAAGATGCATCCTTCGGAGGCGATTGGCAACCGCATGCAATCAGGGTAACCAAGTAGCCCCCGATTGCACGCGTTAACAAATTACTTTTCAACAGGTAAAGCATCGTTATTTGGTGGCGTATAACTGATTGAACAACCATTTAAAGGTGCCGTGCGGCTGCGCACGGAAGGTGATTTCCGGCCCAAAGGCATAAAACGTGCCCTTACCTACGGAAGCGGAGAACGCCGTGATGCCGTTTTTCAGGTAGTCTGCTCCCCATATCCAGCCGCTGAGCAATGGGTTGCTGTCGCCGTACCAAGCTAACGGCTTGATGCCTTGGTTTTTGGCGTCCTGATCCAGCCTGAATACTGGGCTGTTGCTGGACATGACATTGACGATTTCAGGCATGCCCCAACCTGCCGGATCCGTTGTGTCCGCAAAAACTTGGTGGATACTGCCGGGCGCATAATACTGTTCGCCGCGAAGCGGCCTTTCACGGCCATCGTCATCTACTTCAACCAGCGCATTCTTGACCGGTAGCCCCAAATGATAGGCCAACGCGGTGCTGCTGCCCACGGTAAACAATGTGCCTCCGGCTTCGACAAACGCTCTGAGCTGCGGGATTGACTTGTCTACGGTGATGTTACCAACCATATGGTGGTACTTTTCAGGAATATCTTCCAGGTTGGGGCCGCGTCCGCCTCGCATTCCTGCACCGCCACTTGCCGAAACCGGCGGGATGCCACCTCCGATAAATAAGATAATATCATACTTGTCGATTAAGCCGCCATTATCTATTTCTTGCGGGAAAATCAATGAAAAGTTATCGAAGTGGTATTGCTCAAGCATCCACCGAACCCAACCGGATGGCATTGAACCGCCATAATTATCGAATAATGCGATTCGACGAGGTTTTATTGCTGTTAAGTTGCCGGGCTTTCTGTCGACAGGGATGGGCTTAATGCCCAAGGTGTCTGCTGCTTTTTGAAGAATGGGCAACCCGTTAGCGGGCACATAAAACGAGCCCGCTGGAGCGCCGTTATACGTTTCCTGGATGCGTGATACATTGATACCGGCAGCCAACAGGTTGTTTACCGCAACAAAAGCGTTGTTGACTTCCGAGCTCAGCAGGAAGCCCGCCGATGATTTTGCAACAGTCTGCGCGGGCGGCGTTTGTATTTGTCCGTAGGGGATGGCTTCAAATGGTCCATCAAATGCGTCCTGAATGCGGTCAAAGTCGATGCCGAACTGGTAGGCTAATGTCCATCCCGCAGCGTCGTAAGGGCGTATGGGGGGACCACCCGGATATTCAAAGTCATTGGGATGATCCTGGGGTTCGAACATGTCGAGTACATGCGGCCGGAATGCTTGGGCAGTTTTTACAACATAAGAACCTGCCGGATAAGATTTACCTGCTACTGTAAAGTCCGAGGTAGCTTTATGGATCAATATACCCGATTTGATTAACGCGTTTACGAATTGCACCGCACTTGGAAAATCAGCTTGATTGGCGGGTATGATGTATCCCCGCGGATCGCGCAATTCGGGGTCACTGAATACCTTATCAAAGTACGATGCTGGGATGTTATCCCGCGAGGCATAACGGGCGGATTGCTCAAGCTCCTCCGTTTGGACTTTGTTGGCAGCTTTATCGGCTTTATAAGTGCTCTCTATTTTAGCGACATAGCTCGGCTTAAGCGGCCAGTAATCGGAGTTGCCGCGTTCGATGGAATTGCGTCCCATGGCATACATATTGAAGAGCAATTCATCGCCAAAACGGCTGGCGTAATCGAGAATGGCATAATTCAGCGATACGGAATAGTCAATCGATCGCTTGAAATTCCATGCTTGTGGCGTCACCGGATTAGGGGTGCCGTTATTCGGAATAAGCCGTTCGGTTATCAATGGTACACTCGAAGGTGTCGGATCGCCGATAATTTCGGTGAGTATGCCGATGCTGTTGTGGTAGTACGGTGTGGTACGCAATCCACCATTCCACCAAGTAGAAAACACAGAACCGCTTAACCGCGTATAACCTGGCTTTTTTTCGAGATTGAGCCGATTGATCATTGCAGAAGCGACCCCGTCAATGCCGGTCATCAATAACGGATCCAATACGTAATTAAATGGATCACGGTAAGGAGGGCCGGCGACTACAGCGCCAGCCGGTGCTGATTGGTGATGGTTATAGATAATCTGTGGATTCCAATCGATATACTGCAAGCGCGAGATAATGGTGGTCTCGATCAGGTTGTTCATATAAAAATCCCGGTTATTGTCATGGCCGACATATTTGTGATAAAGTACCGGCGTGTTTTTATTTCGCTTGAGTGGGTCCTGCTGCTGCATGTACCAATTGGATACCAGTTCCTGCCCATCAGGGTTGCAATGAAAAAGCAAAATCACCACTTCGTCAAGGATTCGTAAGTTTTCCGGATCATTGCGGCTAACCAGCTGATAGAATGTCTCAAACAATTGGTGTGTGGCGACCACTTCGGTTGAGTGCAGTCCCCCATCAATCCATACAACTGGTTTTCCGGCCAAAGACAGTTCTTTGGCTTCTGCTTCTGTCATTTCCGCACGCGCGAGCTTCCGGGAAATTTCTTTGTAGGTGTCTATTTTGGCCAGATTATCCGGCGAGGATATGATAATTAAATGCATGTCCCGTCCTTCGGACGTTTTTCCGGTAAATTCCATCTTTACCCGATTGGATAAAGCCGCTATCTTTTTAAAATAAGCCTCCGATTGTGTGTAATTGGCCAGCATGTAGTCGTCACCAATAGCAAAACCAAAGTGTTCCTTTGGTGAAGGAATGTGCTGCGCGAGGACTTGCATCCCTGCCAGGATGAAGACCAATAATGAAACAGTTATACGTCTAAGCATCGATTTTTGAATTATAATAAAGTTAGTTAGTTACACATCCATTACAGATTCTTAAAACGAACCCCCGTACGGCAATCACAGGGCTCACCTCTCGACTCATCACATGCGTTATCTTGAAACTGAACCAAACGGGTGCCATCGGTCATGGTGATTGCAAACTTAAACAAAAAGTAATCGTTTGGTTCAACTGTATCTAAATCGATACCGACGATTTCTGCAAGCTCAGCAGGTGTGTGACTGAAGGTCTTAGGAAACTCGGTAACCGTCTCATATAGCATATCCGTACTTCTTATGGTGCTTGGTAGCGGGAACTGCCTGATATTGGGCCACACACCAGCCAACGATAGGGTAATGGGATAGGTGGGAGGGCTTGATTCCCGACGATTGAAACTGATGTAAACATCGATGGACTGTGCGTGGACACGCCCGTCGGCATCATAATAATCGAGTGTCCACTCAAACTCTTGTGCGGTGGCATAATCGGGGGTGGCCATGTTGAAAAAAGAGACATTGGCGGTCTGATAAGTGGGTAGCGCTGATTTTTCAATGTTGATGGTGACCTTGGGCGTGGCAGCAATTTTGAATTGTTCCCAGTCATAATCCACATCTTTGCAAGAATTGGCCGCCCATGCCGTTACGGCGATCAAACTGTATATTAATGCCTTTCTCATTGTATTCGTATTAAGGTTCTTTTTCATTTCATTTGATTTGATGACTGATTTAATCGTTCACATCCCAAAAAACTGGTGTGAATTGTTGTTTTCGCTGAAACTCATCGCGAATCGCGATGACCGTCTCATTGGACGTCAGTTCGGTTTCTGAGTAATAAAAGCGCATGGGATATTCATCCAGCGGGGCCAGCAGATCCGCTAACTCGGGTAACCCTGTGCGACGGTAATCGTTGTATGCCTCCACACCGTTGCCATATAGGGCTATCCATTTCTGCATCATCAGCAACTCCATTTTTCCAGCAGCATCGGCAGCATCGAACTGCTCGCCGATGCGGTAAACGAAGCCGTTAATGTTGGCGGGCGGTATTGTCTGGCCTCCATTGCTGGCCGATACAGCGTTGACTAATGTAAGATGAGCTTCCACGCCATCCTTCAGCAGTTGCTTCGCATCTTCGCCGGTATTCAAGGTTAGCGCCGCCTCTGCGCGGATAAATTTAACCATGAAGTTGGTGATAAGCGGCAATATGCCGGCGCCGTTACCATCACCGTTCGTAAAAAGCGCTACCTTAAATGAGTTGTTGGTCGTGCCGGACACAGCGCCATCATTATTCAAGTAGACATGCTGTTCAGTAAGTGACGGGATCGTACCATTGTCATACAAGCCGCCCGCTGGATAGATGCCTACAATCGCCCGGGTATTCAAATCGGCAGGTGATGCGGTGCCGTCTCCCGGATAACGGCCATAATAGCCTTCGCCGTTGGTTGAATTGGCCAATCCACGTCTTTCGTCCATCCGGAAAATGTAATAGCGCAGCCGGGGGTCGTCCTGTGCCTTAAGGCGGTCGATGAGGGGCATACTTACATAGCCGCCCCGGCCGGTATTGTACCAGCTGACAAACCAAGGATGGCGAGCGTTGGGAGAAACGGTCGTACCATATTGAAACGTAAAATCGTGACGATTGTCGTCAATCAGTCCGTCAGCGTCGGCAATCAAGGCTTTAATGCCCGTCTCCGCACGGACCGCATCTACAAGGCGGATTTGATTGAGCAATTTCAACTTAAGGGATTTTCCCATCCGGCTCCATTTTTCGGCCGAACCCTGAAAGAATAGATCGGCAGACGAAGTAACCGAAAATCCCTTGCCGATATCGGACAGCCCTTCATCAATCAAATCGAATAAACTATCGTATATTTCCTGGCCATTTTCGAAGGCTGGGTTGGGATAACCACCGCCGGCCTGCGAATATGGGATGTCACCCCACACATCTACCATTATGCTGTATAAGTACGCCTTTTGGAGTTTAGCAATAGCAACATAGCCCCATTCTTCCTGTTCGGTGCCCACGCTGATAATGGTTTCAAGGTCGGGGATTGTCTCGGTGTAAAATCCTGCCCAGGGGGTCGAAAATGTGTTGCCTGTTTGGCTCCATCTGTTTAGGTTGCCTGACGCCACATGCTGTGAGACCGTAGTGGCCCCACCGTTCAAACCACCTGTAGCGCTTGAACCACTGAAATGACCAACCAGTGAAAGCTGCGTCGCAGGTAGCAAAAGGTTCAATGTAGGTTCCGTAGGATTATTGGGATCATCGTTGATGTCAACGAATTTCTCGCAGGAAATGGTAAAAACACCTACCAGAGCAAGACCCAAGTAGCTGCGCAGATTTTTTAGGATATGGGAGTAATGATTTGCTTTTTTCATTTTCTTCTTAATTAAGGGCACAATGGATATTAAAAGCTGAATCGGAGGTTTACCCCGTATCGGCGGCTGGTCGGCACGCCGCCGCCGTCGGTGCCGGCGTTATTGCCGGAAGTGGTGCTGACTTCAGGATCGTAATTCATATATTTGGGAAAGTTCGGAGCTTTATACCAGAGGTTTCGTCCGCTTATGGAGATGTATGCCGAGCCGAACGGTGATTTTTCCAGCCATTTAGACGGGATGCGGTATCCGAGCGAGACCTCGCGAAGCCGGAAAACCGTGGCATCGAAAACGGTGCCTTCTGCGATGCCTCCTGGTCCGAAGCCACTGCTAAAGAAGTAATCGATGACGGGGATAGCGGTATTATTGGGTATCTTGTTGCCGTTTTCATCGCGCAGGGGTTGCAGGGTGTTTACATCGCCCAGTACGCCCGGCCCGATATACAGCAGCTCCCTATCTTCGGTGTCCCGGGATACTCCACGGGCCATGGCCTCGCCGACGCCATCGGCATAGATCGCACCACCTTCTTTCCAGTCAAACAGTACATCCAGCGTGACTCCTTTATAGGACACGGTGTTACTGACACCTACCATAAATTTAGGTGCGGGATTGCCTATCGGCCCGCTTACGCCCGAAGATATGGGCTTGCCCGTTTGCGGGTTGACCAAGATGTTTCCTTCATCGTCTCGAGCATAGCGGCTACGGTATATCTGCCCATAAGGCTGTCCAGGGATGTGCACGTTATTGCCATACACGAGCTGTGCATATTCCCCAAGATCATCTACCATGTTATTGTTGCGGGTGAAGTTGGCGTTAATGTCCCAATTGAACCCGTCGCTATGGCGAAAGGGGGCTCCTGACAGCATGATCTCCACCCCACGGTTAGATGTTTGGCCCAAATTGATTATCCGGCTGGTGTAGCCGGTCGATGGTGGGGCATCTACGGTAAAAATTTGTTGCGTGCTTTGCTTATGGTAATAAGTCACATCCAGGCTGGCCCTGCGGTTGAAGAACTGCATTTCCGTACCAATCTCAAATTCAGTAATAAACTCAGGTTTGAGGTTGGCGTTGGTAAGCGAATTGGATAGGGTCAGGGTGCTCACATTGGACACTGTGCCATTTGAAAAGGGCGAGTCTATTCCACCGAATGATTGGTTGGCATTATACACATTCATGGTTAGGTAGGGAGACGCTTCATTGCCCACCCGTGTGTAGCCGATGCGCAATGTTCCAAAAGACAGGACATCGCTTTGTATTTTGAATGCATTGACATAGTTAAATGAAGCATTCGCACCACCGTAAAAGTAACTTCTGTTTTCTTTTGGCAGGGTAGAGGAGACGTCATTCCGTCCGACCAGATTGAGCGAAAGGAAATCTTTGTAATCAACGGTAATGTCTCCAAAAAACGCGTAATACCGTTGTTTGATGCGGGCACGGTTGTTGGGGAGCGAACCCAGCACAATGGTTGAGGTGTTGCTGATATCGTTGATGCCCCGCGTAATGATGTCGTTGCCATCGAATACCGAGCGGTTGGTCATCCGTTGGTTAATGTTGTTTCCGAAGATGGCCCGCACGGAATAGTCGGCCGCGAATGACTTGGTGACGGTGAGTAGCAGGGTGTTGTCCAATTCCTGCCGGTAAATGTTGTCTGCACTCATTGAGCCATTAGCGTATACGGAAGATCCTTTTCCTAATACGCTCAGCCGCCGGTCGGTATAGGCGTTGAATCCTACGGCGTTCTGAATGTTCAGCCAATCGAGTGGATCGTAGCCCAACACAAAATTGCCGTAATACCGGTCGACATTACTGGTGGAGGGGCTATTGGCGACCGACCAATAGGGGTTGTCAAGGCCGGCCCGTGCATAAACGTTATCCCCATTTGGTGTTTCATAGGGCAATCCGGTCAGATCATAGCTGGTGGGCAGGTAATAAAGGTTACTCATGACGTTTCCACTCCCCCCAATGGGCGGGGCTGTTTGATCCGTCATGACATAATTAATGGTACCGCTCGCGTAGAAATTATTATCCATGCGAACATTTCCGCCGATATTGATGGAGGTGCGGGTGATGCTATTGCCAGGGACGATACCTTCGTTTTTGGTACGGCTAAGGCCAGCGGTGAAGTTGCCTTTCTCACTGCCGCTGTTGATACTCAATGCGGTCTCCAGTACATTGCCGGTGCGGAAAAAAGCATCCTGTGCCTGTCCTGCATAAGAACGGTAGGGCACCTGCACCGGAGTGACGCCATCAGCCTCAAAAAACTCCGGAAAGTCGGCAGCCGATACCAGGCTGGCCAGCGGGTGGGGAATGGTGGCCCGGGAGCTATAAGCCGATCCCGAAGATCCGTATACGCCATCGCGGTAGTCGAAATTGGTGCCTTGGCCGTAAATTTGTTGATAATCGGGCAAACCTGCAATCTCTTCCAGTGAATAGGACGTGTTGAGGGTAATTTCCGTCCCCTTACGACTTCGCTTAGCCGATGCCTTAGTAGTGATGATGATAGCGCCATTGGCTGCCCGAGAGCCGTAAAGTGCGGCAGCCGCTGCACCCTTCAACACGGTGATGCTTTGAATATTGTTGGGGTCGATGTCGAATGCCCGGCTGGCTGTTGTTTGGTTACCTTGGGTATTACGCTCGCCTACACGGTCAAAGGTAGAGTTGTCAAACGGAATGCCATCTACCACGTAAAGCGGTTGGTTGTTGTTGCCTAGGGAGGAATTTCCGCGGATGGTAATGTTGGTCGATCCTCCGGCTACGCCGCCGCCGCCCTGAATGTTTACACCGGCGACCTTGCCAGTAAGGGCCCGTACGGGATCAGGTTCGTTTTTCTGAGCCAAAGCGTCCGCATTCACTGTAGACACGGCGTATCCCAACGTATTGGATTTGCGCTCGATGCCCGCAGCGGTAACCACCACTTCACTCAGTTCAAGCTGGTCAGGCTGTAGGCTTACATTGATCACATTGGATGTGCCCAGTGGTTCGTTGACGTCGGCGTATCCTACAAAGTGGAAGGTCAATGATGTTGCTGTTGGGGGCACCATAATCCGATACTGCCCGGTATTGTCTGTTGAGGTACCGGTGGTTGTACCGGTAACGGTCACCATCACGCCCGCCAGTGGCTCGCCGGTTTCGTCTGTCACCTTACCTGTGATGGGACGCTGCTGGCTTTTGGATGCATCGCTATTCTTGTAGATGATATAAAAATTGTCGCCGTTGTGTTTATAATGCAGACCGGTGCCCTCCAAAAGGAGATCCATCGATTCGGTAAAGCTCATCGCCTGGTATCTGCGTACCACCTCTGCCGCAACCCGGTGTTCAGGTAGTAATCCGCTCCGGTAGGCAATGGACACACCATGACGCCGCTCAAGTGACATGAGCGCCTCCCGTATGTCCGTCTCACCGTCGCTATCCATATGTCGCGGGCGGTTTCGGACTTCATGTCTTGCATTGTGCGACGCCAGCTGTGCCCACAGTGGGGTTCCGGCTAGCATTGCGATTAGCAGCAGGCCAAAAAATGGGGTAAAAATATTATGCATAATGCTCATTGATTTGGTTAGTTATTTAATGAATTGTTTCGTTTACCCAATAGTTTTCCCTTGACGTCCGGATACACGGACGACGCCTCACTGTAGTCAGTGAACAATCGCTTATCGTATTGATTGGAATGATAACCCGTGGCTGTACACCTTAGCGGGTTGTAAGAACGTATTGCCTTTCTTCTTCGGCCTCAACAATAGCCAATCCGTATAACGTAATAATGTGATCCAGTAGTTGCCTGTGATTGTCGATCACGGGTATTGAACCTGAAGCCTTTCGCTTCAATATACTTTCCTGTAAGACGGCCGTCCGTATATCGTATGTTTCTGCAAGTAATAGTTGAATTTCTGCGAACGATGTATTATCCAAAAGTATTTTACGGTCTTGCCATGCAAAATGCGCAACAGCCTTTTGGCTGACTTTTTTTGTTATTTCACCTGATGTAGAGTTACCGATATAAACCACATCATTTGGCTCCATCTCCACAATTTCCGCAGGCTTCCCTTTACGTGCATAATGCAACCTTATTTTACCGGTTTTTAACGCGATTTGTATTCCAGACGTACGTTTTTGAACGTTGAACTCGGTACCTACCACTTCTATGGACAATGTATCCGCGAGGTGTACGATAAATCGTTGCTTATCTAATTTCTTGGTCACTTTAAACGCCGCCTCGCCGTCAAGCCATATTTCTCTGTTCGTGGCTTTGTGATAAGAAATGGTGGAATTGCCGTTCAGCGTCACTTCGGAATCGTCTGGCAGCATCACTGATCTGATTTCTCCATATGCCGTCTGAAAGGTGGTTTGCCGCTGGTTATGTGGGTTGAGGATAGGAAGCGCAACGATGAATAACAGGACTGCTGCGACTGCATAGAGCCAAATCCGCTTTGGAAGCCGCTTGATCCTTGCTTCTTTGGTGCCAGACCGCGCGGTCTGGTGTTTGATTTGATGGAGTAGGTCTTTTTGCAGCGCGAGTCTGCGCTCGGTACTAAGACTGGCGGTATATGGTGACTCGGCCTTCGGCGTATCGTACCAGTCCATCAATCGTTGCTCTTCTGATGGCGTACATGTTCCGGTCAAGTATTTGTCGATTAATATTTCGAGTGTTTTGTTGTCCATTCCAGCCGTTCTTCAGTGTATATGTGTCAGATGGCGACAAAAACCTCTATATAAATTTTAATTTTTTTATAAAATTCTATTTTTCCGTTGATTTTATTTGATTTTGTAGCTGATTTTGTTGTTGTATTGTTGAAAACATGTTTTTTTTTGTTTGTTAGAAGTGCGGACTATTTGTGTTTGGGTGTTTTGGTTTGCAGTTCCTGTTTATATCACAAGCCAAAGCAATTCAATCGGATCCCACAATATACATATCAGCCAGGTTTTTATTTGTGTGGGTAAATAACCGAAATACTTTTTAAATGCCGCCGTGAAATGGGTGCCGTGTTTGTAACCCACACGTTGAGCTACCGACGCTACCTTTTCGTTTTCCTCCAGCAGCATTTTTTTTGCAAGCTGCATGCGGTGTGCGGTAAGGTAATGGAATACCGTGGTGCCAAGGACCTGTTTGAAGTGCTTTTTCAGTGTCGCGTCATTGGTCCCCACGCGATGAGCCAGGCTCAATAACGTGTGGTTGCCGGCTGGCTCGTTGTGAAGGATGTCCCTGACTTGGTATACACGATGTACTTCGTCGTCGCGCAGTGGCTGGTGGTGATAAACAGTATCCGACTCCCAACGTTGTTCCGCTTGCAAGAGGAGAAGCTCAATGATTTTCGCTTTTAGGTAATAAGTCTTGGAAAAATCCCGTCGTTTACAATAGATGATGTCAAAGACGAGTGCGCTTATCTCAGGGCTCAATGGCAGGCCTGCATCGCTCAAGGCCACCGGGTGCTGGCGGCTGATACTGCCGTTTAGCGCTGCAAAAGTGCGATGATGGAGCGGAAAATATTTCGTGAACAAATCAAGATGTAAATCGATGATAAGCAGTTCTTGCGGTTCTTGATAAGGCCACTCAATGACAACGGGGGTATTTGCTGTGACGAAATAAAGGTTGTGACCGTGGGCCGACACCTCTGACGATAAGGATTGGCGTACTGTGATTCGCGTATTTCCCTGAATACAGCATACTACCTTGACAACAGACTCACGATATTCCATGACCATTTTACCCGCGGCAGCGCCGCCGGAAATTGCTGGCGCCCTGCCGTGCAGGCAATAGAAGTTTGTGCCCCGAAATCCAGACCAAATGAAATGATCAATGTCCGGTTGTACATCGATAGACAACGGGTTACAGGGGGCGGTTGGGTGCATTTCTCCGTTTTGCGTTGCCGTATTTCCGTTTAAGGTCATTGTTATGTTGTTTAACCAGCTATTTTTGCGGCCAAATTACAAATTATTTAGACTATTTCTAAGTAAAATGACGAATATACGATGAATAGACTTTATACATCAATCTTACTGCTTGCCATGTATGCAAATGTACTGGCTTTGCATGCGCAAGAACATGTCACTATCCGGGGGCGAATAATAGATCAAGGAACGTCAAAACCGGTTATCGGTGCAACTGTTTCGATAAAGGAGAACGAGCGATCAGGCAGTTCCATCAGTGGTTCGGAAGGCGGGTTCACTATCCGGGCGCATGTAAACCAGACCATCGTCGTTACCAATGTAGGTTATTTGCCCGCGGAGTTAAAAGTGATAAATGAACAAGAACCTGTGCTGATCGCATTGGTTCCGGACAATAGGCAGCTATCGGAGGTGGTAGTCACCGGTGCACTGGGGCTTCAACGATCCGCACGCGAGTTGGGTACTTCGGCGCAGGTGGTTGACAATGAGCACCTCAATCAAGGACGGGTAATCAATCCGTTGTTGGCACTGGCAAGCAAAGTATCCAGCCTGCGCATCAATGCCAGTGATGCCACTTCCGGAAAAACAGATCCTTCCGTGCAAGTAAGGTTGCGGGGAACCCGTTCGTTTAACCGTGCACAGAACGATCCCATATATGTCGTAGATGGCGTACCTATTCCTGACATTGGCCGGCTGAATCCTAATGACATCGAAAGCATCACGGTGTTAAAAGGCGCTAACGCTGCGGCGCTGTACGGTTCAGAAGGTGTGAACGGTGCCATCATGATCAACACCAAGGCCGGTAGCCGGGGAAGGGGCACCATACAGTTCAACAATGCAACCACGTTCTCAAACGTATTTCTTCTCCCACCCGCACAAACGGAATTTGGACAAGGTCAGAACGGCGTTTATTCGGCTACCACTGCCGAATCCTGGGGGCCGAGGTTCAACGGCGAAATGATGCCGTTTGGTCCCCCCATCAACGGTGTACAGCCCGAGATTCGTTATGCGGCGCCAGGCAGTGACAACCGGCTCGAATTTTTCGATACTGGCGTAACCACGCAAAACGATATTTCATTCTCCGGTGGAGATGAGCAATCGACCTATTACCTGTCTGTACAAGACGTACGCATCAAAGGGGTAATCCCTGGAGACCAGTCGGCTCGCACCGGAGCGCGTTTCAATGGGGCGCGTAATTTCGGCAAACTGAAGACAGCGTATTCTGTCAATTATATTTATTTCGACCGGAATACTACTCCTGATGGGCCGTGGCTCTCGGTCTATACCCAGCCGGCTAACCTGGACTATAGCGAGTATCGCAACTGGGAAGACCCCAATTCGCCCGCCCACCCGTTGAATTGGTACAATACTGTCTCATCGACTAAAAATCCATTTTTCATGGCCGACAATACACGTAATACAGCCAAACAGCAGACACTCAACGGCCGAATCGAATTGGATTATCAATTTACGGATTGGTTTAAAGCGATTTACCGGCTTGGGTATTACAATACCAACGAAGACACCCGTGCGACGACAGGCAAATTGGCATCGCCCATTGGTGCGCGTAATGTAAATGGCTCGGTAGAGGACGGAGCCAATACATTCAGACGGCTGAACAACGACTTAATACTCAACTTCAATAAGCAGTTTGGCGATTTTAGCACCAATCTCTTACTCGGTCAGAATGTGCGGATGGACGAAACCAAAGCCATCGGTGTAGGAGCGTCCAATCTGTTGCTGGAAGATCTGTTTAATCCGGGCAGCCGTATAGGGGAGCTTTCGGGAAGTTCGCGGATTGAACAGTACCGTTCCTTAGGCACGTATGGGGAGCTGACCGGCGGATACCGAAATTATCTCTTTTTGACCTTGACTGGCCGCTATGATCAAGTATCGGTATTAAGCAAAGACAACAGGGGGTATTTTTATCCCGGTATCAGCACCTCGTTCGTGTTTACGGATGCCATCCCGAGCTTGAAAGATCATCGGGTAGTCAACTACGGTAAAATCTATGCATCGTTCAACCGTACCGGAAACGTGACGTTGTCGCCTTATAGTCTCAATAACCCGTATAGCCAATCCGGCGGATTCCCATACGGTTCGCTTGTCGGTTTCTTGCCGTCCTTGACCAACCCGAATCCGAATATAGAACCGGAATTTGTGACGTCTTATGAAGCAGGGTTTCAGTTGGCCTTGTTTAACAACCGCTTGAATATCGATGCTGCGTACGTCTATTCGGATTCAGATGGGCAGATTTTTACGGCACTCTCGTCAAGCGCAACAGGATATAATAATTCCATCGTGAATGCCGGCCGCTTGACGAATAGCATCATTGAACTGTCGCTCAACGGGGATGTCGTTCGAAATAATAGCCTGAGATGGAACCTTGGTTTTAACTTCTCGTATACCGACAATCAGGTGAAGGAGCTATATTCGGGCAACGAATTCCGGATTTTCCGTCAGTCTTATGCGATTATTGGGCAGCAATACCCGACGCTGAAGGTAAGCGACTATGCGAGGGATCCGCAAGGACGGATTATCGTCGACGAAAATGGCAATACCAGTACGCTGGATGACAATACGGTGCTGGGCACCATGGTGCCTCCTTACCTGATGGGATTGAACTCAACGGTGAGTTATAAAGGCTTCCAACTGGGCTTGCAGTTCGACGCCCGTATGGGCGGATGGATTTATTCAGAAGTGGTGCCACGTATGTATACCGCCGGTACACACCCCGCTACCGTAGCGTATGGGCGACAGCCATTCATCATGCCCAATACCGTGATAGACAATGGCGATGGGACGTACAGCCCCAACACGTCGGTGGAGTCGAGGGGGGATAAGGCATTTTGGCAGTCGCAGGGTAATGTGCAAATAAATACCGCCGCGAAGGGCGATTACTTAAAGCTTCGGGAACTGAATTTATCGTACACGTTACCCAAATCCTGGCTGTCCAACCAACGGGTTATCAGCGCGGCAAGCATCGGTTTTATCGCAAACAATTTGTTTATCATCCGGCATAGTTCCAATACATTGGGCGATGCCGAGTCCTTATATAACCAGACCGACGGTTACTTGAGCTTTCGCCAAATCCCGCCGTCACGTACGTATGGATTTAATGTGAATGTGACCTTCTAATGAGTTTTTTAATATTCAAAAGTAAACGATTACAATGAAACATATTTTTAGAGTAGCTGTTTTTTCAGGGCTGTCTATCCTGGCCGCTTCCTGCGACAGTTTTCTGGACGTCAATGTGAATCCGAATGCGCCGGTTAATGAAAACCTCACCTTGGCTTCGAAACTTCCTGCGGCCCTTAATAGCACGGCTACGCAGGAGGTGTTGCAGCTCAATCAATTAGGTGCATTCTGGGGTGGGTATTGGGGCACAACAAGTGAGGCACTCGCGTCGTTTAATGACATTAAGTACTACGACGGGATAGGAATCCGTGGGTCCAGGGATGGCATCCAGATTTGGGAGAATACCTACAACATTTTGTTGTATTATAAATTAATAAAGGATCAGGCAGAAACGGAACAAGCAGGGTTTTACGCAGGAATCTCCAAAATCATGATGGGATGGCATTTTATGCGGCTTGTGGATATTTATAACAATGTGCCCTTCGACGAGGCTTTACAGGGCACCAATATGCCACGGCCGACCTACCAATCCGGCCAGGAGGTGTATCAAAAGTCGATCGACTTGATCACCGAAGGTATCCTAGACATCAAATCTGCATCGGTGGCACCGGCCAGTGACGATATTTTCTTCGCCGGAAACCGAACACTTTGGGCGAAATTTGGAAATACTGTCAAGTTGCGCGCACTGTTGCAGCAATCGGAGGTCTCTTCCCAAAGCGGTTACATATCGGCCGAAATTCAAAAGATCATACAAGAAGGGTCCGGTTTCCTGGGCATTGGCGAAAACGCCTATTGCAACCCCGGTTACTTAAACACGGCCGGCAAAATGAACCCATTTTATGAGACATATTACCGTAACGCGGGTGGCGCAACGGTAGCCAACCATACGAATATTCGGCCTACCGAATACCTCATCGAGAAGTACCAAGCATTGAATGATCCCCGTTTGGACCAGCTTTATTTAACAGCCAGCGGATCATATAAAGGTGTACGGTTTGGCAACCCGGTAGCGGCAGACGAATATAACGCAGACAATACTTCAGCATTGAAAGGGCCGGTCGAAAACGGTAACCAGCCTGCTGGTTTGTTGAAAAGCTTCAACCAATCTACGGTGATCCTCTCTTCTTTCGAAAGCCTGTTTCTGCAAGCTGAAGCTGCTGAGCGCGGTTGGATTGATGGTGCTGCCGCCACGTTTTATCGTCAGGCCGTTGCGGAGTCGTTTGCCTATATCGGACTTAGCGGTTCGGAAGCTGAAACGTATACCGCGCAACCGGCTGTTGCATTGGGCGAGGCAGGTAACAGGATAGCACGGATCATCGAGCAAAAATGGCTGGCCATAAACAGCATCAATAGCTTCCAAGCCTGGAACGATTTCAGAAGATTGGGATTGCCCGATTTTCCTAATTCCGAAAGTGCGCCGTCGGCTGACGCGAGGCCCTTGCGGCTGATGTATCCCGAAACCGAACTCCAGACAAACAGGGACGAGGTAAACCGGCAAGGGGGCGACAACATTACGAGCGATCGTGTGTGGTGGGATATTGATTAACGCTTTACCGGCATAAACTATGGAACACACGTTGCCCGTTCGGGTGGTGTGTTTTTTTTATGATTTGGGCGCGATAAATTTGTACCTTTATCGCTCCTATATTAGACAGCTGCATACTGTGCGACAACGATTCGCTCTATATAAACCATACTATTTAAGTACACTGGCGTTGGCCGGTCCAGTAATGATCTCGCAACTGGGGCACATGATGGTGCAGACAGCCGACAGCATTGTCGTCGGGCATTTTGCCGGTACCATACCGCTTGCCGCTGTATCTTTGGTGCACAGCGTGTTTATGATCGTCATGGTTGTTGGCCTCGGTATCGCCTATGGGCTTACACCGTTGATAGCACAGGAAAATGGTCGGAAGCACTATGAAGAATGCGGAGTCCTGCTTTCCAATAGTTTGTGGATTAATACCTTGTCTGGCATCTTGTTGTTTTGTTTGGTGTATTTCGGCTCCATGGCTGTCATCGATCACCTCGATCAAGATCCCGCAGTGGTCCGCGAAGCGAAGCCTTATCTGTTTATCCTCGGTCTGTCCGTTGTGCCGATGATGGTATTTAGTACGTTCAAGCAATTTGCAGAAGGATTGGGATTCACCAGGCAAGCGATGAACATCACGATATGGGGGAATGTATTGAATATACTGTTGGCAATTATTCTGGTGAAAGGAATGTTCGGTTTTGCTCCCATGGGCGTGAGGGGTGTAGGCTATGCGACGCTGACTGACCGGTGCTTGATGGCGCTTGTGATGGGATTTTATGTGTTCCGATCGGTTAATTTCAAGCGCTATTTAAAGCGATTTGACATCTGGCGCATTGGCTTCCACAGGTGTATAGCCATCCTGCGTATCGGTGCACCAGTAGCGCTGCAATACGTATTTGAAGTGGGGGCTTTTGCGGCTGCGGCGGTAATCGCTGGAACAATAGGAGCCAATGAGCAGGCGGCACATCAAGTGGCAATCACCATGGCGGCCACCACCTATATGATGGCGAGCGGCATTGCTGCCGCAGCAACCATCAAGACGGGCAATAGTTATGGAAAATACAATATCCCGCGGTTGAAGCGATTTGCGCTGTCCAGCTATCTTATCGTTCTGGCATTCATGGGCTTTGCAGCTGTGGTGTTTGTGGTATTCAACCGGTATCTCCCATGGATTTTTACCAGCGACCTCGTAGTTATTGGCATCGCCGCCCAGCTATTGATTATCGCGGGATTGTTCCAGCTGTTTGATGGTACGCAGGTAGTCGGGCTGGGCATTCTGCGTGGCATGGGCGATGTCAATATCCCCACGCTGATAACTTTCGTGGCCTACTGGGTGATAGGGTTACCCTGCGCCTACGTGCTGGGCATCTCCCTTGGTTTTGGTGTGAAGGGGATATGGTACGGGCTTACGCTCGGCCTGTTTACCTCTTCGGTATTGCTGTATCTACGGTATCGCCAGGTAGTGTTTAAATCTCCCGATTTACATCCCAGTTTTCGAGGTAATCCGCAACGCGTTTAACAAACCGCCCGCCGAGCGCACCATCCACCACGCGGTGGTCATAAGACAATGAGAGGTACATCATATGCCGTATCCCGATCATGTCGCCGTACGCCGTTTCGATGACCGCAGGTTTTTTTGTGATGGTGCCCACGGCCAATATGGCTACTTGCGGTTGGTTGATGATAGGCGTCCCCATGATATTGCCGAAAGCGCCGATGTTGGTTAGGGTGAATGTGCCGTCTTGGGTATCGTCCGGTTTCAGCCGGTTGGCTCGAGCGCGGTTTGCCAGGTCGTTTACGGCTTTGCTAAGGCCGACCAAACTGAGCTGATCGGCATTTTTGATGACCGGAACAATCAGGTTACCTGATGGCAATGCGGCGGCCATCCCGATGTTGATATGACGTTTTTTGATGATTTGTGTCCCGTTTACCGAAACGTTGACCATGGGAAAATCCTTTAGGGCCTTGCTTACGGCTTCGATAAAGATAGGCGTAAAAGTGATTTTTTCACCTTCACGCTTTTCGTACGCATCCTTTACCTTATTTCTCCAATTGACCAGATTGGTCACATCAGCCTCCACAAATGAGCATACATGCGGTGAGGTTTGCACACTCCTGACCATGTGGTCAGCGATTAATCGGCGCATGCGATCCATTTCGATGATTTCGTCCTGTGGAGATAGGACGAGGGTTGGTTCTTGGTGATGCCAATCCTGCTTGCTGGTAGGAAGCGGATCGGGGATAACCGTTTGCGTCTGTGCTGAAACGTCTGACGCCTGGGTTTTGCGTTCGTTTTGTGCCTGATGCCGCGCCGCTTTTTTGGTTTCCAAATAGTTCAATACATCTTGTTTAGTCACCCTGCCCTCATTGCCCGTGCCAACGATCTTGTCCAGCTCTTCACTGGTAATGCCCTCTTCAGCAGCGATGTTTTTGACGAGTGGTGAGTAGAAGCGCGAATCAGGCGCCTGGGCATGTGGCTGGCGCTCCGGTTCTGCCAACTGCGCAATGCCCGGGATATCATGAGCGGTATGTTCCTCGGTAGTTGTTTCGAGGGGCTGTTCGGCAGGCCGGTCAGTGGTATCACTGTTTTCGTCCGCTACTTCAATAATGGCTACAACATCGCCTACCTGGGCAACCGTATTTTCGGCAAAGCGTTGTTCTTTAAGTATCCCCGCCACGGGCGATGGTACGTCCGAATCTACTTTGTCCGTGGCAATTTCCAATACCGGCTCATCTTCCTCGACGTGATCACCGGGATGCTTTAACCATTTTATTACGGTTGCTTCCGATACGCTTTCACCCATGCGGGGGAGTTGTAAATTGAATGTTGCCATAAGCTAATTTTATCTGTTTCACGCCGGCGCTATTCGGATGGGATAGCTTGCCTGCTTTGTGACACTGCACCTCCTGCCAATCCGGCCCAAGTTACATAAATAATCGAATAAAAATAAAAGAACGGAATTTTATTTCGTTAAATTGTGTTTTTCCGCAATTAAAAAGTTGTCTCGTCTCAAGGGTTAGCCTATTTATGCTCAGCGTTCAATAATTGCCAAAGCATAAACAAAGCCGCCATCGACGACCGATCGATGTTAATGGCGCGGTCATGACCAAAAAGATAGCCATGTGCGGCCACTTGGGTTTTTCCAGCTACGGCTATCCAAACCAGGCCCACTGGTTTTTCCGGTGTGCCCCCATCCGGCCCGGCAATACCACTGACGGCAATGGCGTAGTCTACCTTAAAATTCCGCTGTGCGCCCAACGCCATCTCACGCACGGTTTGTTCACTTACTGCCCCATGACTGTCGAGCGTCTCTTGTTTGACATCCAAAAGCTTCATTTTCATGGCGTTTGAATAAGTCACCGCGCTTCCTTCAAACATAGAGCTGCTTCCCGGGAGCGCGGTGATAAGCTTGGCGATGTTGCCACCCGTACAGCTTTCAGCGGTTGCCAGGAGCAGTCCGCGCTGCTGCATGAAATCGCGGATCAATTGTTCGAGCGAAGTATCTTCACCAGCCAGGAAATGTATGCCAATGCGTTGCTTTATTTGCTGCACAATCGTCGTGGTTTCCGCTTTTAAGGCGTTTAAGTCACCTCCGGTAGCTGACAGCCTGAGCCGTACAATACCTGGTTTGGGTAAGTAGGCGAGGTGAATATGGTGCGGTAAGGCGGCTTCGATATCGGCAATTTTTTCGGCCAGATACGACTCACCGATGCCTCCGGTGAGTATGGTATGGTGCCACAATGGTTTTCTGTCCTCAAACTGCTTGAGCCGTGGGATTACCCGCTCGAGCATGATATGCTTCATTTCAAACGGTACGCCTGGCATAATGATATACGTTTTGCCCTTGTGCGATACCCACATGCCCGGAGCGGTGCCCATTTCATTGAACAACACATCACATTTATCCAGCACGTCGGCCTGCCTGCGGTTTATTTCAAGCATTGGTCGCGCACTACGCGCGAAAATTGATTCGACATGCGCAAGGACTTTGGCATCACGGCGGAGGCCGCAGTCAAAATATGCGGCAAGCGTTTGCTTCGTGACATCATCTTTGGTGGGACCCAATCCGCCAGTGACCAAGACGACATCGGCCCGTCCGGACGCCAGCGTAAGCGCGACAATGATGTCTGCCGGATAATCAGCTACGGAGCTGACCTGCTTGACATGGATGCCTATCGCGTTCAGTTGTTGGGCTATCCATGCCGAATTCGTATCGATAATTTGACCGATAAGGATTTCGTCGCCGATGGTAATGATTTCTACTTGCATACGGTTAGAAACTACCAAAAGAGTCGTTTCGTTTGGTTAATTTTAAATCTTGTAAGATGGATGCTTTTGCCCGGATGGTGACGTTGTAGCTTTGAAACCGCCCGAAGGGTACCCAGCCGAACGACATATCCCAGCAATGGAGGTCGCGGTAAATACTAAAACGGGTCAAGGAGATTTCTTTTTGCCTGAAATCATATCCCGAATTGAATTGAACCTTCCATTTAGGCGTAAGGCTGAAATCGCCATGTAAATTCAGCGTGGCGGTGACGGTAGACCGTGTACCCGGATTGGAATATTGAAAGCTGAATGAGCCAGCAAGGTTCCAGGGGATGTTGAAATCAACAAACGCATTGGGGTCCGAACTGATTCTCGCCAGTGCCTGTTGCTGCTCAGGGGTCATATTTGCTTTCTGGTTGTCCAATGAATCAAGGCCACGCTGCCGGCTGTCATTGGCTTTGGGGTTAAAGCTATAGTCAAACGATAGTCCGAAATTCGTGAGCCGAGCAAGCTGGCCTTCTGTAATAGCAAAGCGGTTTACGCGTCTTCCCATGCCTTGGTCAAAATGATAAGGGTCAAATGTGCCATTGAAATTGAGGTTGATTTTTTGGTTGAACAACGCCGTACGTCCGGAAAAATTGATGTTTGACAGGTTAAACGAATCGGCCACGAAATTATAGTTGCCGCTGAAAGTAAGCCCTTGCAGGATAGGGATTTTCTTGACCCCACCATTGGTGGTATCCTTACTGCTCAGGATTTTTGCCTCGATATTATTGTCGACGGAAAAACCGATACCCATCGAACGTCCGCTGCCCGGCGAACCGTACCGGCTACCCTGAAAAATCGAATATAAGGTTTCCCTGCCCTGCGCATCAGTAAACCGCCGGTAAAACCCATACATCGGATTAGAAAAGTCGGGGCGGTAATTGAGGTTGACCGATGGCGTGATGACATGCCGCATGGCCTGTATCTTGCCAATTTTGGGGTACATCCCGTAAATCTTGGTGGAAAGTCCCGAAGAAACCGAATAATCGTACGACCGTTCGAACCCATTAACGGTATCCCGCAATTCGACATAACCGTTAGGGGTGTTGTCCAATCGTCTTCTATACGTTTGCATATGCCAGCTTTCGTTATAGTTGACACTGGTATTGAACTGGAAAAATTTCAAGACGTTCAGTGACAAACTGATGGGGATACTGTGTTGAAAGCCGCTTTGAAATTGACTTAATGTTTCTTTACTGAATAACCCTGATTCTTGCGCATTCAACACGTTATCCCCTCGCAGAGAATAGCTGACATTGATGCGTTGATACCATTTCTGTTCGCCCACCCGATCTTTTGAATCAAAGGGATTGAACGAGCTTACGCTCAACGCAAAGGTTGGCAGGTCCAAGGAGACGGTTTGCGCCGTCATATCTTGAGAATGCCGCATGCTGGCCGTGAAGTTTACTTTTCCATCAGCGAATGTTTTTCCATAACTGATGCTGGAGTTCATTGAATTCCGGGTGAGCTCTTGATAGTTGTATGAAGCATTAGCCGCTGTATTGTGTGCGTAAGAGCTCGTTCCAAACATGACATTGGCACTGAAGGTCGTTCCGGGATTCGCTTCCTGCAATTGAGTATGATTCCAGGTAACCCTAAAGTCATTTCTCGTTTGGTATTGGGCGGTACCTTCCACACCGCTTTTCGTATTCGCATAGTTAAGGTTGAATCCGCCGTTGTACTTGTAATTAACGCGGTAGCGGGTAAGTATGGCGGCTTCGTATGAGCCTTTTGAATACAACGTTCCACGGATTTCACTGTCCCAATAATCATTCAGAGCCAGGTACCAACCGATATCGCGCATAAAAAAGCCCCTATTGAATTCCTCGCCGAATGTGGGGAATAGGAAGCCCGAAGCTCGTTTATTCGGCTTGGGGAAAAAGCCAAACGGGATGGTGATAAACCGTAGTGGTATTCCTTCCATCACCAGATATGCCGGTCCGGAAATAATTTGGTTTTCCGTGACCACACCTTTACTAATCTGGATACCAAAATGGGTGTGGGGTTCGGGCAGGTTACAGGTGCTATACATGCCATGATAGAGCGACATTTCATTGTATTGATTTTTGCGTACCCTGCTGGCCTGAATGAATCCACCTTCTACTTCGGTGAAAATACCGAACGTTATGCCATTCCCTGTATCAAAATTATATCGCAATGAATCGACGGCCTTAGGTGTTTCGTTGGGGAAAATGACGATCGGTCTGCCAACATATTTATTATTATGGTCGTTCCGCCCGCTGGCAAATACTTCATTTTCAGCCTGGTTTACACGGATGTAATCTGCGGCAAGCTCAAAACCTTCATATTTGACTTTAGCATCGCCATACAAATAAATAATATTCGTTCTCAAATCAGTAATCTGGGAGTCGGCAGCTACGATGCTTACAACCGCTTTTAACCCATCCTGGGTATTGATTTGGACGGTATCTTGTCTATTGAGTGTGTCTGCGGCAAGACTGTCTGGACGAAGAGCATCGGTGGTATCGACCGGCAAAATCGGCCGCTGCAGCGAATCAAGTCTGGTGCTATCCTGTTTGGAGCGTTCTTGACCATGTACGGATACGGTCAAAACTACCGTTAATAAAAAAGACGAAAAAAAAACAGCAACAGCCTTCAAATTTGACAACGAATATTATTTTTGCAATAAATCGGAATTGCGCACAAAATTAATTAAAAATAGTTAGGATTCTGGTGTATTACATCGATATGATAAAACATCCCACAAAGCAAGTTCTTTATTTCATTTCCCTGTTTATATTTATTCCAACGATTTCTTTTGCAAATAAGTATCAGGATACCGCATATACCGTTAGAACCATCGTATTGGATGCCGGGCATGGCGGGGACAAACCCGGAGCTCGCGGTGCAACATCGCTGGAGAAAAACATTGCTTTGCAAGTTGCATTGAAGTTAGGCAAGGCTATTGAATCTGAGATTCCCGGAGTGAAGGTACATTACACACGAACAACCGATGTTGATGTCGAGTTGTACAAGCGTATCGAGTTTGCCAACGCAAAAAAAGCAGACCTCTTTATTTCCATCCATTGCAACGCTGCGCCTGCCCGGCGGGTAAGGATGCGTAATAGCAAAGGGAAATATTATTATACGACCGTTCAGAATAAACAAATCAGAGGTACCGAAACGTTCGTGTCGGGATTTGGCAGGCTGGATGAACAGGAAGTTGCATTGCGGGAAAATGCGGATATTTTGCTGGAGGAAAATTATGAAGAGAATTATCAGGGGTTTGATCCGAACGATCCCGAAAGTTTTATCGTATTTTCGCTGATGAAGAATCAATTCCGCGAACAAAGTATTCGGCTCGCCTCATTCATCCAACAACAATATGTCAAATCAGGAAGGGAAGACAGGGGAGTACAAGAATTGAGTTTGGCCGTATTGGCGCGGGCGGGTATGCCTGCGGTATTGACCGAAATTGGTTTTATCAGTAATCCGGACGAGGAAACCTACATGAAGTCGGAAAGTGGGCAGGCGGAAATTGTGAAAAACTTGCTGGAGGCAATTAAAGCCTACAAGCGGCAGGTGGAACATTGAACGTGCAGCATAAACAATACAACGTTTAGGTTGTTAAGTGGTGGTTAGGGCCGCGATCGGTGGCCGGTGAGCGGCGGCTGGTAATCGGTGGGCCGTGGTCAGTCATTGTGTAAGAACTAAATTGGAAAATCTTGAAGATTGCAAACGAAACCAAAGTAGGTATACTGGCTGTGGTAGCCATAGCCATCCTCGTTCTGGGCTACAGTTTTTTGCGGGGCAACGATGTCTTTAGTCGTGAAAATACGTTTTACGCAACATACGAACGGGTAGACGGGTTGACCGCATCCAAGCCTATCCTTGTAAATGGGTACCAAATAGGGCGCGTATCCGCCATGCAGTTGCAGGCAGATGGTAGAATTAAAACCGAATTTAAAGTCAGGCGGGATTATGCCATTCCGGTAAACACTGTTGCGCGCCTTGCGAGCACCGACTTGTTGGGAAGTAAAGCCATCGTTTTTGAACTGGGCGACAGCCCGGAATACGCCAAAGACGGCGATAAGTTGGAAGCGGGTTTACAAAAGAACATCATGGAGCAGGTTGAGCCTATCCAAAAGAAAGCTGAGGATATTGTTGCGGTATTGGATTCGGTATTGAGTTCAATTAATAATACCATCAACAAGGATTTTCAACGAGATTTTAACCGGAGTATAAACAGCATCGCCAATTCGCTTCAAAACCTTGAGGGAATTACCGGGCAGTTGGACGGTCTGGTGGTTTCTGAGCGAAATCGCATCAGCCGAATCGTCGCCAACGTCGAATCCATTACGGGTAATCTGAAGGACAATAACGAGCGCATCGGGCATGTACTGGCCAATCTCGACAGCATAACTGATCAAGTGGCTAAAGCTGACTTCGCGCAGACCATTGTCAGTGCAAATCGAGCAATGGCCGATTTTCAGTCGATCACTGATCGGATAAACCAAGGCGAGGGGTCTATTGGTATGTTGCTTAATGACGAACAGCTGTACAACAATCTTAATCAAGCTTCGAAAAATCTGGAGGAATTAATAGCCGATATGAAAGCGCGGCCGGGGAGGTATGTGCATTTTTCAGTATTTGGACGCAAGAACGATTAATGGCCACTGCGAGGCTGTTCGCACGCTGAAAACGAGCCGGTTGTGTTTAAAAATAAAAAAGTTTGTCATTTTAAAGAATAAGCCTTACTTTTGCAGTCCAAATAAAAATCCTATGCGGAAGTGGCGTAATTGGTAGCCGCACCAGACTTAGGATCTGGCGCCGAAAGGCGTGGGGGTTCGAGTCCCTTCTTCCGCACTTGAATCCTCCCGAAGATATCGGGATCCTCCCGAAAACATCGGGGGGATTTTTTATATATGCGATAAACGCTTAAAATTGAGTATGAACATTTCACACGAAAACATCGACGAAATCAATGCTGTCATCACCGTAGACCTTACTCCCGAGGACTACAATCCGCAAGTAGACAAAGCTATTAAGGAACAGGCCAAAAAAGCCAAGCTGCCAGGATTCCGGCCGGGGATGGTACCGGTATCCCACATCCGGCGGACGTACGGCAAAGCGCTCTTGTTTGATGAAGTGAATCGGTTGGTCAGCGACAAAATTAACCAATATATCAGCGATAATAAATTGGAGATTCTTGGTCAGCCGCTGCCCAAAGAAGATGATAAAAATGATTATAACTGGGATTTTCAAGATACGTTTTCCTTTCACTACGAGATAGGGTTAGCGCCGCAGTTTGAAGTTCCCTTCAACGAAAAGACCACGTTTACGGAATATGTCGTAAAGGCCGACGAAGAGACGCTTGAATCGCGCATCAAGAATCTGCGCCGTAGCTATGGCAAGATGACCAACCCCGATATAGCTGAAGACGGAGATGTGCTGTATGCCGAGTTGAAGCAAGTAGACTCTGAAGGGAAAGAAATAGAAGGGGGTGTTGTCAATACCGCTTCTGTACGAACCGATTTGGTTGACGATAAAAAAATTAAGAAATCCCTCGTGGGATTGAAGAAAGATGATGAGGTGACCATCGATCTGAAAAAAGCTTTTAAATCGGCAGCGGATATCGCCCGCATGCTCGGCGTAAAGGAAGAGGATGTTGAGGCATTAACGACCAGTACATTCAAGCTGACGGTTAAAAATATAAATCGCCTGGAAGAAGCGGAATTGACGGAAGATTTCTACAACAAACTGTTTGGTGAAGGAACGGTTAAATCCGAAGCCGAGTTCAGGGAGAAAGTGAAGGAAGAAGTAGAAAGTATGTTGGTGCAGAACGCCACACAAAAATTGCAGAACGATATGTACCTGAAAGGGTTGGAATCCGTCAAGGTAGATTTTCCGGAAGCATTCCTGAAAAGGTGGCTGAAAGCCACTAATCCGGAGATCAAGGATGACGAATTGGAGGAAGGGTTTGCCGATTTTCTGAAAAACCTGAAATGGACGCTTATCGAAAACCGCATCATTACCCAAAACGGACTGGAAGTCAAATACGAGGAGGTCTTGGCACTCGCAAAGGAGCGTATCGCTGCGCAGGTCAAAATGTATAGCCCCGGACAGGAAGCCACTGACCAGCAATTGTCCCAATATGCCGTGCAATTACTTGGCGACAAAGAGCAGGCAAACCGGCTATTTGATGAGGTAAAAGCGCTTAAAGTATTTGATCATCTTCGCGGAGTGGTCAAATTAGAGAAGAAGGAAATCGAGTACAACAAGTTTTTGGAGCTTTAAGTAACCGAGATTCTCGGCTAACGCATTTAGAAAGGGGCTGTATCAAACTACAGCCCCTTTTTTTGAGATTTTTTTTATTTTTCCACGGCAACGAATTTCGCCAGTGGCGCCATTCTTGCACGGAAGAGCTGGAGCGTGTCGTTCTGGAGGTGGTAGCTGTCGGTCATCTCCAACACCCGTTTTAAGCCATTTTCCACCTCCATGTTTTCGCAAGCCATCATGGTGCCGATGAGCTGGGAAAATTTAATCCGGTTGGGCTCGGCCAATTCATACGTTCCGCCCAAACCATTACAGCCGCCGTTTGCCTCCAATCTATTGTTTTCTTGATTTAACCGGATGTAAGGCTCCTTTTGTGTCGTGCCAGCGTCGACCGCAGTGCCATCCAGTTCAATCAGTTTCCAATATCTCCCAATCAAGGTATCTGTTAGTTTGGTCAGTATATAATGGGCTGCCAGATTGCCCGTAATACGGTTGCCATCCCTATCAAGATGAAACAGGCGGTTTTCGCCTACTTGGAATTTTTCGTTCCGTTCGTCCAGCGTAATCCGGCTCCCGCTTTCATCCCAACTGAATGACCCCGATTCCCTAAACACGGAATCGCCTTTTTCAAGGTATTGTGTTTTCAATAGATAGGAATTGTCCGTTTTCAACGTTAGTGTGTAATCAATCCCCGGACAATCTGCGCACGGCAATGTGCCGTGATAGGTGCCGCTCCAATCCACCGCGTTGCGGCTATTGTGTGCGGCATCTGGCGGCTGGGTGGCGGTTGTCTTTTTCATTTGGCATGAACCGGCCACGACTGCGGCTATGACCATGCAACCAATAGCCCACGTAGAATTTGTAATAGGTTTCATAAGCGCTTGTTTAGAAAAATAAAAGCATAAAGTATACCAAAAGACTTATCGACCGGATATTTTAGCAACCAGCAACTTCACGCCTTCGATGCATGCGACGCACGAGACAGACACCGCTGCGGTCAGCCACAAGGCTTCAGCAGGCAGGGCTGCGGTTTTAAATATCGGCTGCAAGACTGGCGCATACACCAACAACAGCTGCAACCCCACTGAAAAAAGAATGGTCATAATCAGGAACGGATTTCGAAAAAGGGGAAGCCGGAACAACGAGGTGTTTAAGCTTCTAACGATCAATGCATTTCCCAACTGCACGAAGCTTAACATGGAGAATACCATTGTCTGCTGCAATACGGTTTCATACCCCTTATTCGTCGCCGCAAATTGCAGCACAAAGGCTCCAATAGCCATCAGGCAGCCAGTGAGCACTATCCGTGGAATCAGTCTTCCTGCAAAAAGATTTTCGTCCGGCCGCCGCGGCGGCCGTCGCATGGCATCGTTTTCTGCTGGTTCTGAGGCGAGGGCCAAGCCAGGCAAGCCATCCGTTACGAGGTTTATCCAAAGGATATGAATAGGCAATAGCGGGATCGCCAGTCCCAGAATCGGGGCAAAAAAGATGACGAGAATCTCGCCCAAGTTGCATGACAGTACATATAGGATGAATCGCCGGATATTGTCATAAATGCGGCGCCCTTCCTTAATGGCTTTCACGATGGTCGCGAAGTTGTCGTCGAGCAGAATCATGTCTGCCGTTTCCTTGGAGACATCCGTTCCGGTTATGCCCATGGCTACACCGATATCTGCTTGTTTCAAAGAAGGTGCGTCGTTCACGCCGTCTCCGGTCATGGCCACAAACTCGCCGTTCTGTTGTAGGGCCTTCACTATCTTTAACTTCTGCTCGGGCGATACCCGCGCATAAACAGCCGTATGCTTTGCCGTGTCTTTCAATTCATCGTCCGACATTTTATTGAGTTCGGCCCCGGTAAGCGCTTTTTCATGGTCGGAAGTGATAAGCTTCAAACGCTCGGCAATGGCAACCGCAGTCAGCGGCTGGTCACCCGTGATCATCACTGGCTTGATACCTGCGGTAGTGCACAGTTGGATGGCCTCCACCACCTCTTCCCGCGGCGGGTCAATCATGCCTGCCATACCCAGAAAATCCAAATCCGTTTCCAGTGACGGCGTTAATTGTTCCGGCTGTTTATCCAGCCATTTATAGCCAAAAAAGAGCACTCTTAGTCCTTCGCGGGCCCATTCGCGGTTGGTGTCAAGCCATTCTTCTTTTTTTTCGGTGAAGCCGGCAGCCAATGTATCAGCGATTTGACCTGGCGCACCTTTCACAAGCAAAAGGTATTTGCCGTCAAGTTGATGGAGCGAGCTCATGCGCATGCGCTCCGAGTCGAAAGGCACTTTACCTACAATAGGATAGTCGGTCTCCGCTTGCTGCTTGTCGATTCCCTTTTCAAGCGCATAAGCGACCAGTGCGATTTCTGTAGCGTCGCCCAATGGTTTTCCGCTTTCATCAAACCGGATTTCGTTGTTCAAAAAAAATGCATTCAGGAGTAGCGATTCCTTTTCTTCCGGACACCATACGCGCTCGACCGTCATTTTATTCTTGGTAAGTGTTCCGGTCTTATCGCTGCAGATATAGGTTACCGATCCAAGCGTTTCCACAGCTGGCAGCCGTCTGATGAGCGCCTGCTGTTTGACCATCCGGGCGGCACCGTTGGCCAAGGCGATGGTGATGACTGCGGGGAGGGCTTCAGGCAGCGCCGCCACGGCGAGTGACAATGCCGTGAGAAATATGGTCAACACCTCTTCGCCACGGTATAAGCCATGAGCAAATATCGCTGCACAGATAAACAGCACGACAACGACCAATTGCTTGCTGAACTTTCGGAGCCGGCGTTGCAACGGGGTTTGCTGGGCTCCGCCTTCCAGCAGGGAAGCTATTTTGCCCATTTCCGTGGCCATGCCGATTTCGGTCACCACCATCTTTGCCGATCCATTGCTGACAACAGTCCCTTTGAAAACCATATTCAGCCGGTCGCCGGGCAATAATTCTGCCCCTGTAATCGGGGCGGTATGTTTTTCCACAGCGTGGCTTTCCCCCGTGAGCATGGCCTCGTCTACTTTGAGAGCACTGATTTCCAGTAGCCGTCCATCTGCAGGAACGATATCGCCGGCGTCAAGCAGCACGACGTCGCCTGGAACCAATTGACTTGCTTCGATCTCCGTTGGTGCGCCGCCTCGGACGACCGTGGTTTGCTGCGCCGCCATTTGTTGCAGTTTTTGGATGGATGCTTCTGCCCGGCTTTCCTGAATATATCCGATAATGGCATTGCCCAGGATAATGCCGAGGATAACATACGCATCAGTATGTTCGCCTACAAAAAAGGAAATAGCCGCAGCTACAGCAAGGATGCCAATCATCACATCCATAAATTGGGAAACAAAAATCACAATTTTTGATTTTTGCCTGCCGCCTTCCAACTTGTTGAAGCCGTGGTGTTCTCGCCGTGCGGAAACGTCTTCTTGGCGTAATCCGTCCGGAGAAGAACCCAAATCTTCCAATGCTTGTTTAGCAGTTTGTTGATGCCAATGTGAGGCCATATCATGAGATAACAGGTGTTTTAAGATAGCTATTTATACTAATCGTAACGGTAAGCTTCGAATTATGTTTGTTTCGTGGATAATTGGTATCTTGTTTGGCGAATTGACGTTATGGAAAACTATGATACACTAAGCATTCCTGAGGCCACCCTTTTGCAGAACAAATTGCGCGAACGGGTGGATACATCGGAAAGGGAGCTGTCCATTCAATGGATTGGCGGCGCTGATGTCTCACTCAACCTATATAGTACCACCATTTATGCAGGCATTATCGTACTCTCGTTTCCCGCATTGCAGCCGGTGGGGTGGTCACTGGTCAGGGCGGAAACCCGCTTTCCATATGTGCCTGGATACTTAGCGTTTCGCGAAGTGCCTGCATTGGTGGAGGCATGGAGAAGGTTGACCCTCAAACCTGATGTGCTCGTGGTCGACGGCCATGGTATTGCTCACCCACGCCGGCTGGGCATTGCCGCCCACTTCGGTGTGGAGACCGGACAACCAAGTGTGGGCTGTGCCAAGAAGCTGCTGACGGGTAACTATCATGAACCCGGTTTATTAGTGGGCGATCATAGTCCAATCATGGCCGGTGTCGAGCAAATTGGATATGCCTTTCGTAGCAAAAGCAAGACCGCGCCGGTATTTGTTTCGCCCGGGCATTTGGTTGGCATGGAAAACAGCCTGCAAATCATCCGGCAATGCATAGGAAAGTACCGGATTCCCGAACCTACTCGACTGGCACACGAGTTGGTCAACCGCTTCCGGCGTGGCGAGTTGCCAGAAGGAGTCGGATAATTTAAGGCAGTTTTACCTTATAGATTTGATACGGATACTCCACCTTATCCTCGCCATTGTTCCATTGTGGATCGCGCTGCAGCTGGGCACATGAAAAATACAAATATCCGTCCGATCCGATGCCAAATGAATCCGGCCAAAGCAGGCGATCATCCTGCACCAGGGTATGCAGCCTACCGTCGGGCGAAAGGTACTTGATGCTGTAATCCATGGAAGAGGTCAAATAGATATTACCCTTGTTGTCAGCTATCAGACCATGCGTTACGGCAGTCTCACCCATGTCTTCCACCTGTGTCGCCAGTTCGGTATCTGTTAGTGATGTATCAGCCAGATATCGGGTTTCAATGCGATAAAGGTTTAACTTATTGATTGGCTTGAAGTAAAGGTACCGATTGTCTTTGGTCAGCGCGATGCCGTTGACATTCGAACGGAAGGGATTGCCGCTCCGGTCGCGCATTTCCTTGCCATCGTAGGTCAGGATGATGTGAGGGTCGGCCGTGGTGAAAGGTTGGCCACTGAGTACGGTACGTGTCGATCCGGATGCAAGGTCCAATACAACGATAGCGGCGCGGCCGGGGTCGGAAAGGTAGGCTAAGCTCTTATCCGGGTCGATACGCATATCATTGAGCCCCGATGTACTTTTGTCGAGGTCGTCAAAGGTATATACGCGTTCTACTTGGTTGGTGGCAAGGTTTATTTTTAGCAGTTTGAACGCACCCTCGGCTGCGGCAGCGCCGTTCGGACCGCCGAATATCGAGCCTTTCGGCGCAGGTTTCGAGTCCAGCACCCAGAGGTTATCGTCGGTATCCACATACAGGTCCTGCACGTTGATGAAACGGGTGGCCGAATCGCCGGTATGCGCATTCCAGGCTTTGTCGGGAAAGGGTAGGGGCTGGCCGTTGACGATTTCGGTGAGCCCATACCGATAGTCCTTCCCTTGGTTGGGGAAGGAGACGAACAGGCGGTTGTCTGACGATACGCTGACGCCTATGGCGCGGCGCTTACCTAAGTCTACCACCGGAATCAGCTTGTCACTATAATGCCGTTGTTGGCTGGTCGCATCCAGGCTGGTCATCGCGCCCAATACCGAAACGATTATGGCCACCCGGCCGCATTTCTTGAAGGTTATCATAGCATCTTCATTATTTCCAATATGTCAAAAGTCCATTCTCCATGCCAAAGTAAGGATCCGTTTTCGGTAAAGGCACCTGCGCCATGTTTTGGTCTGCTTGCGGCCGTTTTCCATCTTCGCCCCGGAGAAGATCCCAATCTTTGCCATCCGGGTATGCGCCCACTACGATGAAGTCCGGACTGTGCCGGATACACTTATGCCCAACACCTGCCGGAATGATCATGATATCTCCGGCTTGCACATTCATTTGCCGGCCCTTCTCGCCACCTAATTGCAGTAGCGCGTTGCCGCTGAAACATCCCAGTACTTCATGCGATGTGCTGTGGTAATGATGGAAGGGATAAATGCCGGCTTGCCATGAATTATACCAGTCGTTTTGCCTGAAGTGCTTTTCAAGCCAGACGGCCCCTTCAGATCCCCTAGCCTTGAAACACGCACGGTATAGCAGCAGTGGGTAATGACTATTGGGGATGAGGCCATCATCGTTGAATAGGTATTTTTCGATGCCAATCATAAAACCTTACTATTGAAATAGTTATTTCTCCTTATGTCCCTGCAGGACTGTCAGGATGAATGAGACGTTCGTCTTTTAGCGCCTTCCACAGTGCTGCCGGTACGTCGGTGTGGAATGACCTGACATTTTCCTGCACCTGTTCCGGGCGGCTGGCCCCCGGGATGACCGCGCCCACTACCGGATGCTGCGCTGCAAACTGCAGCGCCACGGTAGACACGCTTACATTATATTGGTCGGCTATCGCTTTTATCCGTTTTCGTTTGTCTACCATTTCTTGTGGCAAACCGGGGCCGTAGTTCCAGCGATCCAAGCCCGCGGCAAAGCCACCATTAAGCGGGCCACCGATGACAGCCTTCACGTTTTTCTCGGCCATCGCGGGAAACAAGTTCGTTAAGGCATCTTCGTGTTCGAACAATGTATATTGGATAGCCACCAGCATGACGTCCGGATCGGCCACTTCCAGTGCTTTCAGGATGGGTTGTGGCCTGTTTACTCCCAGTCCCCAAGCCTTGATGATGCCCTCTTCACGCAGCTGTGCCAACGCCGGAAAAGCCCCTTTTGCGGCGATATCGAATTGTTCCGTCCACCGATCACCCAAGTCGCCGTTGTCCGGAGACAAGTCGTGTACAAATACTACATCGATAGATGACAGACCCAGCCGCTGTAAGCTGTCCTCAATGGATCGCTTTACGCCGTCTGCCGTATAATCATACCGGAATTTAAAATTGAGGCGTCCTTTCCAGAGGCCGGCCGACCCGGGTGCAAACTTCGGGTCGGCCTCGAATATTCGGCCAATTTTGGTGGATAGCACATACTCCGATCGGTCTTTCTCAAACAGGAAATGCCCGAAACGGCGCTCGCTTAAGCCGTATCCATAGAATGGCGACGTGTCAAAATACCTGACACCGGCGTCCCACGCAGCGTCCAATGTCTGATTGATTTGCTCGTTGGTGTGGGCCTGCCAGCCGTTGCCGGCCGCCACGCCGCCCAATCCAAAATTTTGTGGAAATTGGAATACATTTGATGAATTGCTCATTGTTTGCTGTCTTACAGATAGGGTTTGTTGATGGGCAGGGCTTGCGGCAACTTGGGCATGGAATGAGGCCATGCCGGCACTGCCTGCTATTGCCGCAGCCTGTTGGATAAATTGTCGTCGGGTAGTCGTCATGGTTTGCTAACGTTGTCTAGTTCTTCGAGGTCTTCGCTGTCAAGTGTCAGCTTCGCAGCATCGAAAATAGTTGCGAGCTGTTGCTTGCTGGTGGCGCTGACGATTGGCGCGCCAATATGCGGCTGGGCGAGCAGCCAGGCTAATGACACGGTAGCTGGCGTCGATTGGTGTTTGGCCGCCACCTTATCCAGTGCGTCAAGTACAGCTAATCCTTTTTCATTCAGGTATTTTTTCGCACCGCCCCCACGGACGCTCTTGTTGAGATCGGCTTCACTGCGGTATTTTCCCGTAAGGAATCCTGCCGCTAGCGCCCAGTAGGGGAACACCGTAAGCCCATATTTTTCAACCAATGGCGCATAGTCGGTTTCGTAGCCCGCACGCTCCAAGAGGTTGTAATGCGGCTGTAACGCCACATAGCGGGGGAGCCCATGCGTTTCCGCCGCGGTAAAAGATTCCTCCAGCCGTGCAGGAGAAACGTTGGAAGCGGCGACATAACGCACTTTTCCCGCTCTAATGACTTCTTCATAGGCCGAAAGTGTTTCTTCAACAGGCGTTTTGTTGTCATCGAAATGCGTATAATATAAGTCGATGTAATCGCTTTGCAATCGCTGTAGTGATTCGTCTACGGATTTCAGGATATGTCGCTTGCTGATATCAGATGGGTGTGCCTGA
This sequence comes from Parapedobacter sp. ISTM3, assembly GCF_016533505.1. NCBI lineage: Bacteria > Pseudomonadati > Bacteroidota > Sphingobacteriia > Sphingobacteriales > Sphingobacteriaceae > Parapedobacter > Parapedobacter sp. ISTM3. Next base: position 23,080 of record NZ_JAENGN010000014.1, on the reverse strand, counting down.
GTTTCCGAACCCACTTTTGTTGCGATCACTACCTTATCGCGGTTGCCCCGGCTTTTGAGCCAGTTGCCGATGATGGTTTCTGATTGTCCGCCCGTGCCGTTGACCCACCAGGCATAAGTGTCTGCGGTATCGATAAAGTTGAATCCGCCTTCGATGAAGGCGTCCAATATATCGAAAGACCCGGTTTCATCCAACGTCCATCCAAATACATTGCCGCCCAGGTTGATGGGCGCTACCTCCAGATCCGATGTGCCTATTTTTACTTTTTCCATATCTTTTTAATTTACGTTGTTTATGACTTTTTGTTTTCCGGTACGCCGAAAGTAACCGATTTGTGGTTAGCCGGTGTTCCGTTGCTGCACGCAAATTAGCGCCTTTAAAGGACTAAACGGCTAAATAAAAGCCATCATTCTGTAAAAATACGTCGGTTGCCGCGTCTGGGTATGAGGTGCCGTCCATAGGTGGCCGAAAGGCCTTGTCAGGTATTTGTTGTACGTGTACTCAATCGGGTGGCAATGATGCTGACGAGAAGGATCTGCAAGGCATGGAAAATCATCAACGGCAGGAGCATGAGGCCTACGGCGGCGGTTTGGCCAAACAGTGCGTTGGAAAACACCGTGCCATGTACGAGCGATTTTTTGGTGCCGCAGAATTGTACCGTGATGCGATCCGCAATGTCAAGTCCCATGCGGCGAGCAAAGAATCCCGTTAGGCCATAGACCAGGTAAAACAGTGCAATGACCAAGGCGGAAATAACGCCGATATCCAACCATTCCATGCTGCTGAATATGTGCGCTTCAAAGGAGTGAGCAAAGCTTTTGTAGATGATGAGCAAGATAATGGTTTTGTCAAATAAGCTGAGGTTTTTGGTGTTGCGTCGGGCAAAGTCGCTTAGCCAGGGGCGTAGCGTCAAGCCGATGGCAAGCGGAAGCATAATACCGAGGAGCAGGCTCAAGTAGATATCTCCTGTATCCACAGCGGCGTGTTGCTGAAGAAAAGGCGCCATCCATAACGGCGTGACGGCAATACCGATAATGCCTGAAATACTGGCGTTGAATATGGCAGCGGGTATATTGCCGCGGGCCATCACGACCATTACGACTGATGACGACACCGTGGATGGTAAGGCTGCGAGGAAAAGAAATGACAACCATATCGTCTGCTGCTTTTCGCCATGAACGAAGGGAAAAGCCAATAGCACAAGCAATGGGAAGAGTATAAAGGTTGTTCCCTGCACCAGCAGGTGCAATCGCCAGTTGCGGAGGCCACGTAGCAACTCGGAAGTGCTCAATTTCAAACCATAAAACAAAAAAATCAGCGAAATGCCAAAGGATGATATCCTATCAAGCGGTATCGGGCTTTGCGAACTCCCCGGCTGCGGGAAAAAATAAGCGAGCAGAATGCTGGCGATGATGGCAATGACAAACTTATCAAGTTTCATAATGGTACAGCGAAGATACAGATTTTATGTATGTTTGTGGTGAGATACACGTTATACCGCAATGATTACCATAGCCAACGAATGGCTGCAGGCCACGATAAGCCCGATCGGTGCTGAGCTCAAAAGCTTGAAGAGACAGCACGATAATCACGAATACCTGTGGAACGCCAATCCGCGGTATTGGGCAAAGACCAGTCCGGTGCTTTTCCCCATCGTGGGTGCGCTGAAAGATGATACGTATTACTACAGGGGCCGTGCCTACCGATTGCCGCGCCATGGATTTGCTCGAGAAAAGTCATTTGACGGGAAGCTCTTATCGCCTACGGAAGCGGTCTTTACGCTGACTGACAGCGAAGAAACACGCACCGTTTATCCGTTTGCTTTTCAACTGATGCTGCGCTACCGGCTTGACGGGCACGCGCTCACCTGTCGTTATGAGGTTCACAATCCATCGGACAGCCAACCGCTGTTTTTTTCCATAGGTGGACATCCGGCATTTTCGGCCTTGGCAGAAAACGGCGGACCGGCGTATACGGATTACTTTCTTGAATTTCCGGATGACGATGCATTATTGTGCCACAAACTCGAAGGTAACCTGATTTCGGAACGTAAGGAGACCATCCTGCTTGACAAACGGCATCGGCTGCCGCTGCGATATGAATTGTTTTATGCAGATGCGCTGGTATTGAAGACGTTGCAAAGTAACACCATTACCTTGGGCAATGTGATAAATGACCGAGGTATCCTATTCCATCACGACGGTTTTCCTTATTTCGGTATTTGGGCGGCGAAAGGCGCAGATTTTGTGTGTTTAGAGCCTTGGTGTGGCATTGCCGACCATATAGGGCACAACCAGCAACTGGAAGAAAAGGAAGGTATGCAACACCTGAGCGGGGGAGACAACTGGAGCCGCAGCTGGGCAGTCACTTGTTTTTAACGATAGTCATATGGGAGCCAATAACTGGGAGACCATCCAAAGCCATACGGTTTACGAAAATCCATGGGTTCAGGTGGAACATCATGACGTGATTACACCTGCCGGTAAGCCCGGTATTTACGGTGTGGTGAAATTCAAAAATAAAGCCATCGGTATTGTGCCGGTGGATGATGACGGGTTTACCTATCTGGTAGGCCAATACCGGTATACCCTGGGTGAATATTCCTGGGAAATCCCGGAAGGAGGGGGACCGCTGGTAGAAGACCCGTTGGCTGCTGCCCAAAGGGAGTTAAAGGAAGAAACAGGGCTGGTAGCAGAAAACTGGCAACGCATCGGCCGTATCCACACCTCCAATTCGGTCACCGACGAAGAAGGCTTTATCTTCCTCGCGCAAGGGCTGACACAGGGCGATGCGGAGCCGGAAGAAACCGAGCAGCTCCAGGTGCGGAGAGTCGCGTTGACGGAGGCGGTAGCGATGGTTATGCGCTCGGAGATTACCGACTCGATTTCTATGTGCGCAATACTGATGGCTGCCCGGATGATGGGGGTATAAAACGCCATTTTCTGGTCATTTCTTCGTTGGCGGGATTGCAAGTGACGAAAGGAATCACGACATTTGCGCCATGTCACATCCAAAAGTCCAAGCTGTCTTTTTTGATATCGACGGCACACTCCTTGGGCTGAAAAGCAAGGCCATTCCGGACTCCACCATAGAAGCCTTGGCTATCTTGAAAGCAAAGGGGGTCAAAATTATTGTTTCCACCGGCCGCTCGTATGAGCATGCGCAATTTTTGGCGCCTTATGGGTTTGACGGGTTCATCACATTTAACGGAAGTTATTGTGTAGATGGTCAGGGGCAGCCTTTCTTTCGGCATACCATCGATGCCGATGACATTCGTATATTGCATAATCACTTAAGCACGGTAGATAATTTCCCGGTAGGGGTGATGACAACCGAAGGGTCATTCATCAGTGACATCACGGACGACGTGACGGCGATTTTCGAGTTGCTTAAGTTGGAAGTGCCCCGCCCGGAGCCGTTTACCGAGGCATTGAACAACGAGGTGCTCCAGCTCAACCTGTTTGTAGACGAAGACAAGGAATCCCACATCATCAACCATGTATTGAAAAACTGCGAGTCGAGCAGGTGGTGCCCCGTCTTTATCGATGTCAATGCCCGCGGGATCAGCAAAAAAATCGGTATGGAACAATTTTTTGCCAGGTATGGCCTCTCGGCCGGACGGACCATGGCTTTCGGTGACGGAGGAAATGATATTCAAATGCTGCGCACCGCCGGCGTGGGCGTGGCAATGGCCAATGCCGGAGACCATGTAAAAGTCGCTGCCGATTACGTGACGGGGACGACCGAGGAGGATGGTATTTGGAATGCGCTCAAACGGTATGAAATCATTTAACGTACTAATCGTACGAATCGTTATTTTTGCCGCCTTAATTCCTTCCTGTGCTTAAAAAAAGTTTGATTTCGCTGGCATTTGGTTCATTTGCCATCGGTATGACGGAGTTTTCCATGATGGGCGTGCTGCCCGATGTCGCTGCGGATTTATCAATAGACATTCCTACGGCCGGCTATTTTATCGCTTTGTATGCTTTCGGCGTGGTCGTCGGTGCGCCCACATTGGTCATGGCGTTGGCAGCGTATCCACCCAAAAAGGCATTGCTGTTTTTAATGGGATTGTTCGTGTTGTTCAATGGGTTGTTTGCCCTTGTACCGGGTTATCATACCTTGCTGATTGCCCGCTTCATGTCGGGGTTGCCGCATGGTGCTTTTTTCGGAGTTGGTTCGGTTGTGGCTGCGTCGTTAGCCAGTAGGGGTAAGGAGGCCCAGGCTATATCCATCATGTTTACTGGAATGACCATTGCCAACCTGCTGGGGGTGCCACTTGGGACCTATATTGGCCACCATTATTCATGGCGATATACGTATGTGTTCGTAACCTTGTGCGGTGTTGCCACGTTGGCGGCTTTATACGTTTGGTTACCCGCCATTAAGTCTCATTTGCAGGGAGGGGTTTCTCAACAATTCCATTATTTCAAGACAAAGACCGCATGGCTGATGATGGCTATGATATCCATCGGCACGGGCGGGCTGTTTGCGTGGATCAGTTATATCGCACCGCTGATGACGGAAGTAGCAAAGGTACAGGAGGATCAGGTGTCGTTTGTCATGGTGGTCGTTGGGTTGGGAATGGTGGTGGGCAACCTTATCGGCGGAAAACTTGCCGATACCGTTACGCCCAATAAAGCGGTCATCCTATCCTTTGCCAGCATGGCCGTATGTCTTCTCGTTGTCTATTTTACGGCACATATCAATGCGTTTGCCTATCCGATGGCATTCATTACCGGGATGATTTCTTTTTCGAATGGCTCACCCCTTCAAATGATGCTGATTAATTCGGCAAAGCATGCAGAAACACTCGCTGCAGCGGGTGGGCAGGCAAGCTTTAACCTGGGCAATACGCTTGGTGCTTACCTGGGTGGTTTACCTATCGTTTGGGGGTTAGGGTATCACTCGCCGCTATTGGTTGGCGTGCTGATGGCGACTGTGGGCGCGCTCTTTGCCTTGTATATCTTGGTCATGCGCAAGTACGGTCGGCTTTGATATCAGTGCGCGCTCTTTGCCGCGTAACTCGCAAAAGCCGATAGGATATATGGCCATCCCTGTTCGGACGCCATCGCATCCCGGTATGCGGTATAGTTATTCCCATGGTTTTCGAATTTGCCGTGCGTTAGTTGTATACGCGTGGCGCCCGGTGCTGGCTGTTCGAACAATATGTAAACTTCACTGGCTTTGTTGGCATCCGGTTCAGGTACGCGCGATGCGCTAATTTGCCATTTGAAAGCGAAGCGTTTGCCCTGCTCGACTTCCATTACCGTACCCCAATCACATCGGAATCCATTTGGACCGATTTCCGTGCATAAACCATGTGGTATCGGGTCGATTACCAATTCCACCAGTTTATCTTTGGACCACGTGTACTCTTGCGGCCACCATAATGTTAATTTATTGACAAACAGATCGAATGCTGTTTTTATCGGTATTGTTACTTCAATTGTTTTTATAATGGTCGTCATGGTGTTGGCACTAATTTCGCCTGGTATGCTTGTTGTTATCCTCATGTGCTGGCTGGCGTTTTCAGCAATACATCGTAAAATTACGTCATTTTTTTTGGGCTAACGACCAAAATGTCGTCTTTTTGCAAAGATGGATTTGAAGCAAATGAAAAACATCGTCGTTTTCTGCGGTTCGAGTATGGGAACCGATAGTATTTATGAAGACCAAGCCTATCAGCTTGGTAAGACACTGGCTGAGTCAGAAATAGGGTTGGTCTATGGCGGTGCCAAGGTGGGCCTGATGGGGGCTGTGGCCAGTGGTGCACTCCAGCATGGCGGCCGTGTGGTTGGTGTTTTGCCGTATTTCCTGCAAACCAAAGAAGTAGCGCATGACGGTTTGACTGAGCTGATACTTGTTGATACCATGCATGAGCGCAAAACGAAGATGAACCAGCTTAGCGATGGCGTCATCGCCCTACCCGGGGGCTTTGGTACCATGGAGGAGCTCTTTGAGATGCTCACTTGGGGGCAGTTGGGCCTTCATCATAAACCAATGGGATTGTTTAATATCAATGGCTTCTATGATGAGTTGATTGCGCTCGTGCAAAGTATGGTAGACAAGGGATTCCTAAAAGAAATTAATCGACATATGCTATTGTGTCATAATGATATACACAAATTACTTGAGCAAATGAGTAATTACCGGCCACCTGCGGTGTCTAAATGGATAACGAAAGAAACCACGTGATGGATGTGATCCCTTATTTTTTCTGCTTACAGGCTAAAAGAATGCATCGCACCATCAGCGACTGGGGGATATACCCGTTGTTTGTGTACATAAGCCTGCCGATTCTATTTGTCGCCGCCTCTGCGGCGCTTTTTCAGCGGACGTTACATGCGCCGTGGATTTATGTGGGAGTTGCGGGTGTGGTGCTGTTGCAGTGGTGTGATGTGGCGCGTCAACGCTTTCTGCAGCAGCTGTTTGGTCGCCAAGCTTATTTCTGTCTCCGTTTCCTTGAGAATACGGTGACAATACTGCCTTTTGCCTTTTTTTTGTTTTATGAAGGAGCTGTATGGTTTGCATGGGGTGCGTTGGTCTTGGCTGTCTTGGCCGTTTTCGTCCGGACGGCAAACTCAGGCTTGCGGGTGTTGCGCACGCCTTTTTCACGTGAGCCCTTTGAGTTTGCTATAGGCTTCAGAGCGTCCATATTTTGGGTATTATTGGTTTATTTGCTGTTAGTTATAGCTATTTATGTAAACAATGAAAACCTAAGCGCCGCCACGATCGTCCTGATGGTATTGATCTGCGCCAGTTATTATGGGCGGAGTGAGCCCCTGTTTTATGCGTGGATATACCCATTGGGTCCACATGCGTTTTTGAAACTGAAAATTAAAACGGCGCTGAAACAGGTCTCCCTGTTGGTATTCCCTATGGCGGTGGCGACAATGATATACTTCTCCGACAACTGGTTAGCTATATTACTTGTGTTGGTGGTGGGTTGTGGCTACCTTGTACTGGCTGTGCTGGCCAAGTATGCGGCCTTTCCGGGGAGCGTCAATTTACTTCAAGGTATGGTGATGGCGCTTTCCTTGGTACTGCCGCCGCTATTGCTAGTGACCATACCATATTTTTATCGGAGGGCAGAAAATAATATATTACGCATCTTATGAACGTTCAAGTACGACAACTAACCAAGTCGTTTGGGGTTAATCCGGTGCTCGCCGGCATCGATTTGGATTTCGTTGGTGGACATGTTTACGGCATCGTGGGGCAGAATGGAGCAGGCAAGACAACGTTATTCAATTGTTTGGCTGGCTTGGAAGCCCACGGTGGTACGGTGACCACCGAAGGCGGACGGCTGAAGGACCGGCTCGGTTTTCTGCAAACAGAGCCGTTCATGCTGTCGAGGATGACCGGCAGGGAGTACCTTCGTTTATGCTGCAAGGCACGTGGCGTACCCGATGGTGACTTGGATGCCCGGAATGTATTTGACCTGCCGCTTGACCGGTATGCACAGCAATACTCCACCGGCATGAAGAAAAAACTGGCCTTGCAGGCTATCCTTTTGCAACCGAATGACGTTTTTATTCTGGACGAGCCTTACAATGGGGTTGATATCCATAGCGCGTTGCTGATTACCGAGATTATCCACCGCCTGCGTGCAAGCGGAAAAGTGATTCTTATCTCCTCGCATATTTTCTCGACATTGAAAGATACTTGCGATGTCATCCATGTGTTGGATAGCGGTAAGATGGCGAAAACAGTAGAAAAAGCTGATTTCAATCGGTTAGAGCAAGCGATGACCGATTTTGCGGTGGGGAACAAGCTGGATGCTTTGCCTCTGGGTTGAAATCGCTCCTATAAGGGACTTCGGTGACTCGCTGAAAAGCCGAGCGCCTTTCAATCGAAAGGCGCCCGGCTTTTATTGAAAAGGCGCCCGGCTTTGAGGCAAAAGGCGCCCGCCTTTTCCCGACTGAAGCCGGTCGTTATCCTACTTCGTTGAATACGTTGTGTTCGTAAGCTTCTTAACCAACTGTTTTCCCGGCCTGAAGTAAATTTTGCATCCTTTAATCGAATTGGCATTCACAGCTTTCGGCGTGTCTTGGGCTTCAGCATCCAGCGATAGATAGAAGGAGCCAAAATCGCCCAGCTTAATGATATACCCATCGGATAGTGCTTGGCTGATTGCATGGGTAAGACCTTCGATAACGGCAACGACGTCTGCCGCATTCAACGTAGAGGCATGCGATAAATTACTGCTGATGTCATGGATGTCGACATGCCCGCGGCTTTTGCATTGCGCAATATACCGCGGTTTGCCGGGGTCTTTAAAATTGTGTTGTTTGACGGTGATGTATTTTACGGACATAGGCGTTTGTATGAGTTTTTCTGTTCCAATATACACATCACGATTTAATATTCGCACTTTTTGCTGTCAAATTGTTTCCTGTGCCGTTTCTTCGACGCTTTGATTCGCTTTGACGCCCAATTTCATCAATACGGGCACAAAAAATGAGGCGATGCCGACAACCCCAACAGCGCTGCCCAAAATGACAAACGTAAGCGTGATGCCGATGCTGTCAGCGATGAAACCGGTGCTTAACAGGCCAATCATGGATGGCAGCAGTGCGATGCTGAAGTACATCGAAAATACGCGGCCGAGCATCGCCGGATCGATTTTTTCCTGTAGTATGGTCGTGAAACTGGCGTTATTGATGGCGGCCGAAATGCCTCCGATAACGGTCAGCCCGACAAAGAAAACAAACCCGTTCCCGGGGATTAAACCCGAAGCACCCAGTGTGATCCCCAAGACGACATAGGTGCTGTTGATGATGACCACCTTATTCAGCGAGGGTTTGAAAATGCCGAGTAGTCCACCGCCGACCAACATGCCTACGCCCCAGACCACTTCAATCAGGCTCATTTCAAATTTTCCACCGCCGAAATGCTGCAAGGTGAGCAAGGGGAATAACACCGCCACCGGCATGATGCAAAACATCGCCAATACGGAAAATAGAAAGAGCCAGGAAATCCCCTTGTTTGAGCTTACAGCGTCGATGCCCAATTTGAAGTCGCGCAGGACTTGTTTTGCACCAGCCTGTTGCTCCGACATTTTTTGAGGATTGGGAATATGTACCAGTAGGAGTGATGAGATAGCTACTACTGCACCAATGATGTCCAGCAGCAAGACATAGCCGATGTCCATCAAACCAATGGCTAACGCGCCCAGTGCCGGTCCGCCGATATTGGAGACAGACTGGATCATCTGGTTGATGCCGCCGATACGTAGCAACTCGGATTCTGGTGCCAGCAACGGTACGGACGCTTGCATGGCCGGCATATGGAAGGCCGATCCGACCGATCGTAAGGCCAACAAGATATAGATAAAAATAAGCTCGGAATAACCGATGTAGAAAAGTACGGACATGGCCAATGTACATAAGGCAATGAATCCATCCGCCGCTATCATTGTCCGTTTACGATCCCAACGATCGATGTATACACCGGCAAATGGCCCAATAAGGGTCTGGGGAAGTATGGCTGCGATAGCTGCGTAGGCGAGGACCTCGGCCGATCCAGTCTCCAGGCTAAGCCAAATGATGATGGCAAAATTGACAGCTGAACTGCTTAAAAGTGATATAAATTGGCCACTCCAAATGATGGCAAAAGTTCGTTTCCACGAGTGTTGCATGATGATTAAATAAATCGTTCTCCTTTAAGGAAAAAGATGGTTAAACTAAGACGTAAAAAATGGAGAAAATGTTTCAGGGGGCAACCTGAAAAAGTAACTAAAGCCAGACGGCATGCCGTCCGGACTTAAGCCCTGTCCCGATAGACAAAGGCAATTTGGGTGCTTACGAGTCTCATCGAACGTGTTTGTGTTTATTGCGGGACAAACTTAGATAATTTTGATTTTATATGCAAAATAACCGTATTGCATATTAAGCATAGTTTCGCTCGCTTCGCTGCCGTTGAACACTTCTTGCAGCGGAAATGGCGCGTTTTATTTTTGTGACATTCGTATTGCATGTCGGTGTTTTTTGGCTAATCTTTTCTAAGTTTGCAGCGTTTTAAGTTAATGTTAATAATGCGTGAAAACCGGACATGACAGCGGTGCTCAAACCGCAACGGATGTTATACGGATTGCACGTGGCCGTTTAAATAAATAATGATTGCGCATGAATAAAACGTATTTGGCAATGGCTATGGTAGCCGTTACCGCCACGACTGCCGTGGCACAGCAGCACCAGGCCATCAGGCTTGACTTGATGGACACCTCGGTGCGACCGCAGGATGATTTTTACAATTATGTAAACGGAAACTGGATGAAGACGGTGGAAATTCCGTCAGACCAGTCCCGCTGGGGGAGCTTCAACGAACTGGGAGAAAAAACCAACGAAGCGACACTAAAAATCCTTAAAGAATCGTTGACCGGAACGTATCCCAAAGGGTCCGATGGCCAGAAAATCGCAGACCTTTATCGCAGCTACACCGACTTTGATGCACGGGATAGGGCAGGTATCGACCCGATCAAACCATTACTTCAAAAGGTGGATGCCATTCGGAGTTTTGATGATCTGTATGGCTATCTGGTAGCAGTTGCTCCTATTGGAGGAAATCCTTTTTTCGGCGCGAATGTATCTGCACACATGAAAAACAGCAGCGTAAATGCTGTATATCTTGGTTCAGCAAGTTTGGGGCTTGGTAGGGCTTATTATCAGAAAGAGGATGAGGCCAATGCCAGAACACTTGCAAATTACCAGGATTACATCAATACATTAATGCCCAAGGTAGGGCAGACGTCCCGTGACCTTAAGGGGCCCAAAATAGTTGCTTTTGAAAAAGAGTTGGCCAGCCACATGCTTACCGTGGAGCAAATACGCAACGCGTCGCTCCGCTATAACCCGGTAGCGGTGGCGGACTTGAAGAATCTGGTGAAAAACATTGATTTGGCGCAATACCTCGCAGACTTAGGGTTCAAGGCTGACACGGTAATCATCGGCGAGTTGAAATACTACCAGGAGTTAGATGAGGTGCTCAATCCTGCAAACCTGGAAACCATTAAAGACTTTCTGCGTTTCAAAATCGCAAACGATGCGGCGACGAGCCTGACGCGCGAATTGGACGAAATCAGCTTCGAGTTTTGGGGAAAAACACTCAATGGACAACAGGAACAGCGTTCGTTGGACAAGCGCGGACTCCAATTTGTCAATGGCATGGCTGGCGACCTGCTCGGCAAGCTGTATGTAGAAGCACATTTTCCGGCTGAGGCCAAAGCGGCTGCCGAAGAGCTGGTGTTCTACCTGCGTAAGTCGTTTGAGCATCGCATCGGGCAGCTGGAGTGGATGTCTCCAGCTACCAAGGAGAAAGCACTGGACAAATTGAGGAAATTCAACGTTAAGATTGGCTATCCAGATAAATGGCGGGATTATTCCAGGTTGGAAGTGGGCACATCGTTGTTTGAAAACATTTTGAATGCGCGCCGTTGGCGATTTGGAGAAAATCTCGCCAAACAGGATAAACCCGTGGATAAAACCGAATGGGGTATGACGCCTCAAACCGTCAATGCATACTACAGCCCCCTGTATAATGAGATTGTATTTCCGGCAGCGATTCTGCAGCCGCCGTTTTACGATTACACGGCTGATGCTGCGGTCAACTTCGGGGGAATCGGTGCAGTTATCGGACACGAATTATCCCATGGGTTTGACGACAGTGGTTCGCAATACGACGGCGATGGCAACCTGAATAACTGGTGGACAGATGAAGACAAGGCGAAGTTTGAGGCGGCTACATCGGCATTAGTGGCTCAATTTGAAGCCTACCAGCCTGTGCCGGGCGTATTCGTCAACGGTCGGTTTACGCTGGGCGAAAACATTGGCGACCTGGGTGGTGTGTCCGTAGCCTACGAAGCGTTGCAGATGTACCTGAGCGACAAAGGCGATCCGGGCAAAATAGACGGATTCACGCAGCAACAGCGGTTTTTCCTCTCATGGGCAACCATTTGGCGGGCAAAGACCACCGAAGCTTTTGTGGTTAACCAGGTGAAGACCGACCCGCATTCGCCGGCGCAGTACCGTGCCGTGGGACCGTTGGTCAACGTGGATGGGTTCTACGAAGCGTTTGACATCAAGGAAGGGGACAAGCTGTACCTGCCGAAAGAAAAGCGGATTGTGATTTGGTAACAAGGGCAATGAGGCCCCGAAATGGAAACGGCCGTCCTGCTTGGGGACGGCCATTTTTGTTGTCGCTTTTAAGAACGGAACATTGGGATAAGCTGTAGTACGAGCGAATAGAATAAGTCGTTCGAGGCAACGTGTTGCTCCCAAATGCGATGAGATGATGCAATTTCACCGTATCTTCGTGCATCGTTTTGTAATCATATGGTGAAAAAGGCCATCCTTACCGTTGGGCTGCTGGTGCTTTCCAACGCGTTTATGACGCTCGCCTGGTACGGGCATTTAAAGTTCAAGGAAATGAACTGGTTCAGTAACTTAGGACTGGTGGGGATTATTTTCATCAGCTGGGGTATTGCGCTCTTTGAGTATTCCCTCCAGGTGCCCGCCAATCGGATAGGTTTCAGTGATAATGGCGGGCCATTCAATCTGTGGCAGTTGAAGGTCATTCAGGAAGTTATTACGCTCACGGTCTTTTCCGTGTTTGCTATCGTTTTCTTCAAAAGTGAGCCGTTCCGGGTCAATCACGTGATTGGTTTCGTATTTTTGGTGCTTGCAGTGTACTTTATTTTTAAGAAGTGAGTGATAAACGCCACCTGTAGCAAAACATGCGTGCTTCACGTCTCATCAGCAAACCATAAAAACTACGATGAAAAAAATAGTTGTTTCCTGTTTGCTTCTGGCTACTGCCGCGTTGTTGTCCTGTTCAGTACGAGAGGAGGCTGGCGCAAAGGCCGACACATCATGTGAAGGGGTGATGTGTACTGAACAATTTGTGACGCTCTCGGTAACGGTAGTGGACAGCAAAAGCGCTCCCATAGCGCTGGATCGCATTAAAGTGACTCGCTTGTCTGACGGACGCGAACTGACTGCCGGAGACAATAGTGAGTGGGAAACCGCCCGGCAACAGGGCATGTATCGGCTTGCTGATGATGGCGATGAAGATGCTGTTCCCCGGTTTGAAGAAACCAAACTACGTTTTGAGGGATTCATTAATGGCAATTTGGTGGCGACAGGTGATTATGTAGTAACCTATGACTGCTGTCATATCTCGCTTGTCTCAGGCGAACAGGAACTGGTGATTGATGGAGCACCGCGGTGACTTCGTTAAGGCTGAAATCAAGAACTATAAAGGCGGTATGAGTTCTCGTCTACTGCCCCTCGCCGAGCGCAGGAATGCCTTTTGGGTAATTGTTCCGCCGTGCGCGGAAATCCTTATAATGCTGCTGGATATATAGGAGCAGATCGTATTCTGTAAAACCAAGTAACTGTTCGTAAGTAGGTCGGAAATACCAGTGAAAGACGTCAAGCTCCGCATCGGGTATGTTGGTTTGGGCTTGAATAAGCGCCTTAGTGAATCGGCGGTCTACATAGTCTTGCCGCTCGTCGTGGATTAGGGCGGCTTTCAGTCGCTTATGTTGCTTCTGTTCGCGCGAAAAAGAGGCGAAGAGCACATTGAGGTTGATGCCGATACCCACCGGACTGAGGGTCATCGCCTGCCAGGGTTTCACAGATTTGAAGTTGAACTGGTCGGCGTACTCCCGGCGCATCCACAGTGAATCCTTTACGGAGTTGCGCCTGCCCAGCACGGTTACCTCGTCCAGACCTATGGCTTTGCCCGACAGGAAAATTTGCAACAGCGTGTCTGGAGGCATATACAGCTTGATCGACACGGGGTCATAGCCGACATGCGTAGCGGTGACGGTAAGGGGAAATCCCGTTGGGCTGGGCAGGTTGAAGTGGCCGGCGGCGTCGGTGGCGGCGCGTATTTGGCCCACTACGATGCTCGTCCCCCGGATCGGGTGTCCCGTTTGCCGGTCGCGGACCACCCCCTCCAGGTGCTGGGCCCGCGCGCTTAAGAAAGGCAGGGCGCCGACGAGCAGCACCCGTAAGCAGAAATGCATGATGGAATTGAGAAGACTCATCAGTCGGTAAAATTAAACGTAGATGGCTCGATAGTCAACAGGTTTAACATTTATTAACCATAACCCGCGCGTTCGGGATGTCAATAAGTACGGGATTAATTGCTATCTTTACAAAAAGACCGATTATATTTAAAGACCACTTTGGTGGAGTATCATTCCAAATGAACATGCACAGACGGGAAATGTTAAAGAAGGCCAGCGCGCTGGCATTGTCAGCAACAGGACTGCCGTTGTTGGATGCCGACGACTTCGCCCCCAAAAAGCCAACCAACAAGCTGCCCCGGTGGAAGGGGTTCAATATTCTGGATTTCTTCAATCCCGACCCACGGAACAAACGGCAAAACACACCGGAGGAATACCTGCGTTGGATAGCGGACTGGGGGTTCGATTTTATTCGTGTTCCGATGGCTTATCCATACTATGTGGACTTTGACCGGACGCGGCCAATCACCAAAGAGGAGGTATACCGCATCAATGTGGATCGGGTACACGAGGTGGTGGAGTTGGTAGAGAAAGCCAACCGTTGCGGCCTGCATGTGAGCTTAAACCTACATCGGGCACCCGGATTTTGTGTCAATGCCGGATTTGAAGAACCGTATAACCTGTGGGAAGATCCCGAGGCGCTTGAGGCTTTTACTTTCCATTGGGCATACTGGGCTAAGGTGTTTCGTCATAAGACCCAGGACCAAATTAGTTTCGATTTGCTCAATGAACCCTGCTGGCGAGCCGATATGAATGATCAGTTCTCGAAACGCTCAGCCGTGCCGAAGGAACTGTATCGTTCGCTTATCGTCAAAGGGTTTGATGTGATCCGGATGGTCAATCCGAAGCACCGTATCATTGCAGATGGCAATAACATCGGGAATGACGTGATCGACAATATCCCCGAGCTGGACGTGGGGCAAAGCTGTCGGGGATATGCACCCGGCTTGGTGTCTCATTACAAGGCGCCTTGGGTCTGCCCGCGCCCGCAGGACCTGCCTGCCGTATCCTGGCCCAACGTTGACAACGGGAAGCTACAGGATAAGGCCTGGCTACGGGAGCAGTTTGCGCCGTGGATAGCATTGGTAGAGCAGGGGGGAGGTGTACATTGTGGCGAATGCGGTGCTTGGCGGGAAACGCCGCATGATGTGGCCTTGACGTGGATGGACGACATGTTTTCCGTATTAACGGAATACGGTATCGGGTTTGCATTATGGGAATTTGATGGAGACTTTGGTATCCTGAATTCCAGCAGAAAGGATGTGCAATACGAGGACTGGTACGGTCAAAAACTCGACCGGCGTATGCTGGCGCTATTAGAAAAATATATATAAGTTATCAACACATGAAGTTCGTCGCCCATGCCGGCTTGCTTTTCAATATTTCGGCATGCACAGGGCAAGAGGGGGCATGTGCACCCGGCAGATAGCCTGTACTCATCAGAAATTCATTGACAATCTCGCCACCGGTAAATCTGAAGGTCTTTTTGAAGAGCTTCAGCCACTCTTGGAGTGTCTTTGGATGGTGGTGATCCAGCCACTTTTCAAATGAGCCATATTTCTGTTGCAATTGGCGGATGACTTTTGCATTTTCAATCGCCGCATTGACTTTGAGCCGGTTGCGGATAATGCCCGCATCGGCGAGTAGCCGTTCGCGGTCGGCCTCGGTGTATGCCGCTACTTTGGCGATGTCAAAATTGTCGTAAGCCGTACGGAAGGCTTTTTCCTTTCGGAGGATGGTTTCCCAGCTTAGCCCCGCTTGATTGATTTCCATAATGAGCCGTCCAAATAACTCATTGTCATCGTGGATGGGGAAGCCATAGTGGTTGTCGTGGTAGTTTTTATGTAATGCCCTTCGGGATTCGGGCTGCATGGAAGGAATATGATCGCAATACGACATTCGTGCAAATGGAATTGAATACGGAAGCGAATTTAGCAAAAAAATTAGTATTTTGCTTATCCCTTATGATGGGCTGCTCCCAATGCGGTAGGTGGGTAGCCAAAGTGTTTTTTGAATGCATAGGAAAAATGGGACAGGTTCTCAAACCCTGTCTCGAAATACACCTCTACTGGCCTGCGTTGCTTTTGAGCCAGGTGATAATGCGCGAGCTCCAGCCGTTTACGGGTAAGCCACCTTTGGGGTGTTGTGCCAAAAGCCCGCTTAAAGTCCCGCTTGAATGTGGTAATGCTCCTTCCGGTCAGGTAGCCGAATTTTTCCAAGGGCATATTGAACATGAAGTTCTTTTCCATGTAGCTGACCAAGTCTATTTTACCCGGCATTTCAAAATTGGCCAGTACATCATCTATCCCCGGGTCGATTGCCCTGAGGATACTGATGGCTTCCGTAATTTTCAACGATGCGATGTTGTCGGGGAGGTTTTTCATATCGAAATAAGGCACCAATGAAGCGAGGCAGCTCTCCAGCAATGGGTGGTTGTCAAAACGACGGATGCTCTGTACGGCCTGCGCTTTTGGTTTCACGTGCAGGTGGGCATAAAAATCACGAAGCCTTGCCGTGGATAGGTGCATGACTACCGTCTTGTGCGGTTGCCCATCTTTGGGGTAATTGATGATTGTCGCCAGCTGGTTTCTTGGAATCAAAAAGATATCACCTTTTCTGAATACGTAGGTCGCGTCTGCCTGTACAATTTTTGTCTCACCCGAAAGAAACCATATCAGCATGTGATGGTCAAACATGATTTCCGATTTAAAAAGCTTGTCCTCATAGCAAGAAAGCTTGATGTCGTCCGTGATGTATTTTGCTTGATATTCCATATCGTTATATCAGTTCAGTGGGTGCATTCAGGGTACAAAAATACGAAGTGCAACCATTAAGCCGTCTGCCAACGCAGTGTCGTTATCTAAATCTTGTTAATCAGTACAAATATAGGCAAGCTATCATTTAGTGGCTTTGTTCAAACGTCCTGATTTGCTTTGTTCAAAAGGTATAAGTAGCTTCTTTATCCGAACCAGCCCTTGCCCGTGAAATAATTTTACGGTAGCTTTGTATAAGCCGGTATACACTCCGGTGACATAACCACCTAGCTGTAGCCAACATGACAAGGAGGAGATGCGATGGAAAATTTCCCGTTAAATAAAGTCGTCCGGCTCATCGAACCGGGGCCGGTGGTCATGGTATCGACCCTTCAGCAAGGCCACGCCAACTTGATGACCATGGGGTTCCATATGATGATGCAGCACGACCCACCGTTGATTGGCGCCATTGTGGGTCCATGGGATCACAGCTACCATGCGCTACGTGCCAATAAGGAATGTGTCATTGCTATTCCTGGTGTGGATTTAATCGATAAAGTAGTTGATATCGGCAATTGTTCCGGAAACGAAGTAGACAAGTTCGCCCGCTTCGGCTTTACTCCGCGTAAGGCTAAACATGTTGCGCCTCCTTTGGTGGTCGAATGTTTGGCTAACATTGAGTGCCGGGTAGCCGATATGCAACTGGTCGACCAGTATGACTTCTTTATCCTCGAAGCTGTACAGGCATGGATAAATCCCCACCGGAAGGAACAGCGTACGTTCCACCATAAGGGCGATGGGACGTTTTCCGTCTCGGGACGGACGCTGAACCGGCAGGATCGGATGGTGCGCTGGAAACAATTTCAGGACTGAAACGAGCGTTATACCGCTATTTTATCGACAGCGCTTGCCAAAGCATGTTGTTGGATATCAGTGATGGCTACGCCTTCCACGCGATATGTCGTGATGTCGGTGATGCCGATGAAATTCAACATCGTGGTAAGGTAAGGTTCAATGAAATCGAAGGATTTCATTGGGCCATTGCTGTATATTCCGCCCGACGATATGGCAAGGTAAGCCTTTTTGTTTTTGACAAGCCCTACGGGCCCATTAGCTGAATAGGCGAACGTAACACCGGCACGTGTAATGTGGTCCAGCCAGGCCTTAAGCGTCGAATGGATATTGAAATTATACATCGGTGCGCCGATAACGATGATATCGGCCTCCATTAATTCCGCAATTGCTTCGTCGGAATGCTTTGCAGCCTCCGCTTGGGCTGCCGACCGCTGTTCCGGTTCGGTCATGAAAGATGTCAGATGTGACTCTTCCAGGTGCGGAAATGGCGTATCCGTCAGGTCGTGCGTTTTTACGGTGCTTCCAGGATACTTGGTGATCAACCGCGCGATGACTTCATTGCCGAGCTTGATACTGTAAGAGGCATTGCCCCTTGGACTTGAAATAATGTGCAAAATCTTCATTTCCGTATTTTTTTTGCACAAAAATAAGTGGTTGTAACTATAAAAAGTATATTACTATATTGTGGTATAGTGCTATCGCATTGTATAGTATGCAGAAATAAGATGCCGGCAAACAATACAGGTTATCGTAAGTTGGCAAATAAAATAGATACTTGTTAGCTTGTACGTCGATGAAATTACATGTCTTTAATGCGGATACGCGCCGTCAGTGGGCAGAGGCCGGCTACCAATTTGTCAAGCTCTCTTCATCGGAAGATATCGGGTTTGAGCGCCGAGGGAACGGCACATTTATATTGTTGTAACCCTATCCTCCCAACCGGAATGTTGCGCGCCATGATCAGATCGTGGGTCTGTTTGATTCCAAGATCAATAAAATCATTGCCGATGGTTGGGGAAGGTACTATAAGTAGCATGCTTCAGGTCCCAGTTGAAGACTGCGGAAATCGGCAGATGGTCTGATAATTCATTGCCGCTGGGATCGGTAAACTTGCCTGCTTCAACGCGGTAAGCTATTGGCATCAGGCTTATTTCGTGGTTGCTACGGTATAGTATTTTATCCAATGATTCAGTCCGCTCATCAATGGAAAGGTTGGACAGGGCTTGATGGTGAAGGTTTTTTTTCGGTACGATGCCATTTTTCATAAGTTGAACCCAGGCATCGGTCAAGGAAGTCTCCTGGAGAAACTGTTGCATTTCGTCGTTTATGTAGGTATAGTGAGCATTAAAATCTCCCATCACGACGATTGCATTTTCTTGTGACTGTTTCTGGATAAAGTGCGAAAGCTGACGCAGATTTTGCTGCCGTGCATAATCGGCGCTTGGTTTTTTTTCGGCGGTTGCATGGAGGTTGTAAAAATCAATGAACACATGCTTGGCAAGTTGTATGCGCGTAAACATGAAGCCTTTTGGAGTCAAGCAATCAGTGCCGCTGCAATGCCGCCAGGCAACGCGTTTACTTTCGATAATGGGATACTTTGACAATGTGTTCAGGCCATCGCCGAACGGCACCACGCCGTTGTGTTTGGTGCGGAAGCCGTGGCTGTCCAAACCGGTATATAATTGGCGATTGTAATTAAAGTCTTCCTGTATATGAACAATGTCATATGGTGTAATCATACGGCCGATCTGGGCGATGCTCGTTGCACGGGGCGTGCCGGCGCTGGAGATGAATTCCGGCAACCCGGCTATGTTGTAGGTCATTAATGAAAGCAAACCCTGTGATGCATCGGGCATCGCCAGGTTCGTTACAGCCTCAGCTCGGTTGGCTCCCGATAAATTGGCCCATGGCATGCTGTTGGCAAATGCAAACACAATGACGGCCGTCAGGCTGATAAATAATATAACGCGAAGCGGCCATTGATGATTCCTGATAAGGGGGTTAGTGACAATCATAAGGTCGTCTTGATATACGGTATAAAGGTATCACTCAAAGGTTAACCGACGCTTAATTGCCGTTTAAGGAATTGTGTGGTTCGTGTTGATGGACCGTAAACTGGTCAACGATTTTTTTAATAAAAATTCACAATTTGTTAAACTTCGGTTGTGCAAGGGATTATATCGATTTTTTACATTGCATTACTTTGTGCAGATGATTAAAGTCGCCTTTTTTGCCGAGATACTAATTGAAGAGTTTGATGGAGCATCGCGTACAATGTTTCAGCTTATCAAACGCATTGATTCTGCTGAATTTGACTTCCTGTTTGTGTACGGAAGGGAGTCGGGGCACATAAACCGTGTGCATCGGGCATTCCGTGTGCCGTCCGTGAAGGTTCCTATTAATGCCGATTATTCAATAAGTATTCCCCAGTTGTCGAAACATAAACTGGAACACGCCTTGGATGCATTCCGCCCGGATGTCATCCATATCGCGACACCTTCTTTGCTTGGTTTTTTTGCGTTGAAATATGCCCGGAAGCGGCGGATTCCGGTGATCACCATTTACCACACCCATTTTATATCTTATTTGGGGTATTACCTGAGCAAAACACCGTTTTTGGTTAACGCCATGGAGAAAATAACCCGGGCTTCGATGAGGCGGTTTTACAACGCGTGCGACAAAATTTACGTGCCCTCCATGCGGATAATCAACGAGTTGCTTTCAATAGGTATCGAGCGGACGAGATTGCAGTTGTGGCAACGGGGTATTGATTTTCATACGTTTTGCACAGGGAAGCGAGATAGGGATTATATGCGGCGTCTTACGGGGAATGATAAGCCCACGTTGTTATTCGTAAGCCGCCTGGTCTGGGAAAAAAACTTGACTACGTTGATACAGCTATACCAGCTACTCAAAGAAAAGCGATGGGAAGGCAACTTCGTGGTGGCAGGCGATGGGGCTGCTCGCCGCGAGCTGCAGGCACAGATGCATGATGCGTTGTTTTTGGGTAAGGTGGAACACGGCCAATTGGCCACACTATATGCGTCTTCAGATGTTTTTGTATTCACGTCGGTCTCTGAAACGTATGGTAATGTCGTGGTTGAAGCGATGGCATCCGGCTTACCCTGCGTTATAGCAGATGGTGGAGGCAGTGCCGATCTGATAATACATGGGTATACGGGTTTTAAGTGTACTCCCGATGACCCGCAGGCGTATTTCAATTACATCAAGCTGTTGATAGACAATCCGTTGCTTTGGGAAGAGATTGGCCAAAATGCTTTGCGTCATGCCCGGACTTTAGACTGGGGGCAATTGGCGGCTGTTTATTTCCGCGATGTCCATGCGTTGAATGACCCGAATAAGAGCTTTGAACATTCTTCGGTTTTATGAGTATCACATTGCGCATAGTAAAGGGTATTTTTTTTGTAAGCGTCATTATTTGTGTTGGATTATTTGTTTGGCATACGGATTTTGAAGCGGTTAAAGTGGAGGTGTACACGCTTGGTCATCGATTTTTTTATATCCTGTTTGTGTCGTTTATCGCCTATTTTTTTGGTACGCTGGGCTGGTATGTCTGCCTGGGTAAGGAGAGACACAAGATTTCCATTGGGCGATTGTTCATCCTCCGGCAAATCGGTGAGACAGTAGCGCTCTATAATCCTACCAACATCGTAGCAGGTGAACTATATAAAGTACAACTGCTGAAGCCCTACGGTGTCGACGAAAAAGCAGCGTTGACTTCAGTAGCCTCTTCACGGATCACGACCATCTTGTCCCAAGTATCGATGGCATTCCTGGCCTTAATGTGGCTTTTGTTTTCCCCTTCTCCTTCCACTGCATTTTCTGGAACAGCCGAGGCGCTGCTTGCCATTAGCGTTGTTGCCCTGGTCGGTATCATTTTCATTTTGTGGTTGAGCAAGCGCATGCCTGAGCCCCGGCACTCATTGCAAACCAAGCATTGGTGGAAGCGTCTTGGTAGGAAAATCCACGAAGTGTTATATGCATGCAGCCAGTTTCAAAAACATCAGAAAACCGCGTTTTATTGGTCGCTTTTCTTTTTTGCCGTTCATTGGTTGGTGGGTAGTCTGGAATGTTTGCTCATCCTGCGTTTTCTGGGATATGACGCAGGTGTGGTGGAAGGGCTGGCTATGGATATGGGCATTATCGTGCTAAAAAGCTTTGGATCGTTTGTTCCGGCGCAGTGGGGCGTGGAGGAACTTGCCAACAAAGTCGTGCTCATTGTTTTGGGCATTTCTGCTACGAGCGTTTGGGTGACGGTATCGATTATTCGGAGAAGCCGGCAATGCTGCTGGATGTTGGCGGGGTTTGCTTGTATGGCCTGGCTGCGTTATAGGCACCACCGGCTTTTGACAAGTGATGCGGCATAATGGAAGTATTATTCGTTAGTCATAAGCACCCCCCCGCAACAGGGGGAATGGAAAAACAGAGTTTGGAGCTTATTGAAGGGATGCGGACGTATGCGGCCGTGCACAAACTGGTCTATACCGGGGAGGAGAATATTCTTGTGTTTTTCCTGCGGCTCGAAAAACGCATCATAAAACTACTGAAGAAGCATCCGGGTATTGGGCTTGTCCATTTCAACGATGCGTTGATTGGTTCATTGGCGCTGCGCTATCACCGTCGCTATCCCCAAGTAAAAAAAGTCGTTACCGTACATGGCTTGGATGTTGTGTTTCCTTGGGGTTATTACCAGCGTAAGATTTTGCCGTTGTTCAATCGGTTTGACCATATTGTAGCGGTAAGTGAAGCTACTAAACGCGCGATGATAGCAAGAGGGGTTTCGCCGGCGCGGATAACAGTAATCAACAACGGGGTAGACCATGCGTTTGCCCACTTCGCTAAGCATTCGGTGACGGAGAGTTCCATGATTAGCCATTTACAACTGGCTGCCCAAAAGCCATATTTTGTCTTGCTGGGCAGGCCGGTCAAACGAAAGGGATTCTCCTGGTTCCTCCGTGAGGTGGTTCCTCGGCTACCGGACAACGTCCGTATTATCATGGCAGGGCCGCTACGCGCCCGGAGGCGCTTGGCTCGTACGCTGTTATGGTGCTGTCCGCCCGTATGGCGCCATTTGATCGAGCTTTTCCTTGGATATCCTTCCGATGAAGGAGAGATTGCCCGGATATTGCAACAGCCGTCAATGCAGGCTAAGGTGACCCACCTGGGAAAAATCCCGTTGCCAGCTTTACAGGTGTTACTGCGGCATGCCGCCGCATTGCTGATGCCCAACATACCCGTTGCTGGCGACATGGAAGGGTTCGGTCTGGTGTGCCTCGAAGCCTCCGGAGCGGGAACACTGGTGGTGGCTGCCGATATCGACGGTATTCCCGATGCTGTCTCGCACCGGAAGAACGGCCTGTTATTGCCTGCCGCTGATGCGGATGCTTGGGCGGAACGGCTCCATCACATCATCAGC
>NZ_JAENGN010000013.1:0-159775 GCF_016533505.1 Parapedobacter sp. ISTM3 | reverse complement strand
AGATGTGCGGGCATTTCTGGGCAATGACAGACATGGTGGGGCCGCCTACATAGCCGCTGCCGAGGCAGCAGATTTTAGTAACTTTCATGGGATAAGATAGTTTAAATGAACCTATTTATTTATTTTATTCTATTTATTTCATACCGGATGCCAAACAATCCACCGACATTGTTGTAAAACCCACCGGCGTCGTATGCAATACCTGCTGACAGGCGCAGACCTGGGATGCGTGCAATATCCGCGGCTACTTCATGTAAGGTGTAGACCTGATTTTGAGGTGAGGCGGTAATAAAATTGCGATGTGTGCCAAAGTTTCGGGTATAGGTCAGCATCGTTCTTCCGCTAATACCGGGTGCATAACGGTGCAACATACCGATGTGACCGCCGACAATACGGTTATTGATGAAATTTTGATTTCCCCAATAGAAGTTATTATCATAGCGCCAATAAATCGGGTTGACAGGTAAAAAATTCGAACCGCGATATCGGTTGAGAAACAACGGCGTTCCAACACTACGAAAATCATATTCCCAGCCATTGGCATACACACCGTTGTTGTAATAACTTTGCAGTTCAGCATCCTGGAAGCTCTCCATCTGCTTGGTATAAATGAATTCAAACAGCAGGCGATCCAGCCAAGCGTGGTTTTTAAGAGTCACATTGAGGCCACCGACACGATCGATATTCCGGATGTCGATACCCATGCCGCTTTCAAAAGGGACTTGGAAATACATGTGGAACAATGCATCATCGGTATCCAAATCGCCACCGAATTCAACCAGTCCGCGGTGGTCTCCCGCTCTATTGGGCAGCCTTCCTTCCGGTACACTGCCATCGTTCGCTTCTTTCACAAAGAGCACATTAAAGAAACCGCCCCATGAACGGTCCAGTTCCCAGCTTCCACGTCTACCCCCCCACACGGCAAAGTGCTGTACACCACCATATACCTTAAACGGACCTGGCCCAAGCCGCAGGTATAACGTTTTTTCATGCAGCCAAGCGTCTTTCATCGATTGGTTGTCTCCCATCCATCCGTGACTGATCAGCCCTTTGACCTGCAGCCAGTCATTGGTGAAAGGTACAGGGACATAGTCGGGAAAAGCGAAGCCCACTTTTGGAATAGGCAACGCATTGCCACTGATACCCAATGAACCGGTAGACAGCAGGGGATCTACCTCTCCCATGACCTCCTCATAGCGACCACCTCGGACTTCCAGCACACCATATCGCGCTTTCAAATAACCCTGTTGGATGACCAGATGGCCGAAATGGTGATTATTGACCACGTTTGCACCATATTCCAGCCGGAAAGTGTGCTTGCCGCCGGAAAAGGTATGGGTATTCCACGCGCCAATATAGGTGGCGACATCTTCACCTTTTTCGCTGAGCAACCCAAACCGGTTTGATTCTATCCAAAGCGGTTGGAAGCCTTCAGCGGCTATGGTGGCCGTGGTGCCTACCCGAAGTTTCAGGGAGTCCGTACGTTGAGACAACGCAATTGTCGGTAGGATTAGGAAGAAGAGACTAAGTTTGCTTTTCATGGGAGGTCAACCTAACTAAGTTTCGTTCAAATTCCTGTAATACTTGTTCTTTACTCAAAAAGCGTTCCGCATATTGCCGGGCACGTTCGCGGTACAAGGTCACGTCAGTACTCAGCGCTTGCTGTAAGCCGTCCGCCAATGCCTCAGCGGATTCCGGCTCAATGAGGATACCCAATTGATGGGTGTCTACTATTTCATACAGTGAGGTGCCGGGTACCGCGGAGACGAGCGAGAAGCCGCCCGAGGCAAGTATTCCGGTAAGTTTACTGGGCATCACCAAGTCGGATGCCGATTTCTTTTGTAATACGAGGTGCACATCGGCCGTGGCTAATAGGGCCGATAGTTTTTCGTATGGCTGCAAAGGGTAGAAGCGTATTTGCTTCAATCTGGCCTGTTCGGCCATAGCTTTAAGCCGGTCGCGTGCACCGCCTGAACCGCAGATAATAAAATGCACGTCTGGCCTATCACTGAATCGCTTGGCCGCATCGATGATGATTTCCAGTCCCTGTTTCTCACCCAAATTGCCGGAATATAGTACCACTTTGTCATTTAATGGTATTCCCCACTCGCCCCTTAATGATTGTGTTTTTTGGAGCGGTTGGATGGCTTGTTCGTCTACCCAATTGGGAAACATGAGGTAGTCGCTCTCCGATATCCCCTTGGCCAGTATCTTTTTTTTCATGCCCAAGCTGATGGATGAAACGGCATCGCTACGATTTAAGAGGTATTTTTCAGCCCTAAACATGAGGCGGAGCAAGCGTTTATTTGTTATCATGCCAAGCTCTTTTGCTGCGTCGACTTGCAAATCTTGGATATGCGTAATCAGTTTGGCACCCTTCAGCTTAGCGTAAAACAAGGCATAGAAGCCCAAATGAAAGGGAGGGGTAATGTTGATAACTAAGTCATATCTTTTTTTTATCAATAGACCAAACCATTTGGGAAACACGCCACCCAGGAAAGAAAATTCATGGATAATGCGCTTTTTTGCGGTCACCTCTTTCGGCACATACAGGGGGACCCGATGTACGGTTGCCCCATCTATACGTTCGGTTATCCACGCCGGCTTTTTATAGTGTACGGGGACCTCCCACGCTGGATAATAGGGCTTGGCGGTGACCACGGTCACCTCGTGCCCCCGTGCAGCCAGCCACGCACCCATTTCACCGGTATATTTGCCGATGCCCGTAAGTTCAGGGGAATAATTAATGCCGAAAATCAGGATACGCATATGTTTGAAAACGCTTATTGTTCAATAGTGTTTGCAGCAAACCGGCACCAATCAGTCCGCCAAAGGTATTTAATAGAAAGTCGTCAACGTCGGTAACACCGATGCCCCAGTAGTATTGATTGATTTCTATACATAAACTCGCACCTGCCGAAAGCACAACCAACTTTTTCCATGAACTGACTTGAAAGATAAAAAACAAAAAAAAGGGAAAAGGTATGAACAGCACGATATTGCCAAACAGGTCGAGGTAAAATTCGTTGAAACTGTGGGAAAAGGGCTCCCACTTCGGCCAGTTCTCTACCTTAACATACAAAGGCATCCAATTTCCTATCTCACGTATTTCGTTGGCGTCATAATACCACCTTCTTCGCGCACCGAACACCGTATAGGCAAGCAAGTGCGTGTAAAGTATGCTTGTCAATTTGAGAAATATGTTTACATATACCCTCATCGATTTAATTAGCTCTTTTCCTTTATTTTACAATAAATTTCTGTGAAATACGCCATTTTGAGCACAGCAAAGGCAAACCCGCGGGCACCGTCCAAGAAGCCGCCCATTAAAAAGAAACTTCCGAAAAAGAAGGCGGGGCCTATCAGTGGTGTTCGCAACAAGCGATATTTAATACGTTGTTTCTTAGTTAGCAAGGCCTTATTCGCGGCGGTCATCATTTTCAAGTATCGCGCCGCCTCCCAGCTGGAATATTCGTTATGCTTATTGACATAGTGCGCCACGCCCCGAAAATCGCGGTGGTCAATTTTTGCTTTAATAATCCCGACATCGCCGGTGAGTATGGGGTGTTCGTGGATTTCCATATCGAGATGGCTCCATTGTTTTTCGTCGATATATTCATATTCGCCTGTGCCGACCCGGAAGAGGGCAAGCTTCTTCAAGGGGTAGCCGCCTTTCAGCTTTTTGCCCATGAAGTATACGGTATAATTTAGCCAATAACCCACTTTGGTGGTATCGGCAAGTGCTTTTTCAACAGCCCGCTTGAAGGTTGGTGTGAGGTACTCATCCGCGTCAAGAAACAATACCCATTCGGTAGCGGGTGTATGGTTGCGCAGGTACCAATTGCGTTTTTTGGGGAATTGTCCATCCCACTGGAAGTTGATGTAAGTGGCACCATAGTTCTCCGCGATTGTCCTCGTGCGGTCGGTACTCCCCGAATCGACGAGAACAACCTGTTGCGCGAAATCTTGGCCAATGGCTTCAAGACAGCCCGGAAGGTTTTTCTCTTCATTTTTTGCAGGAATGACGATGGTCAAGTCCAATTTCATACAAAAGCATTTTTTTACTATTCCAACATAACACGCTCTTTTATCGGCTTGCAGGGAAACCCCGAACAAACCATCCAACGCCCCGTATCTTTGGTTACCACCGATCGGGCCCCTACCACGGATCCTTCGCCAATGGTTACACCGGGGTGGATAAACACTTGCGTAGCCACCCACGCATAATCTTCAATAATAATTGGCAATGCAACGAGGGGGAAGCCCCGTTTCATGTAATCGTGCGTTCCGGTACAGACGTACGTGCCTTGTGAAATCACTACCCGATTGCCAATGTTTATCGGCGCCTGGCTGTATAGGGTGACATCGTCGGCGACGCCGCTTTCGTCGCCAATCTTGACCATCCAAGGCGCCCAGATTTTCGCCCGGGGATATACATGTACGCCTCTGCCGATTTTTGCTCCAAATAGACGGAGCAAAAAGGCCCGCCATATATGGAAGGGGCGGGGCGAATAGCGGAAGAAAAGCAAATACACGATATTCCACAACACCCGGCTTATGCGGTTGCGCAAGGAAAACGATGGCCCTGTGTATGTGTCAGTATTATAAGACATCGTTATATTGATTTTAATGCATTAACCATTCGGATAGCGGCCTTCTCCATGGTGAAGATAGCTTCATACGTGCGTTTTGCCGAAGCCGCCATTGCTGTTTTTTCGGGTTGCGCCAATTGAAACCAATGCGCTAACATCGTATACACACCTTCTTCGGTGTCGGTGTCAACCAGTCCGCCACCACCAGCTTTAATTTCCCGCCAGATATTTACTTTATTGCTGATGAGCACGGGTTTTTCGCAGGCCATTGCCTCTGCAATGGCGATGCCAAAATTTTCCTGATGGCTGGGCAGTATAAATGCCTCACAGCCATAAATCGCCCCCCATTTTGCCGCACCGGTAAGCATACCGGTAAATAGAATTTGGGTGTTAGATTGGGCAAGCGATATCATTTCCTTTCCATAGGCGGTGTCCAATCCGGGGCCGGCGATCACCAGCGCGGGTAAGTCGCCTTTTTCACTAAGCAGCTTGAGGTACGCGTTGACGAGTAAATCTACACCCTTTTTTTCATGGATGCGGCTGAGGAACAACCAGTATGGTTGTTCGAGTTTTATTGCGCAAGCCGAATGGAAGGCATGTGTTAACTTGGTCGTGTAAGGTGGAGGTGGCTGGATACCATAGCCAATATTTAATTCTCTTTTGGGGTGGTATGAATCGAACGTCTCACGAGCCAAAAGCAACTCTTGTTCGCAGGTAAACAACAGCCCATCGACGCCGTTGACTACATGCCGTTCAATAAAACTCCAGAAGAACCAATTCCGGATCGCTTTCAATCGTCGGCCACGAGCCTTTTGAAAATAGGGGTCAAGCATCCCGTGTGGCATAACGAAGAGCTTAGGAGCGGCTCCCTTTTGCTTCCGATACTGTTTTAATGCTTGGTAGGTACCATAGCTGTTGTGCAGCCAGATCCCATGGATGATGACAGCATCAAAGCGATGAAAATGGCGCTGCAGCCACGGTGCTAAGTCTTTGCAGTACCCATAGGGGCCCTTTGCAGGACCTATCGCATGAATAGTAAACGAATCGCGCCTTAAAAACGATGCGTCAGGGGCATCAAAGCATACCACTTCATTATGCACGTCAAGCTCCTCCAGCGCCGGAATGCTGTTCCGTATACCTTGAACCGGACCTCCGTCTGCAGGATTCATGCTGGTTATGACGCGTAAGATGTTCATAAAATTAAATTACGTAACCTGTTTGCCGTGTAAAAAACTTAGCTTCGCTATTGACTGGTTTAACAAAAGCCGCTGGAACCCCCGCGTACAACGCAAACTGTTGCTCAAAGGCCTTGTTAAGTAGCGATTTTGCGCCTAATACGGAATAGGGAGGTAATTTGGCGCCACCCAGAATTACCGAATTGGTACCTATAAAACAATAGTCGCCAATATAAATCGGATAACTGTCTTGTCTGCATTCCTCAATGTTGATGGAATGAGTCAGTAATTGTGACTGATAACCAGCTATTGTTACAAACCTACCTATTGTAATACGGTTTGTACAATCAATATGGTGGTTTTTGGTAATGGCTGAATGTTCGCCCAGGAATAATTCCGATCTTCGGCTGCCTCGTTGATGAGCAAAGTGTTGCGACGTACCTGAGGTCGGAAATCCGGTTATCCAATTTTTCCTCCCGATAGAGGCGTAGCATCCTAATTCAACATAGTCTAAATGAATCGCGACGGTAAAATGCGCTATCCTGGCTTTTTCTTTCATCACCAGTTTTTTGGGATAAATCCAGGCGAAGCCAATTCGGGCCTTCGGGTGAATTTCATATCCAAACCAAGCATTAAGTAGTCGTCGTCTAAGCGCCCACGGCAATAAAAAAACGAATAACTTTTTAATCATTTTTTAAATCATAAAGTGCTAAAAATTGATTGATGAATATCTCCTGCTCGAACCGTCGGCAGTTTTCAAACCCTTTTTGAATATATTCGTCCTTTACTTGAGGATTGTGCAGTACGGCGGATAATGCTGAAGCAAACTCCTTTGCATGATAAGGGCTAACGTGTATGGCAGCTCCTCCCGACACCTCGGGCATGGGTTCAATATTACTGGCGATTACAGGTGCGCCGCAAGCCTGCGCTTCGATGACTGGCCATCCAAACCCCTCGCTAAATGATGGAAAAATAAAAGCAGCGCAGCCGCTATATAATGCGGTTAACTCCTCGTGTGATGGCTTAACTAAAGAAACTACGCGGTCAGCCATAACAAGTTCGTTGATAAGGATTTGCAAGGCCGGGTCAATGGGTTGGCCTGCATAACAGATCTTGCCTTTCCATTCGTCGAGGTGTGCAACCATCTCCATCAGCATCTTTCTGTTTTTCCTGGGTAACGCCGAACCAACATGAAGGATGTAGTTTAAATCTTCCAAGCCGTATTTCTTAATCATCGCTATGCGTTCAGGGGCAGGCATTGGGCGGAAATGGGCGTTAAACGAATTATATACGACCTTCCATTTTTTATCAGACGATATAGCACGTGCGCCGGCTAAGTCTTTTAACTGATTTAAGGTAAGCTGTGAAACACAGGCGATTTTCTTTGCCTTAACAAGACTCCTAAATATCCATTTTTGTAAGTAAATGCCGGTTTTGCTGGCCGGACAGTGGGCGTCTTCATAGCCGAAGGCCCCCCGTATGGCAAGTACATCATGACAGGTAATTCCGCTTCTGCTTTTAGGTAAAACAGCGAGATATGGCGAGTTCGAATGATCACAAATGTGGAAGTAGGTGTCCTGCTTTCGATAAACACTCTTAAGCATTCTCAATTTCACAATTATTGGGAACAATACCCATTTATCTAAATAGCCTAACCATTTTCCGAAGCCATGAATAGTCGAATGTTGGCCTGTAGCAAAAAAAATAACAGGTTTCCATACAGTTACCCGAATCCCTTGTTGCACGAGCGCCTTTTTCAAGCTTAGTAAATAGCGATTCATACTCTCTTGATGATCGAGTGCATAATTTCCAATCAGTATGAAGTGGCTATCGAACATTGGTAGTCGTATGTTTAATCGTTTTATTTTTTAATGCTGCGATAGTTAGTCCGCCAGCAACAACGGTAAACCCCAAGCTCGTTGGTTGTGCCCACTGCCCCTGTAAAAGGTTCAATGCTGCGAAGCTGAACAAAAGCCAAGGTAAAATATTGTTGTTCGCTAGACCTTGGTAACTTTTTAGGCCTATTTTAATGGTAGCCAAAATGCGTAAAACAATTATAGTCAGTCCTAAAAGAAATCCCATTTCGCCAATTAGTCTTCCCCACTCACCTTCGGAGATAAGAAATGTGAGCCTTCCTGCAAGTAACATGGCGCCCACGTTGGTACCCATACCTAACCCGAATCCCCAAAGTGGAATCTCCCTGTCTCCAAACACCGCGCCATACATGCCACCCAGAAAACGGTCTATTAATACGCCTTCCAACCCCCCTTCGGACTCATTAGCTCGTTCAAACCGTGTCATGAACACTTCAATCGCTGTTTGGAAAAAAGGTAAGTTACTTAGCGCAACAAGTAATAAAGCAAAGGAGACAAGACCGGCGATTAGTGATTTAAGTAACGCTGGGCGTTTAATAACAATGAATGTAGCAAAGAGCGTAGATACCCCAATTTGAAAGAATAAGCCCCTGCTTATTGAAAGCGGAATGGCTGCCAGTAATCCCATGCTTGCGGCGACGAGAATCCAAAGCGATAACGCCTTGTTTTTTTGTAGCCAGAAATAAAGGACAAAAGGGGCTAACATGCTATAAAATAACGTCGTCCCGGTTGTAAACGAAAACGTTCCTGGCGGGCGGGCATAACCCAACGCACCGCTAAACCCGGCGCCTTCCATGTCGCCACCTACGCCACGATTGACCCAGGCGGATTGCGGGCTATAGAATTGAAGTGCAACAAGGACCGTCATGGGGATAGCGATCCAAAGTATCGCCTTCCCGATTTCCACCACATCTTGTTGCCGAAACACTTTCCCGATAAGAAACATAAAAGGGACATGTATAATCAAAATCCTTATTCCGTATACGGCGACAAACAAATTCCCATGACCAACTAGGAGCGTCAAAAAAAATGAAATAAGTGCTGCGACTATGAACGCCACCATCAAACCATTCCTTGGGAAGAGTCCTTTGTGGTAAGCGATAGCTAATAGTGCCAATGCGATAGGATCCCGGACAACCAGCAGTGGGGTAGCCAGCGCGGGTAGAAACCATTTTCGAAGCGCTCCCTCAAAAATCAGTAACAAGAAATATAACCATATACCTCGTTTGAGCAGTAACACGGTTCGTTCCAAGTCTTTTGCTGCGCGCTTAGTCGCCCAGGCTTGTTGGATGGTATGTACGTGGCTATTCATCACCGTTCTATTGTCAGTCATTCGCTATGACCTCTTTTATTTTAAGCGCTAATTCTGTTCCGTATTTTTCCCAAGGTCTTTTTTTTGCTGTTTCGATAGCGGCTAATCCATTAGCTTTAATAAGTGCCGGCTTGGATAACAATGCTTCAATTTGCCGTTTCAGTCCATCAGTGTTCCCTGCTTGGACTAACCAGCCGTTTTCATCATGCACGATCAAATCTGGCCCAGCAGTTCGGTCGGTGGTTATTACTGGTGTCCCCTGGGACATGGCTTCCGTAATTACCAAGCCAAACCCCTCAAATAATGAAGGAAATAATAGCACGTCCTGCTCGCGCATTAATTTGAGGATGTCCTGATGGGACAACGTAGGTATCCAGCGGTGCTTTCGTAAGCCTGCATCCAACGGGATACATCCTTCTACTGCTTTTCTTCCAACGATGGTTAGTTCCACGTGATTCCCTAAGCCTTCTACGGCTTCCAAGACATTCGCAATACCTTTTCGTTGCGACAGTCCACCGACAAACAGCAGCCGTAATTTGGCGCGAGACGCCGATGAATAGGTCTTGCCAATCGCTACCTCTGGGAATGCATAAGGGATGACATGGATAGGAGCCAACGTGCCAGGGTATAATTCGAGCGTTTTCTTGGTAAAGCTACTGGCGACAAAAATGTGCTGTGCTAAACGAAGCTCCTCGTCTTTGCGCTGTAGCTTTGCCTCTGAGTCCTTAAACCCCTTTAACGTTGTCGCCCAATCGGGTCGGCATTCACGTTCTGCTCCTAACAGTTGTCGCATAGCCCGCCAATAGCCAATAGGTAGGTCATATAGTCTAACCAAATTCAAATTTAAGGCTTGTCTAAACGTATAAAGAGCTCCATCTTCATAACTATATACAGCTTTTAGCCCAGTTAGTTTTTTATCGATTAACATCTTTGCTGAAATACGGTCAATATGTTGGAAAACGTTATCCACACTAAACCGGCCATGTTCATGGGCAATTAAAGAATTCCATTTGAACTTGCTGGCCGCAAGCCGGCCTATTTCCATCGAGGGCGATGTGTATGTTAGGCTTTTTAGGTCTGCATCGAATTCCCTTCTGTTGATTTCTTTAAACGCATTGATTTGCCCAATACGGTGAAGCATTGAACCAGGAAATGAGGCCACAGCGGTATGAAAGGCCAGTAATGATTCATGGTCTTTCAAACCCCTCAATGCACTTTTAACAAATTGATTTCCGGTTGGATGAGTTAAGAATACCATAATACAATGCTTGAATTGATATCATTTTTGATTAAGTGCGCTCTCTAACACCTTTAAATATTTCTTTGCAACCACGTTAGGGCGATGGTTTTCCAAGTGTTCTCGGCTTTTTTCTCTGAGTTTCAAATCTTGATTTGGATTTTGGATTAATGCCATCGTTTTCATAATAAGGTCGTCAAGATCATTTCTTTTAAAAGTCACGCCTGCAGCACCAACTGCGTCCGGTAGACCTCCGCCATCAGACACGATTGGGATGCAACCACAGGCCATTCCTTCCAAAGCTACATTTCCAAAAGGCTCCGACCATCGAGAGGGGACAAGTATATAACGATGTTCGTTCAGCGCCTGAACTAACGGGGCACCTTTTAATGTGCCTGTAAATTTTACGTGATTCTCAATATTCAGTTCGCGTGCCAATTGTTGCAATTTGCTCTTTTCAGGTCCGTCGCCTATAATTGTCAACGTCAATTTTGGAAACTCTGTGGAACCGAAATCGGACAACAATTGCTTATGCTGTAATAAAGAATGTAATAAACGGACCGCCATGTCAGCCCCCTTATCAGATACTAATCTGCCCATAAAAACAAACGCTTTATCCCTTTTTATACCATGGATTATTCGAAAAAGTTCTTCACGATATGGATTCCCAATCACGATTGTATTGGCAACATACTGTTCATACTGAACTGCTTTACTTACGGCTATCGTGTAGGCAGCTCGTCGTATCCACCATTGCTTTATCTTGTCTTGCCATTCTTCATTACCATCGGCGCGATTAATCCATGTTCGTATTGCTATTACTAAGGGCTTTTTAATAAAAATGTTGAGCCACGAAAGGCGTAAGGTCGGGTTATTTTCGAAAACAACATCTGCCCATTTATGTAGCTCGATTAACTGTTTTATTGGAGGTTTTCTAATGACCGGAAAATGAAACTTTTTGTCTCCGTTTGCTATGGTGTTCGTTACCAAGCGGACGTCGGCACCGAACGTGAGGAACTGGTTAGCCAGGACTTCCGAGTTAACTTCAATTCCTCCTACGTCAGGGTAAAATCGATAAGTAATAAGTAATATTTTTAGCGATTTCATTTGATTGTCATTTTTCTACTGGCTAAATCTGTGATAAACTTGGAGGTAATTTCTGATATACTTAAACAATTCACCAGGCCTTCTTCCTCCATTTCGCGAATGGCCTTTAAGGAAGGCTGTAGTAGAATGAATTTTTTAGCCTGTTCTCCGTAAATGCCTAAAACAGGTTTTTCGTTCATAGTTGAGATTATTGGAGCTGCAATAGGCAGATTGTGTTCGATATAAGCTGCTATGGTGCCACTTTTCCCAAGATATTGGGTAGGTAAAGGAGTGATTGCTAAATTGCTTTCTAACAATAGACTAGAAACTTCGGATTCAGATAAGAAGCCGGAAAACCGAGTATAACTGGTCAATTGATAGGTCGAAAAGGCTGCCTTGATTTCCGGTTTAAGTCTGGTCCCGTTACCAACATAAATGATTTCCAATGACAAGCCGGAGTCAAGAATTTCGTTAGCTATTGATTTTAAGAAGTCAAAAACCAATTTATTACTTGATATCTGGCTAAAGAATATAATCCGGAATCGATTGGACGATAAATGCCTTTTTTTTGTAGTATTCTTTTTGATATTGGAAAAAAGAGGAAGCGGAAGAGCTTCACAACCAATTGATCTAAGCCGGCTTTCATAAAGGGGGAGGTGGGTATGAACGACCTTTGGTTTTATGGTGTGGACTAAGAGCCGGATGATGGAAGCTTGAAAAAAGCAGATCAGTTTTGACTTGGTCGTCTTTGGTTCTACCCAGAGTTCATGAAACATAATATGCCAGCTCGGTCGCTTACTTAGTTTTTTTACAAACCTTAACATGCCAAAAGGCAGCCCTTTGCTATGAAAGGAATACGGTACGTATTGTAGACTTATCCAATCAGGGTCTATGTCTGCTACGAATTTGGCTGCTTCCATAGCTCGTTGCTTCCAAGTCATTTTTCTAGGTATCCGAATGGTTAATGCCTGAATTCTACTGTCCTGCTGATGAGTGCTAGACGTCTGACTTACATATTTATCGTGTATCGACATGATGCTAGCTGAATGACCTTGGCGAATCAGCTCTGCTGAAAGCCGGCGCGTGTAGTCACCTACGCCGTCTTTGCCAGGCTCCAGCGAGCCGCAAATAAAAAGTATCTTCATCCCTTTTGTCGACATTTTATGTTGGTGTTAATTGCTGGTAAGGAAATGTTGCATTTCGATTACACTCTTGCGTTAATTTCTTTTTGCGTATAGTATTTTTTTGTAAGCGCTATCAGCTTCTTTTGCGATAAGGTGCCATTGATATTTTTCGGTGGCCTTCCTTGCCTCGGCGGACTTTTCGGAAAGGAAGTTAGGGTTATCCAACAAATCAAGAATTTTTTTTACCAACTCAGATTTATCTCCAACATCAACTTGTAGACTGCGCAATAAAAAGTCGTTGGGTCCGGGACTTTTATATCCGACTACAGGTAGTCCGGAGCACATCATTTCCAAAGCGCCAAATCCAAAGCTCTCAAAATATGAAGGGAACACACCTATATGGCAATCGGCTAATAACAGCGGCAAATCATCAGGTTCAAACTCGAGAACGATCTCGATATGTTTGCGTAGTTTATAGGGGAAAAAATTCAAAATTGACTGGGTAGACCTAAACAGTCCTCGAGCTCCAATAAACTTGAATGTGACGCCCCGAAATCTATTTTGTATTTTCGCAATGATGTACAGGAAGTCCATTGCACCTTTTCGATAATCAAAGGTACCTACAAAAGCTATTACGGGTTTGTCGTGTAAGTTTTGATAGTTCCGTTGAATGGACTGAAATTTCGTGAATCGATCTTTTGCAATCCCATTTGGAATTAGCAGGATTTGTTTTTGTGGGTATTTCGAAGCCATCAGCTCTGAATCGATGGAATTTTGCACTTGTATAAGGTCGCAGTTCCGCAAGCTTTCTTCTCTTGCGAATTTTTCTTTTTGGCGAAGCATGTATTTACGCCGGTCGGTAAGCTGCAACGTTTTTCTGACAATGTTTGATAAATGGGTTTTTAAATCATAAGGAATCTTTATTTTGAGATGATGAAAATCTACTAGAGCTGGTCTGGCAACCAGCAATGTTGATTCGCTAAATAGTGATCTTTCAAAGGGCAAAGTGTCATATTCATATAGAATTACGTCATAGCGGGAAGCGCCTTCAATTAAATACTCTTTCAAACGAATTCTATATTCATTTTTTATTTGACTTGCATTGTCAGTAAGACCAAGCATTTTACTATCTATTAAATCGGTGCTCCAACCCAGTTCTCTCAACGCTTCCGCCAATTCTAAGCGATTTTTTGTGGCTCCGAGCTTTTTAGAAAAAGGTATTGGTGAAAAAAAGGCGATTTTCATCTATGAATTTTTTATAATAGAAAATGTTCGTATGATCACTAAATAATATCTCAAAAAACATAAAACCAATCTATTAATAAAGGTTGCATCGGATTCTTTATTAAAAATATATTTGATAACATCCCACTTTGGTTTTAATGCATACCACAGTAGACGGAGTTTATGCTTTACCGATGAACTAGACTTGTTAACTTTGCTTAGTCCCAGACCCACCCGTCTTTCTTTCTTGACCAACTCGGCTAATGAATCTCTTGCCGGGTGACGCATGATACTGGTTTTACAAAATCCAATTTTAAATCCATTTTGATCGGCTAGTTTGCCCCAAGCAGCGTCACCACCAGATTGTAGTGAGTCGTCATAAAGACCGACTGTCTCAAAAACTTTTTTCTTTGAAAACATGTGGGCCGTAACCGCATACCCCTTGGAAACACATGTCTCTTGGTCGAAAGCAAAAAAGATATCATAAAACTCTATCCACGAGGCTTCATCCTTTGTAAATATCACAATGGGGCCCGAGACTCTGTCATAGTGGGCTTCTTTTTTTAGAAATTCGACAGCTTCTTTTATCCAGCTAGTGTCGGGCACACAATCTGAATCAGTAAATCCAAGTATCTCACCCTTTGCGATTCGAACACCTGCATTACGTGCCGCGTAAGAGCCCGGCTTGTGTTCAGTGATTAGCTTAACCCAAGGAAAATCGGTCGAAAAAGATAAACCGCTATCTTGCGGTTTGTTGTTTACAACGATCACTTCAAAATGATTTTTGTCATATGTTTGGGCACTTAACGCATTTAAGCAGATTCTCAATCTATCCCAATCATCATACGTTGGGATGATAATAGAAACAAAAGGATGTTCGGTACGAGAGGTATCCATTATTTATTTTACTTCATCAATTAGAGCCATCGGTGGATTGGCTGCTGGTTTGTTTTTTTTGGTGATGACCCAAGAAAAAATGTCTCTTAACCGTTCCATGGATAGTTCTTTTGAAAAATTCTTTTCGATATGTTGTCGAGCGGCCTGCCCCATTTTTAAAGCCAACTTGTTGTCTTTTGCTAATTTTGCGATTGCAGAAGCCATACCATCCACGTCTCTTTCTTCAACTAGTATTCCGGTCACATTATCAATGACGATTCTAGGAATACCAGCGTGTCTAGTAGAAATTACAGGAAGTTGCATAGCACCGGCCTCCGTTATTGCCACAGGAGAGCCCTCGGAGTCGCCATCAGAAGAGACAACGGAATGCTGGATGAAGGCGTAGGCATTTTCCATGTATTTCCTTACCTGATTATGCTCCAAAGCGCCCAAAAACTTAATGTGATCCGCGCTGCCCAGCTCTTCCGCAAGAGTCTTACATTCCGCTAACAGCTCGCCATCGCCAATCATAATTAGTTTTATATGAGGGGTTATTTGTAGCGCTTGAGAGAACGCTTTTACAGTAAGATTCGGCGCTTTTTTTTCTACAAAACGGCCAACCGCAAGAAAATAGTCGCCAGTTTCATTTGTTTTGGAGAATCGCCGTAAATCAATACCGTATGGATTTAAGAACAATTTTTCCTGGCTAGCACCAGCGTTGATTAAATTCGTTGTCATAGCATCTGAGACACTTATGATTGCGCTGGCTACATGAAACATTCTTCTATAAGCAAGTTGGTACTTGGCCAAAACATTCGTCATGTGGGCGTCAAAACCATGGAAATGTATGACTAAAGGAATCTTTAGTTGCTTGCAAAGTTCAAAGACTTGCACGCCGGTTACGCCATATTCCGCGAGCATTACATCAGGTTTGAATTTGGTGATAATCCGCTTTAAAAGCGTCTTATAGGTGTACGTTGGGTCACCTATTAGCTTCCCGATTTGATTCAGTATTTTTGAGTAGTATATGTATCGTTTACTTTGGGCTTTGCCAAATTCGACAGGGACTTGTTTATGTATCAACATTGACTCATACAAATCGGTTGTCGAATGGCCGATAATAAAGCTTTCGCTGATTTTGATTGAAGTCTCTTTTACAATTAGAATTTTCATGCTATTGGGATTTATCCTCATTTAAGTAGTTTGTCTATCAGCATGTAGAAAGGTCTTTTGCTGATCAATAGGCGAGACACTTTTCTTGGAAAAACGAAATACAAAGCATATAGTAATTTAATGCCAATTTTATGAGAGTTTTTTTGATAGATATTGTCAACAAAAAAGTTAACTTTTTCAATCGTGTTATCGGGAATGCCGGGTTGTTTCAGTGCCTGGAACAAGATAGGTTTTATTCGGAGGAGATATCGTTTTGTGAATTGAAAGAATAGCATGGATTGATATCCATAACGCTCAATAAGATCTGGTTTGCCTTGTAGTCTTAGCTCATGGTTTTGTATTCCAAATTCCTTTAATGTCTGCTGGAGGATCTTTTTGTCAAGCTTTACTGATGCGCCATCCGCAAGTAGATACCTTCGGTAAAGCACGTGGTTAATTGTGTAAAAGTGGCAGTATAAACTCATTCGGCACCACAAATCAAAATCTTGTGAAAAAATAAATAGGTCGCTGTACCCGCCGACCTGATTATATATTGACCTCCGATACATGACTTCGCCATGTGTAAAGGGATTATCTTCGAGCAACAGTTCTCGCGCATCCCCGTTTACAGCCTTTTTCCACAACCGTATTTCATTGGCGCCATTGGATGAATAGATGTTTTCAACGAAGCAGCCCACCACACCAATTTCTTTACGAGTTTCCAATACGTGCACCTGCTCTTCAATGCGTGTCGGATAAGACACATCGCCCGACCCGTGTATAGCAATGTATTTTCCATTTGACATTGCGATTGCAGCTCTTAATCCCCTGACAAATCCCTTATTCTCGTCATGTTTAATTATACGGACTCTTGTGTCTTTGTTCTCAAACGCTTTTAGCTTTTCGTACGTGTTGTCCGTAGAACAGTCGTCGAATATGAGAATCTCTAAATTTGGGTAAGTTTGATTGATGAGTGAAGTTACCGACTCATCGACATAATTTTCTCTATTATAGTATCCGCAAACGATGCTTACTAAGGGCGTCGAGGTCATATTTGTTCCGTTATATGATGCGTTGCTCCACTTCCAATGTTATTCCATAGCGTTCATGCACTTTGTCTTGTGCATGTTTGATGATTCTTAAAATGTCATCCCCGGTGGCATTGTTAACGTTTACAATAAAGCCACCATGCTTTTCCGAAATCTTTGCCCCGCCAATGCTATATCCCTTCAGCTGCAGTTCATCCATCAAGGCACCGACATAGAATCCTTTTGGCCTTTTGAAGACACTGCCGGCGTTGGGGTATTCTTTTGGCTGTTTGGCCCATCGTACTGCTTTATTTTGTTCCATTTTTTCGTTGATGGCCACTTTATTTCCTTTTTTCAGGCTAAGCCAAGCTTTTGTGATGATCAGGTGAGGATTGCGTTGGAAAAAACTATTGCGGTATTCAAATGCCATTTCGTCTTGTTGGATATCCGCAAACTGGTTGGACGAGGGGTTATAATAACGTACCTTGGTCAACAGATCTTTTATTTCTTCTCCGCTAGCACCGGCATTCATAACAACTGCTCCGCCGAGCGAACTGGGAATATCATAAAACAATTCCAGCCCAGATAACTCATGTGCTAACGCATGTAAGCTAAGGTCATACATAGAGATGCCTGCCTCGGCTACTACTTCCGTTCCGGTGATTGTTACGCGATTAAAATTTCCGGAGAAAATGATGAAGTAATCATCGTAAGTGGATTTGGACAGAATAATATTGTGCCCACTTCCCAGCACGATTTTCCGAACATCGTCATCGCTCGTATATATCGTTTGGATATCATT
Source organism: Parapedobacter sp. ISTM3 (assembly GCF_016533505.1). Lineage (NCBI taxonomy): Bacteria > Pseudomonadati > Bacteroidota > Sphingobacteriia > Sphingobacteriales > Sphingobacteriaceae > Parapedobacter > Parapedobacter sp. ISTM3. The sequence goes on along the minus strand of NZ_JAENGN010000013.1, from coordinate 142,293 downwards.
TTCAGAATCCGGAAAATAAGCTCTTTTACAGATAGCCTTTATTCGATAAGAATTGTAAAGGGTTAAATCCAAATGCTCTACAACTTTCATGCTGTCTGTAGTTTATGCGGTTACCGCCTCCTCTACTTCAATGTGTATGCCTAGATCGCTCAACTTGTGTTCGAGGTTGTTATATCCTCGTAATGCCATTTCGATATTATGGATAGTGGATTGCCCGTTGGACAATAAAGCAGCGATAACCACAGCCATGCTGCCTCTCAAATCTGTTGAGTTTGCTTCAGATGGTCTTGCAGGCTTGCCGCCATTTATTGTAATTGCCCCGGGTTTGCATGAAAGCGCCCCATCGTAAAATTTGTTGAGCTCTTCACAATATTTCAACCGTTCCGGATAGCGATAATCGAAAATCCGGCTGATGCCGTCTGCGTGAAGGCCCAATAATGTGTAGAAAGGCTGCATATCTGAGATGATACCCGGATGTGTACCACATGCCAGTTCGAAAGGTTGTATACGCCCGTTTACCAAGCATTCAGGGGATACGATGACATTCTTAGCATTACGGTATAAATCTATACCGGCGTGCTGCAAATGGATTAATGGAATCTCCATCGTATCAAATGGTACATCTTCAACAGTGATATTCCCTCCGGAGATAATACCATAAACAATCCAAGTGATGGCCTCAATACGGTCAGGCATTACTTGAAATAACGAACCACGTAGATAGTTCGAGCCCTCTACTTTGATAAAACTGTTTCCAACTACTTCTATCTTTACACCAAGCGTTCTTAAGAAAGCTATTAAGCTTTCTATTTCGGGACTGATATAGGCGTTTTTTATAATGGTCGCCTCAGGAATGATAGAAGCTGAAATTAACGCGTTTTCTGTACCCCCAATAGTAGAGATCGGAAAATTGATTTCGCCAGAACGGAATCCTTTAGGAGCTCGGACCTCAATGTATTCCGGTTTTTCTTCTACCTCAGCCCCTAACGTTCTCCAGACCATTAGGTGTAAATCATAACCACGATCACCAATCTTACATCCTCCTGGGTAGGGTATACGGGCAACGCCAGAACGCTTAATCAGTCCCGGCACTAACAGGTAAGTGGTCCGAATCGGAAAATCATAACTGTCTAACGAGCGGTTGTCTAGTAATTTGGCATCAATTTCTACCGTTTCACTCGCAACATCTACGCTCACATTTCCGCCGTTTTTGCGAATGAAGTCAATCTTATATTGGGCATCCACTAGTTCGGTGGGAAAATTCGTTAATATAACGGTCTCGTCGGCAATCAACGCTGCAGCAAGTAGTCGCGTGCTAGCGTTTTTTGCTCCACTTACTCTTACTTTTCCCTTGGGGATTTGCCCGCCTTGAATTTTAGCTGTGACGTTCTTTTTCATGATTATGCAATTAGCGCTTTAATGTATGTTTTGCAATGATGCCATTCGGTAAAATCGGCTTGAATTTTTTATTAATTCTTCGAACCTACCCTGTCCGCTTATTTTGCCGTCTTCCAGCAAATAGATTCTGTCGGCATGCTTGATTGTTGACAAGCGATGAGCAATAATTATCATTGTGTAAGCACCCTTTAACTGATTGATGCTTTCTTGAACAAAGCCTTCTGTCTCGGAGTCCAGCGCTGAGGTCGCTTCATCCATAATTAATAACTCCACGTCCTTGTACAGCTCTCGGGCAATCGAAATGCGTTGTTTTTGTCCGCCTGAAATCAGCATGCCATTGTCGCCCAGTAGCGTGTCCTCTTTTTGCCCCATGTTGTTAACGGTATCCTTCAATGCCACTTTTTCTATCACCTCCCAAAACCGGGCAACGTTCTCGGTTGTGGGAGGCGCCCAAAAAGTGACATTATTGAATACACTATCGTTAAAAATGATCGGCTCTTGCGTGATGTAGCCTATTTGTGCTCTGTATGAATCAATATTGTAAGCATAAGGCGAATGACCATCCACTAAGAGTTGGCCTTTTGTGGGGGCCATCAAAGCACATATGATATTGACCAAAGTGGATTTTCCAGATCCGCTTTCCCCAACAAGAGCAATTGTTTCGTTTCTCTGTATGTTTAAGTCGACTCCTTTCAGCACGAGTTTTTCGCCATAAGCAAAATAGAGCTCCCTCAGGGTAATCTGTGAACGAAATTTAGGTATTGGCGTTGCGGCTTCTTGTTCTTGGAATTGCTGCATCGAAGTTGAAAGATCAGAGACAGCTTGTAATCCTCCCACATTTTGCATAAAGCTTTGCCAAGTGTTTTGCAATAACACTAATCCATTTAATGCACGATAGAAAAGTAATAGACTGAGTAGGATAGAGCCCAGGCTTGCTCCCAGATAGTTCGTTTGTACCAGTATGACGATCGCAACAATAAAAATGATTATGGGTTCTCGGGTGCTAGCCGTTATGGCTTGATTTTTTCCTATTTTTCGGTTTAACTTTTCTACTTCATTGATTACATCTTGGAGCTTTACCGCATACAACTTAAAATGATCGGTTGCTTTCAAATACTTGAAATGATGTATGCATTGGATCATAAAGTTGTTAAATAGATTCCCTCGACGGGAAATCTCAATCGATGATGTTTTAACAGATTCGATAATCCTACGATAAATGAAACTTGATAAAAAGCCACCTAACATGATAAATAAAGCAAACTGCCAGTTGGCTAAAAAAGCTAACACCACATAGGCGACTAAAACGATGGCCGCTTTAGTTGCAGCTAAGAATTGGATCATAGCTTGCAGGTTCTTTCCCACCTCCGCCGTGATCGCATTTTGGATCTTTCCTGCGTCTAATGTAAGGAAGCCTCGATAACTTAATTGTCCCAATTGTTTAATCTGGCCTAAACGTAGCTTGACCATGTACTTCTGCCTTAAATCGACCTGTTCCATGCTTAACCAATAGTTAAGTGCACCTTTTGCCGAGAAAATAATCACCATTAAACTCAATACACTGAAGAGGTTGACAGGAACGCCTAAATTTTCAAATCCGTTTAGGATAAAACGTAGCCCGCCCATGCTTTCGCCGGTTGCGACACCGGAGGAATCATTAACGAATTGAAGTAACGGTATAAACAATGCCAAGCCGACACCGTCAAGAAGGCCTAATGTCGTGGCTAATAGGATGTTAAAAACGAGCTTGTTGCCCATCGACTTGTAGAAGAAGGAAAAGTAGCCCAACGGTGTATGTTTCAAGCCTGATTTCATTTAAAAAACTTAGTCGGTAGATGTCAATGAAAAACGCTGTCTATACCACAAGATAAAAATAGGAACGCTATGGAAGCGAACAGCACTTGATTTCTATAAAAATAGAGTCGTGCTACCCTATTAAATGTTCCCATTGCGTTTTGTCATCTTTCCTGAATATGGTCAGGTCAGAAGCAACCATCTCCTTACACAATCCTGAAAGATCATATTCGGGTTGCCATCCAAGTTTGGTTTTCGCCTTGGTAGGATCGCCGATTAGTAAATCCACTTCAGTGGGGCGGAAATAGGCAGGGTCGACATTCACGACTTCCTGACCAACTTTTAGTGAAAACTCTGTACCCGCTATCGATTTAATAAATCCTTTTTCATTAACGCCTTCGCCCCTGAACTCAATTTCAGCGCCAACCTCGGCAAACGCCATTTTTACAAAGTCACGCACAGGTGTAGTGATGCCGGTAGCAATAACATAGTCTTCTGGCTGCTCCTGTTGTAATATCAGCCACATGGCGCGTACATAGTCCTTCGCGTGGCCCCAATCCCGACGGGCATCTAAGTTTCCCAAATACATTTTTTGCTGAAGGCCCAAGGCGATAGCCGCCACGGCGCGTGTAATCTTACGAGTAACGAACGTTTCGCCGCGCAGCGGGCTTTCGTGATTGAACAGGATGCCGTTGCAAGCATAGAGGTTGTAGGCCTCCCGGTAATTGACCGTGATCCAATAAGCATAGAGCTTGGCTACAGCATAGGGGCTGCGTGGGTAGAATGGTGTTTTCTCGCTTTGAGGCACTTCCTGGACCAGCCCGTACAGTTCCGAGGTGGAGGCTTGATAGATACGTGTTTTCTTTTCCAATCCTAATATCCGGACGGCTTCCAGTAGCCGAAGTGTGCCGATGCCGTCCGCATTGGCTGTATATTCTGGTGTATCAAAACTCACCTTCACGTGGCTCATAGCCGCGAGATTGTAGATCTCGTCAGGCTGTGTCTCCTGGATGATACGAATCAAATTCGTACTATCGGTCATGTCACCGTAGTGCAGCTTGAACCGGACATTTTCGTCATGCGGGTCTTGATACAAGTGGTCGATACGGTTGGTGTTGATGAGCGAGGAACGACGCTTTACGCCGTGTACGATATATCCTTTTTCAAGCAATAACTCGGCGAGATAAGCACCGTCCTGGCCATTGACACCCGTGATGAGAGCTGTTTTCATTGTTTTCATTATGTGTTACGATTTGCGGCACGTCCTTACCGCATTGCAAATTCATTTTTTAAAAAATCCTGATAGGCCAACGAGATACCCGTTTTTAGGTCGGTTTTATGCTTCCACCCAAGGTTATGAAGCTTGGTTACATCCATAAGCTTGCGGGGCGTACCGTCGGGTTTGGTTGTATCAAAAACCAATGTGCCTTCATAACCTACAACTTCCTTAATGAGCTCGGCTAACTCCCGAATAGCAAGGTCTTCGCCGGTGCCGATATTGACTAGTTCTCGTCCACTGTATGTATTCATGAGGTGTACACAGGCTTCAGCTACATCATCGGCATACAAAAATTCCCGCCGGGGAGTGCCGCTACCCCAAATGGTTACGCTGGGCTGCCCGGTTTCTTTCGCTTCATGGAAGCGGCGGATGAGGGCCGGCAACACGTGGGAATTTTCCGGATGATAGTTGTCTCCGATACCATACAGATTCGTTGGCATTGCACTGATAAAATCACAGCCATATTGGTCGCGATAAGCCTCACACAATTTAACGCCAGCAATTTTGGCGATTGCATAGGGCTCATTCGTCGACTCCAACGGCCCTGTGAGGAGGTATTCTTCTTTAAGGGGTTGGGGAGCCAGCTTCGGGTAGATGCAACTGCTGCCAAGGAATAACAGTTTTTTAACGCCATATCGATAAGCTGCATGGATGATATTTGCCTCCATAATGAGATTTTCGTAAAGAAAGTCGGCTCGATAGGTGTTGTTGGCCAAGATACCGCCTACCTTGGCCGCGGCGAGAAATACATATTCTGGGCGTTCAGTGGCAAAAAAATCATCCACAGCTTGTTGATTGCGCAGATCGAGTTCGACGGATGTACGGTAAACCAGCTTGGTATAGCCCGTTTTCTCCAGGTGTCGTTTAATGGCACCGCCGACCATACCCCGGTGGCCTGCGATGTAAATGTTGCTGGTTGCTTTCATATTACAGAGCAATTGTAGTTGCTGCTTACTGGTTTCGAGAACCATATTTGTTGCTTTTTAAGTTCAAACATCCCCTGCCTGTTGATAGATGGCCTGAGATTCTGCCTATCTTTTTTATTTAACTTCTTGTCCAAAATTTCCACCACGGCCTGTCTTTTCGTCCGTTGTCGTAATAGCCATATCCATGACCATACCCGTATCCGTATCCATAGCGTCCTCCTCGTGTCCCAACGTCGTTAATTAAAATCGCCAGGTTTTTCATCTTACCGCTGCGGTACAAATCTTCCGTAATTTGCAACTGGTTTTTAAAGGTGCGGCCTTGGCGAACCACGTAAATGGATAGGTCTGCATGATGGCTGAGTAACTGGGCATCGGTGACAAGCCCGATAGGTGGCGTATCGATAATAATAAAGTCAAACGATGCGCGCAGGGCAGTCATCAATTCCCCAAGGCGTTCACTAAGGAGGGTTTCCGCCGGGTTAGGGGGTATTGGGCCCGACCCAATGAGGAACAGATTTTTGTGTGCGCCTGAAGGTGCGACGATGTCCATAGGGGCAAGTGTCGGATCAATAACATAGTTGGTGAATCCGATTTGATTAGAAAAATCGAGTTTAGCCGAAAGGTTAGGTTTGCGCAAGTCCATCTCCATCACCACTACGCGTTTACCGGATAATGCAAAAACCATCGCCATGTTGAGCGCTACAAAAGACTTGCCCTCACCGCTCATGCTGGAGGTAAGGAGTATGGCCTTGGCATCCGGATCCTTTAGGTAAAAGGTAAGATTCGTACGTAGTGCCCGGAATTGCTCTGCAATAGCTGTACGCGAGCTGGGAGTAACGACAAGTGTCTCCTTGGTGCTGCTATGCGCGATTTCGCCGATGATGGATACTTGTGTCTGCTTTGAAATGTCCTCCCGGCTTTCAATGCGGGTGTTAGTAAGATCAAGGATATAGATGGTCGCAAAAGGAATGGCGAGGCCTATGAGAATACCGGTAAGTAAGACCATATTACGTTTAGGGCTAAAGGGGGCCCCTGCCGCTTTGGGTGGGTCAATTACCCGGCTGTTGGAAATGGTCGCTGTTTTACTGATAGCCGTTTCTTCCCGCCGTTGTAAAAGAAAGATGTAGAGCTGTTGCCTGATTTGCTGTTGTCTGGCTAGATTCAAATAGGTGCGTTCAATGGCGGGAACTTCCCGTACTTGACGGTCGAGCTGGCCGGTTTTCTGTCGCAGGTTGTTTCGTGTAATGATTAGTCGACTACGCGTATTGTTGAGGTTGGCCAGCATATCCTGTCGCAGTGTATTGAGTTGCTGATTGAGGTTGATAACCGCGGGGTTGTCTGGTGTGGCACTTAATAGCCGTTTGTCGCGTTCCAGTAATAAGCTGTTGTAACGCGTAACTTGTCCGCCAAATACAGCGTCGTCTGGTATAATGGCGTTAGGCAGGACACGCTCATTGGCCCCGTTTGTCAAAATTGCAGAAACGGTATCCAGGATATCGAGTTGAACTTCCAGCTCGGTCAACTGCTTGACATATTCGTTGGAGTTTTGCAGTAGCATTTGGGATTGCGCAGACATATCGGCCAGTTGGCGGTTTTGCCTGAACTCTTGAATATTGCCTTCTACATCCCCTAGCTCCTGACCAACATAAAGCAATCGATTTTCAATAAACGCAATGGTACTGTCTGCTATCGTATTCCGATCTTGCAGGTTGTTGTCCATGTATTGCTGGATGATGGCATTTAGAATTTCCTCCCCCTTGCGTTTTAAAGGATAGCTGAATCCAAGATTAATAATAGATACCTGCTTATTGCTAATGGCCACAGACAATCGTCCCATATATTCACCTACTTTACCGTCAAAGGAAGTAATTGTGAGCTTATATGGACCCGCTACCTTGCCGTTCTCCGGTTGTTGTGAAAGCAATACCTCGCCGACACCCGGCAAGTTTGTTGTTTCTCCATAGGCGATATCAACCGAAAAGTTACCACCCTCTTGTTGGATCCGTACCTGGCGATCACTGATAGCTTCCAACAAAAAGGTGCCGCCACGCACGGAATCGGGGCCTAATAACGTCATTTGAAAAGGAGGGCGATGTATTTCGATGTCACGCACGCGGCCTGGATGGAAGTAGTTTACTTGCGCATTCAGCTTCCGCACAACCTGTTGCATGAGGTAACGTGTTTTGAACACTTCGGCCTCATTGTCCACAGAATTGCTTCCGCCGAATGGACTATTGATGTTACTGCCGCCAAAGGCACCTTGGCCTATCACGCTGCCGCCTTGTTGGTTGGTCACTAACACGCGCGCACTGATGCGGTAAATCGGCGTGCTGTACCGGAGATGGGTATTGGCGACAACAAACCCGATGATACCACACAGAACAAACCAATACCAATTGCTAAGTAGCTTCCTTGTCAAATCAAAAATCCCTTGACGGTTGTTGGTACCTTGGGATTCGAACACATCATCTTGCCAATCCTTCATGGGATTATAAGTAGTTGCTTAAAAAAATCTAACAATTAAAAGTGATATAACGGATACGACAGATGCTGCGATGGCAACGGCTTGTCTTGTGGTGTTATTAAGCGCGGCAAGCCGCCCTTTCCCGGGTTCGACATAAATGACGTCATTTTGTTTGAGGTAAAAATACGGAGAGTTGAATGATTCGTAACTCATAAGATTTAGGCGTACAAATTCTTTCTGTCCTTCATTGTCACGGATAAGCAGTATGTTGTCCCGTTTTCCGTAGATCGTCAGATCGCCTGCCATCCCCAAGGCATCGAGTAACGTTATTTTTTCGCTAGGCACCGTGTAGGTAGCTGGCCTATTGACTTCGCCTATGACCGTAACCTTAAAATTCGCAAACCGTACTTGTACGGTAGGTTCCTTGAAGTATTTGGAAGCGGCTTCAGTAACCTGTTTGCGGACTTCTGAAGTCGTCAGCCCCCCAACACTAAACGTGCCCAGCATGGGCATGGTGATTCGCCCATCTTTGTCTACCAAGTAACCAGCCGGTGCCGTGCTGGAGGTGCGCTCCGCATTGGCGCTTGCATCGGCAATACCACCCGAGAGTTGCCCAGCGGCCATGGCCAAGCCACCATCGACGGTCTGGATGGTGACGTGCAGGATATCATCGACTTGGACGATGGGCTCCTGATAATCCGGCAGCTTTACCCTCGGGTTATCGGTAGGAACATCGCCGAAATAGACCAGGTCTTTGCGGGATATGCAGGAACTGAGCCCTGCCAGTAAACAGAAATACAATAAACCAATCTTCAACCTATGTTTCACCATATTGCGAATAGTTCTAAATTTTTGATGGGATTCTTTTTAAATAAGCCATGTGCATCGCCGCTGAGTACAAACTTTTCAATGGCGGCGAGGTGTTTGCGGTGATGCAGGTCGGTACCAACCAAATCAATCATGCCTCGTTTGAGCAAATATTGGGCCGCTCGTTGGATTTGGCTGTTGTAATAACCAGTTGGCGAAAGCAGGTTCATCTGAAACAAACAGCCGAGTTCTTTGAATTGCTCGTAACGCTCGGGCCGTTGATGGTAAAAAGGGTAGCGCTCCGGATGGGCAAAGATAATTTTATATCCCTCTGCTTGTAAATCGACAATATATTGGTCTATCTGGGGATTCTCGACCACGTAGGACATCTCAATAAGTAAATAGTTATCCGGTAGGGTTAGCAAGAAATGCGGCGGCCACATCGTTCCGAAAATGTCATCTATCATGTATTCGGCTGCTGCTTCCATGGCAACGTCTGGAGGCAATACTGGCTTCAGTTGGTCGAGCGCTGCGTTGATCGTGGCCCGCGTGTTGGGGTAAAGATCGTTAAGGACGTGTGGTGTAGCGTAAAATTGCGATAAGCCCAAGGCCTGCAGACGCTTGATATAACCCACGGATGTGGCGGCATCGGGGCTGCCATCATCAATGCCGGGCAGGAGGTGCGAGTGGATATCCACGCCCATCCAACCGAGACCGGTATCGTTTTTAGCCTTATTTAAGAATGTGAATACCCCCATAAACAGGATACGTATTTATTGAACGGTATGCGGAAGTGTCCAAAAGGAGACTCCGTAAATTAATGTGCGTTTTCTTCGCCGACCAGTATATTGATGACGGTAAGGTAAATTATCCGTACGTCAAGCATAGTGGTCCAGTTTTCAAGGTACCAGATGTCGTGCGCCACGCGGCGTTCCATCATGGCGGGGTTGGTGGTCTCTCCCCGGTAGCCGTTGACCTGGGCCCACCCGGTAATGCCCGGTTTGAGAAACTGCCGTAGCATGTACTTGTCAATCAGTGCGCTGTACTGCTCGGTGTGTTTAATCATATGTGGCCGTGGGCCCACCACACTCATGTGGCCGAGCCACACGTTGAAAAACTGCGGCAGTTCGTCCAGGCTGGTGCGGCGCAGGAAAGCCCCGATACGGGTGATGCGGCTATCGCCGCGTGTGGCTTGCTTGCTATCGCTTTCGGCATTGACACGCATACTCCGGAATTTGTAGCACCAGAACGGCTTATTGTCACGTCCGCTGCGCAGTTGCTTGAACAGCACCGGCCCCGGGCTTTCCAACTTGATGAGAAGCCCGATTAGCGGATAAAGCCAGCTGAGGATAAAGACGATGACCAGGGAGCTAAACAGCAGGTCAAAGAGGCGTTTTTTGAATCGGGCTTCGACCTCGTATGCCGGCTCATGCCGGATGCTCACCACCGGTACGGAGCCCAACAGGCTCACTTCATAGGGCAGGCTATCCTCCCGTTTTAAGTCGGGGACGAGCTTGACCCGCAGACACAGCCGCTCGGCTTCTTCCAGCAGCGCTGTGGCTTGTGCAATGCGGTGGGGCGAGAGTGAAACATATACCTCTTGAATACCTAACGCGACCGCACGCTTAAATTGGGTAAGGGCAGCTGGCAAGATATCGCCGCGATCATTGATAAGCTGTGCATCGCTCTCGGCAAGGTAGCCTTCAAAACGGAATAGCTTTTCATGGGCCCAAAAATAACGGGCCAGCCGGCGTCCACCGTCATTTTTGCCCATAATGGCCACGGTCTTGCGGATATGGAAATACCGGATAAGCATGCCCTGGAAATAGGTGCCAATAAGGCGGCTGATGACCAGCGACAGCATGAAGCTCAGGTGGAAGACGGTCAGGAACAAGGCAGTATGGGTAGCCCCGGTATCGGCAAGCAGTAGGTAAATCCCGAACAGACCAGCGTGGATAATGGCGCTGCGCCAGGTAGCCCGGTAGATGCAGTCCAAACTGATCACGGTGTTGTTGCCATACATCTTGAAAACACCGGTGGAAAACAACCATAGCAGATTGGCAATTGGTAAATAAAACCGGAAGACCACCGATTCATTGAGAAAGTAATGGTGCTCAGTGAACATACAGGCCAATATAAAAGCGCCATTGAGTAATAAAAAGTCGGAAAAGGCCAATACAAACTTAAGGAGATAAATGTAGCGTGTTTGCATGTCTTTTTGGATGATAATGTAAACTGTCGAACGAAATCGTTGCTGATTGCGTTGTGAAGTTACAAATAATAGTTAATTTTTAATGGGATTGACAAAAAAAATAACATTAACTTTTAAAAATGTATCAAATGTTGTGCCTAATTGTTGAATTTTTGTTAAAAATAAGCAAAGAATTCATCATTTTTTCGCACATATTGCTCAAATTGATCTGTCATTTGTTTACTGAACTGGGCTTTGGATATCCAACTGGGCTCGCCATATACGCCGGATTGCGTATAATCGAACCATTCGAAGCCTATTCTTCTCGCCACTTGCGCGCTTTTCAAATGAAAATTGCCCTGCTTCGGATCGCTAAACATTGGGTCAGCTATTACCGAACTTCTGTCTTGCCCTCGAGCATTCCATGCCGCAAAATCCATACCGTGATATGCGTTCTCAAGCGAGCTGATCCCCCAATAACAATTTCGATCGAAGGTAGTGACTGCTTTTAGGCCTTCATCGGAATGCCATGTGCTGTTGAATACAAATCCACTATCTACATACACAATGTTGCCGGTAAACGTAAATGATCGATGATCCTCGGCTTTGCCTAACTGAAGCTGTGATTCGATATTCAATGCGAAAATGTTATTCCGAATCGTGTTATCTCGTCCATAATGGTGCATATATCCTGCATTGCTGCATCGATATACCAAATTGTTTTCAATCAGGATATGGGAGGTTCCTTCATCCGTATAAATACCCCAACCGCCATAGTCAAAAGCAAATACATGATGGATGACGTTGTTGGCGATTACAGTCCCTTCGGAAGGTCCCAACGTATAGATTCCTCCCATGTCGCTCAGTTCGGCCCATCCCAGATGATGGATATGGTTGTGCACAATCTGATTGCGTTTGGCGGGGCTCTCGCCATATCCCCAAGTCCAACCTACGGATATGCCGGAATATCGAAAATCTGCTATATCGTTATGGCTGATCTTATTGTCGCTGGCATGGAAAATAGCAATGCCTACGCCATCAGCATACGTGTATCCGCCATGTTGAATAATGTTGTTATCTACTGTTATGTGGCGAACAAGTTCCACCGTATCTGCCGGTAAGTTGGTTGTGCCTATTTTGATGCCGCCTGCACCGAGGTCGTGGAAATGGCATTGCGATACGACATTCTTGTGGCTGCCCGCTTTGAACCACAGGGCATAAGTTGCGGTATTAGATATTTCACAGTTTGTGAACGTAATGTTGTTGGCATGTTCTACTGTGATCGCGGCGTCTACTGCATTCGCTGCCTGCCCGAGGGGTATGCCTTCTTTGGGGGTATGAGAGCCGCTTACGCTGAATATAAGGCTTTTGAATATCAGATGTTTGACGGGATTTTGCTTTTCGCCCTGAATGATAATAAACTTATCTATCGTCGGAACTACTGCCTCGGTGTGTGTTACCGATTCCCCTGGCATCGGTATGTAATAAAGGTAGCCGTCATTCGCCAGAAACCACTCCCCCGGTGCGTCCAATGCATGTGGATGATTTTCGATGTAAAACCGCGTTTTGCTATCCATTGTATTCCAAGATGGCATCTCTTTTCCGATGACATGGATATTTCCATGGGGATCTGCATAATGAACAAACTCCTTGGCTATTGTCCACTTCTGGTGGAATACGGCTAATGCACCGTCCACCGTGTCATTGAGCAGTTGTTTTATGGTATTTTGAGCGGATGGGCTTGGCACAATACGCTTATTTACAAATAAGCCTGCCTGGCTGCGCCCGGAAAACGCTATTTGCTTTACGCTGTCTACCTTGAAAAAATACCCCTCGTTTGGAGTTCTTGCCCGTACGCGCCGTTGTCCGTTGATGTATAGTTGCTCGAACCGCAAACCAAGCTGTGTGACCTGGGGAATATGTACCCGCCAAAGCGTGGGCGAAATTGCTTCGAAACGATCGAGTTTAATGCCTCCGTGTAATCGGGGCTTACTTGTTTCATCGGCAGCGGTATAGATAACAGGAGCATCAATCGTCCCACCATCGGTTGGCGTAACTACCAATGGGTTGGATAAATAGTACGTTCCTGGCAGCATATGCACATAAATGGTGTCTTTTTTGCTGTTTTGTACGCTGATTTGCCTAATGCGATACTGAGCACCTGCCAATGACGCCAATGGTTTAGCATATGTTCCCGGATTTCCGTCATCGCCGTGCGGTGCAACATAGAGCTTCTCGGCAGACAACGTGACTTGCGCGGCACCAATTAAATATAAAAACAAGGCAATACCCGGATGTTTCACCATATTGCGAATAGTTCTAAATTTTTGATGGGATTCTTTTTGAATAAACCATGAGCGTCGCCGCTGAGTACGAATTTTTCTATCGCGGCAAGGTGCTTCAAGTGATGCAGGTCAGTGCCGACCAAATCAATCATACCACGCTTGAGCAGGTGCTGAGCGGCTTTCTGAACCTGCGCGTTGTAGTACCCTGTAGGTGAAAGCAGGTTCATTTGAAATAAGCAACCGAGCTCCTTGAGCCGCTGGTAACGTTCGGGGCGCTGGTGGTAAAAAAGATACCGTTCGGGATGAGCCAGGATAACCTTGTAACCCTTCACCTGTAAGTCAAAAATATGGCGATCAATCTGTGGGTTTTCAACCATATAAGACATTTCAATAAGCAGGTGATCATCGGGCAATGTAAGTAAATAGCTTCGTGACCATGTGGCCCCGAATGTATCGTCTACCATGTACTCAGCAGCGATCTCCATAGCGACGTCCTCCGGAAGGGACGGCTTCAGTTGGTCAAGTGCGGCACGGATGGTTGCGAGCGTATTGGGATAGACATCGTTGAAGATGTGTGGTGTCGCGTAAAACTGCGATAAACCCAAGGTTTGCAGGCGTTCAACGTAGCCCACAGAGGTCGCGACATCGGGGCTGCCATCATCAATGCCGGGCAGGAGGTGCGAGTGGATATCCACACCCATCCAACCGAGGCTAGTGTCATTTTTTGTCTTATTCAGGAATGTGAATACCCCCATAAACAGGATACGTATCGTTGATTGAATTAATGTGCGTTTTCTTCGCCGACCAGTATATTGATGACGGTAAGAAAGATAATCCGTACGTCAAGCATAGTGGTCCAATTTTCAAGGTACCAGATGTCGTGCGCCACGCGGCGTTCCATCATGGCGGGGTTGGTGGTCTCTCCCCGGTAGCCGTTGACCTGGGCCCACCCGGTAATGCCCGGTTTGAGAAACTGCCGTAGCATGTACTTGTCAATCAGTGCGCTGTACTGCTCGGTGTGTTTAATCATATGTGGCCGTGGGCCCACCACACTCATGTGGCCGAGCCACACGTTGAAAAACTGCGGCAGTTCGTCCAGGCTGGTGCGGCGCAGGAAAGCCCCGATACGGGTGATGCGGCTATCGCCGCGTGTGGCTTGCTTGCTATCGCTTTCGGCATTGACACGCATACTCCGGAATTTGTAGCACCAGAACGGCTTATTGTCACGTCCGCTGCGCAGTTGCTTGAACAGCACCGGCCCCGGGCTTTCCAACTTGATGAGAAGCCCGATTAGCGGATAAAGCCAGCTGAGGATAAAGACGATGACCAGGGAGCTAAACAGCAGGTCAAAGAGGCGTTTTTTGAATCGGGCTTCGACCTCGTATGCCGGCTCATGCCGGATGCTCACCACCGGTACGGAGCCCAACAGGCTCACTTCATAGGGCAGGCTATCCTCCCGTTTTAAGTCGGGGACGAGCTTGACCCGCAGACACAGCCGCTCGGCTTCTTCCAGCAGTGTTGCGGCTTGAGCGATGCGTTGGGGGGGAAGCGAGATGTAGACTTCTTGAATACCCAAGGCTACCGCGCGCGCGAACTGTGTTCGAGCGGTTGGCATCACTTCTCCGCGGTCGTTGATAAGCTGTGCATCGCTCTCGGCAAGGTAGCCTTCGAAATCAAACAATTTTTCATGCGCACGGAAATATCTTGCCAATTGGCGTCCGCCGTCATTTTTGCCCATAATGGCCACGGTCTTGCGGATATGGAAATACCGGATAAGCATGCCCTGGAAATAGGTGCCGACGAGGCGGCTAATGACAAGTAGCACCATGAAGCCCAGATGGAAGACGGTCAGGAAAACGGCGGTATGGGTGGCCCCGGTATCGGCAAGCAGTAGGTAAATCCCGAACAGACCAGCGTGGATAATGGCGCTGCGCCACGTAGCACGATAGATATTGTCCAGGCTGACGACTGTACCACTGCCATACATCCTGAACACCCCGCTCGAAAATAGCCACAGCAGATTGGCGATGGGGAGGTAAAACCGGAAAACCACCGATTCGTTGAGAAAGTAGTGATGCTCGGTGAGCATACAGGCCACCATAAAGGCGCCATTTAGTAATAAAAAGTCGGAAAAGGCCAATACAAACTTCAAGAGATAAATATAACGCGTTTGCATGTCTTTTAAATAAATTTGTAAGGTAGAGAACGAAAATCGTGGCGATTACATTGCGAATTTACGAATAATAACTGTTTTTCGCTTAGAACGCCTAAAATATTGTTATCAATCATTGAAAATATATCAAATGCTATGCCTAATTGCTGGTTGTTTGTTAAAAACGGATGAATCATGCGTTATTTTTATGTCAATTCCCGCTGGCAATTGCCAGCGGGAGAGTAATTTATGGTTTCTTAAAAAAATTATTGCGTAGGTAGCAGCTCATCGCATTTCTGCGTGAGGATAGCCAAGTTGGTTGCGCCCGCATGTTCGCCGATGATATCACCCGGCGCGGTGCCTACCGTACCGCTATTGTCTTCATGGACTACATGGTCTCCCACGATTTTGACCTGATCTCCCCAAATGGCTTTAAAGTCATACCGTACAGTCTCCGGTGTCAGCAGCGTGGTGGAGATAAAGCCATTGACGACGACACCGAGAAATTTAAATTCTTGCGAACCTGTACCGCGCTCGCGGTAATAGAGGTAAAAAGTAGGCAGTACATCCACGACTTCGGTTTGGCCGGGACAGCGCACATAGAGTTGAAGCGTAACTCGCGGGTCATTCACGGTCGATGGGTCGGCCAGCGTGATGCTCGTGGTGCCACCGCAGGTACTATTGAGCATTTCTTCGCCGAGTATGGCTTCTCTGTCGTCTTTGATGCGGATGGATACGCCCGCCGTGGGCAGGTAGGTGAGCTGTACGCTGTTGTACGTGGCATTGACAGATGCGACAAACCGGCGCACAACCTTACCTGCCATCACGGCTTCAATGGTAAGCGGGTAAGTAATGCCGGCCTCAAACCACGATGCGTTGAGTGTAATATTGGCTGGCTGCGGGCAGCCCGGTGCAAAGTTGCCGCTCATAAACCATGTCAGGTGGTCGGTCTCATAGCTGGCAAAAAGCAGTTCGTCCGTCTGTGTAACGACGGTTTCTTGCTCGTAGGTCCACCGGAAGTCAGCTGCGGTATGGCTATATACCGAAAGGGCGTCGCCCGCTTGCACTTGGGTATTGGTGCCAAGATTGTAAAAGCCGTCGTCTATTTGCTGGGCGATCTCAATGGGCTGGCTAAAATAGCTGACCGGAGCGCCATCTACAAAAAAGTTGATGTTGGTGAGTGCTGCGGGGTTGAATGCGCCGCCCACGGGGCTGTTATTGCCGTTTGTGTAGACGTTGGAAGTTGCTAAGCTCCCACCGGGAATAATGTCTAAGGAGGTCTCTTTGTCCGTGTCGGTATTGACGATAAGGCCGGAGAGCGTGTTGCCGGTGATGATATTACCGTCGGCATCCAAGAATTGGGTGCCGGCCCGCAGCGTGATGCGGGTGGTTTGTTCGGATGTCTCGCTTAAAGGCGTGGTGAGCATAAGGGTTTCGCCAATGCGGCCGTCAACCAGACTCACTGTCGGACGGTATACCGCCACGCCCGGCGGCGCATCGCTTAGTCGCAGTACGCTCACGGCATTAAGACTAGACCGCAGCTCGCTGGTAATGATGACGGGAATGACCTGGGTAAGGTAATCTTCGCCGCTTAATTCTACATAAAATGTGACGGGGTTGTCTTCAGTGGGTTCATGTTGCGGGTGCACGCCCAAACCAAGCAGACCATCGCGAAGCTGGAATTGCCGGCGTCCTTCAAGGTTGTAAATGTATTCAGCATCAGGGCCGCTGAGAGTCACAGACACGTTGTTTACCGCATTGCCTTGGCCATCGGTGATTTGAAGCACGGTGGTGTATTCCAAAATGGCCGAACTGACGACGACTCGGATGTCTTTCAACGGATGCTGGCAACTTTGGATACAGAGCAAAACGGTCCAACCGAGGCTATATAGAAGGTATTTTGTAGGTTTCATAGGAAATGGATTATCGAATGGATTGACTAATCGTTAGCGGATGAAGAAATTGTAATTGAGCCCAAACTGGATGTTGGGCAGGTAACGGTAGTTACGCACGTTGCGTTCGATGATGGGACCGTTGGCCTCGTTGCCCTGCAATAGTTCGGTAGCCACGATGTCAACCCGCGGGCTGGAAAGCCGATAGGCGCCCGCTGTGAGGTTGAACGAAAACCGATCGTCAATGCGGATATTGCCGAAGGCGATGCCGGCGTATGGCGCGACGGTCTTTGCCCAGCTGACCGTGGTGGTCATCAACCCTACATCCACTGGACGTACGATAATATCGCCATAGGAGTAGTTTTCATTCAACTCAGTATGGATGGTGCCCTTGGCCTGAAAGAAATAGCCGCCACCAAGCTGGATAGTGAAGTGGCGGAAGCCGTTTTGCGCGCGGTAAAAGGGTGCCCAGCCAAATAGCAGATGGGCATTATGCAGCCGGGCCCTGGCTTTTGAACGCGTCTCATGATCGCCGTAATGCGCGATGATCTGGGTGTCAAACGGCATGAGATTGACACCGAGCTGTACGCCAAATGGATTGCCGAGGGGACGATAGATAGCAAGCCCCAAGCCTGCACTGCTCAACAAAGGGCCAAACGACCATTGGTAGGCTGGATTTTCACGGATGACATTGAAAGGGTTCTGGTCTTGGGCATGGGCTGATAGCAGGCCTATCAGGCCTGCAATGAGCAACGTAATCTTTTTTTTCATAGGTCAGCATTAAATGGAAAGATGAGTTAAGGTATGTTGGTTTTTTTATTTGTTATTTTCATGGGTTCTCCATTGCTTTCGCGGTCGATAAGGCATGAATCGATAGATTCAGGCAGAACTACACTTACATTTACCCCTAAAAGGGTGATTTGTTTGAAAAATTTGAACCTTTTGATTTCGAGAAACAAAGCGAGTTGGCGGGCTGCGGTGAGGAGCCGGGAACTGTACACGAGATCATGCCGTCATAGGCAAAACAAGTGCATTGGGGCTGCGGATGATAATAATGGTTCATAAGTTGATGTAATAATTACGCTAAATTAGTTAATTCCAACTAACGTGTCACCGTAATCTTCTTGCACGGGGGCAAAGGTACATATTTTTTTGAAACAATGGATACCAATCCGGGACCCATGTTCAAAAACACCTTTATCGAGATATGCGCCTTCCTGACGGTGGATTCCCTTTAAAATAGCCCCATTTGGCCGTTATCATCAATTTGGATGTCATCCGGATTGGTGATCTCAAAATCTACAGGTGGTTTTGCGTCCTGTGGCGTGTCTGCTGTCGCTGGACTTGCCGTTGTTTCCGGATTTGCCGGAGATGGGGTGGTGGTAGCAGCGGCAGCTATGGATGCAGTATGTGGCGGTGCCTCCATGGATGGTGATGGGGCCTCCGGTATCTCTTCCGTGAGTAAGGTGACGTGCTGGACGTCATGGGGTGTAAGGCGGTTGCCCTGTGCTTTCATGCCCTTGACGTCGATGATGGCAGTGAGGTCTTGCTCAATGGTGTCGGCAGTTTGCGATTTGCCTTTAAGTACATCCACCCGCACAACGGGTGCAGCGGCGGCGGTGATAAGCACAAGCTTGGAGCCCGGTTCATCATTGATAATGGATGTACGTTTGCCGATCGGCGTGTCTTCAAACAGAAAACGCTTGACGTAGCATACGCCCGATTTGCCATCGCGGTGAACAACGCTGTACACCTGCTGCGGGTTGTATTTTTCGATGCGGACCAGCTTGTCGTCAAAATGGTTGCTAAGGTCGAAGCTGGTCAGTTCATAGGTGCCATCGGCCATGACCGTTAGGATTTTATCATCGCCATCAAATTCTCCCAGGTAGGTGCCGCGACCGTCGGCATTGAGTCGTTTGAGTACATCATCAAACCAAATTTTGCGGCCGGAAAGCGTAGATACTCCTTTGCTTTTGAGGTTAACCTTCTTGATGGGATACTTGGTGACGATGTTACCCTGTGAGCCGCGACCCTTGATAGCTACCTCGGCAAAATCCAAGTCAAACTGGAGCTTGCGAAGCTTGGAATGTGGCTTGAGTTGGATATTGACCACCTCCGCCTCCCCATTTGGATTAGCTGTAAAATACAATACCTTGGAGCCTTTCTCGCCCTTGGTAAGATCGTATTCCTTATCGCGCGTGACGCCTACGACCGAAAAGCGCTTGACGTAGGATATCCCGGACTTGCCGTCACGGTAGATGAGGTTGTATACGGTACGGTCATCCCCCTTTTTAAATACGGCTACGTGGATGATGTCCTTCCCGACGAACACCTTGTCCTGTATTTTGGTCACTAAACATTTTCCATCGGATCGGAAGATGATAATGTCGTCTAAATCAGAACAATCCGTGACATATTCATCTTTACGCATCCCCGTGCCGATAAAGCCTTCAGTGCGGTTGACATAAAGCTTGGCATTCGCCAACGCTACTTGCGCGGCCTCTACACGATCAAACGCCCGAAGCTCGGTGCGGCGCTCCCGGCCTTTGCCATATTTTTCTTTAAGCCGTTCAAACCAGGCAATCGCATAATCAGTGAGGTGGCGCAGGTGATGGCGCACCTTTTTGATTTCTTCTTCAAGGGCAGCCATCTGTTCATCCGCCTTCTTAACGTCAAAGCGGGTAATACTGCTCATTGGTTTTTCGATTAGCTTTTTGTAATCTTCAGGCAGTATCTCGCGGTAAAATTGGTCGAAAAAGGGCGTAAAAAGATGGGTAAGCACCTGTACGACGGTGTCGAAGTCTCCGGCGTTTTCGTAGTCAGGGTGTTTGTACATCCCTTCTTGGATAAAAATCTTGAGCAGGCTGCTGAAAAAAATCTTTTCCTGCAACTCGCTGAGGCGGATTTCAAGTTCCTGCTTGAGCAGACGCTTGGTTTGCTGAGTGTTTTCGATGAGCACATCGTTGACGCTCATGAAATGGGGCTTGTCGTCCCGGATGACACACGTATTGGGTGAAATGGATACTTCGCAGGCAGTAAAGGCATAAAGCGCATCAATGGTAACATCGGGCGAAATGCCAGGGGCCAGGTGGATAATGATTTCGACGTTTTGCGCTGTATTGTCTTCGATTTTCTTGATTTTGATCTTGCCTTTTTCATTGGCTGCAACTACACTGTCGATGAGGCCGCCAGTGGTGGTGCCATAGGGGATTTCAGTGATAGCGAGTGTTTTTTTGTCGCGCTCCTCAATCTTGGCGCGCACGCGTATTTTGCCGCCCCGTTGCCCTTCGTTGTATGCCGAGCAGTCCGCTAACCCGCCGGTGGGAAAATCTGGCAATAGATTTGGCCGTCCGCCTCGCAATACTTCGATGGAACTGTCGATAAGTTCGATGAAGTTGTGCGGCATAATCTTGGTGGCGAGGCCTACGGCGATACCTTCGGCCCCTTGCGCCAAAAGCAGCGGAAACTTGACTGGCAGTGTAACGGGCTCGCGGTTGCGGCCGTCGTAGCTGAGTTGCCATTCCGTAGTGTCCGGATTGAAGACCACTTCGTTGGCAAACTTGGACAGGCGACCTTCGATATAACGGGGCGCCGCGGCTGAATCGCCCGTGACGGGGTCACCCCAGTTGCCCTGGCAATCAATAAGCAGGTTTTTCTGGCCCAGTTGCACCATGGCATCGCCAATAGAGGCATCCCCATGTGGATGGTATTTCATGGTATTGCCAATCACATTGGCGGCCTTGTTGAACCGCCCGTCGTCCATCTCCTTCAACGAATGCAGAATACGGCGTTGTACGGGCTTAAAACCATCGTTGATGTGCGGTACAGCGCGATCGAGAATGACGTACGATGCGTAATCGAGAAACCAGTTTTCATACAAGCCCGATAACGGTATGGTCTGGCTGCCACCTGGTTGATTGTCTTCAGAAGTACTTCCTTGGTTTTCTTCGGGTGTCGGATTCGTTTCGTCGCTCATTTAAACCTGTTGCTTGTTTCGCGGTGTAAACTTAGATAAATTGCTTTTTATATGCAATATCATCGCATTATATATAAAAGCACTTCGTCGGTCTCCCCGCTGCCACTGAGAACGTTAAAGGCGAAAAAATACCACTTTGTGTTAACCGCTTTCGGAAGAATAAGTTACAGATTAACCACGCCGGGACGCACTGAGGATGGTCGCCATGCTAGTGACATACCCCGGGGGCATTTTTACATCGGAAAATATCGCTTTATCGCCTTGAGGAAATGTAAAGTCCTGTCGCGGTCCGATTTACTTTTCCCAAAACTTTCCTTTTAGGTTATTGTTTTTCTTTCGAATGCGCATTCGCTTCGGTGTGCAGACCTATGGAACAGTTTAAAAAACGGACTTAAATGAAAGCAAAGATACAACACATGCTGACCTTGCTGTTCGTATGTTGGATGGCATTGGGTTTTGCACAGCAAACGACCATTACCGGTAGTGTTTATGACGCGGAAGGCAATAGGCTTCCGGGTGTGAGTGTCGCTGTGCGGGGAACTAATGTAAGCACCTTGACCAATGCTGAGGGCCAATATACGATCAATGCACAAGTGGGCCAAACCTTGGTTTTTACGTATATCGGTTTGCAGACCGAGGAACGGGAGGTGGGACAGCGTGCAGTGATTGACGTAAATATGGTCACATCGACCTCCAGTTTGGATGAGGTGGTCATTGTGGGCTATGGTACACAAAGTAAGCGGTTGCTTACGGATAACGTAGCGAAGCTGACATCATCGGATATTGCTGAAATCCCGTCTCCGGGATTCCAGAATACGTTGGCGGGTAAAGCGGCGGGGGTGCAGGTAATGCAGACAAACGGTAAGGTAGAAGGGGGGATCAGTATCCGCGTGCGCGGCGTAGCGAGTGTAGGAGCTGGCTCGGATCCGTTGTATGTGCTGGATGGGATGCCTCTGATTAACCGCGATGAATCCAGCGATGCGCCGCAAAATCCCTTGCTGACAATTAGCCCGAATGAAATTGAGTCTATCGACATCCTGAAGGATGCGTCTGCGTCAGCTATCTACGGCTCGAGAGGCGCTAACGGTGTGGTGATCATTACCACGAAGCGCGGCAAACGGGGGCGGGCCAGTATCTCTGCCAACGTATCGCATGGCATCAGCGAACCTACCCGGTTGCGCGAATGGCTTAGTGCGGAGGAATATATGGAGTTGCTCACTGAGGCGGCCATCAATAGCTACGGAGAAGAAGATGGCCGAGCCGAAGCGGAATGGTTGTTTGGTTTTCTGTCTGATGGCGCAGACTGGCGCAACGGACAGTACCATAATACGGACTGGCAGGGGCTGGCGCTGGTGAGGGGGCATGTGAGTGATGCGGATCTCTCGATATCAGGTGGAAATGAAAATACAACATACTTCTTCTCGGGCGCGTATAACAATACAGATGGGATTGTAAGGGGCAATGCCATGGAGCGGATCAATTCACGGGTGAACGTGACCCACGAGTTTAACGACCGGTTTTCGGCGGGCGCAAACCTGAGCTTCTCCCGGACCACCATCGATCGCATCTCAAACGACAATGCTTTTGTGACGCCCCTGCAGGCGATTGCCCAGCCTGCGTTGAGTGCGGCCTTTCTGGATAACGGAGAGCCCAATCCCAATACGCTATATGCTAACTTCCTGCTGCAGGACAGGCATGCGTTCTTTAATACCATTGTGCGCCGGGTAAGTGGTAAGGCATTTGCTGAATACCGTTTTTTACCTAACCTGAAATTCAATACCGATTTTGGGTATGACTTGTATTATCAAACGGAAGATAGTTATACGGGAAGGTTAGCGCCGTTCCAATCGACCAACGGGGAGGGGTTTGCAACCAGTGTAGGTACAGAATCCTACATCACGAGCAATTATTTTACCTATGAACAAGCGCTTAATGATATCCATGATGTAGACGTAGTGGTTGGTATGGAATACAATCATGCGCGGCGACGGTTTCAAAGCGTCACGGGCATTGAATTTCCGTCGGATGATTTCCAGTCGATAGGGAGCGCTGCACAGATTACAGCGGGTAGCAGCACCTTTACTTCGTATGCATTTCTTTCTTACTTCGCTCGGGCGAATTATTCATTGATGGATCGGTATCTCTTCAAGGCGAGTATCCGGCGTGATGGCTCGTCGCGATTTGGCCGGGACAACCGCTACGGCACTTTTGCTGCCGTGTCTGCGGGTTGGGTGCTGTCTGAAGAGGATTTCCTGAGTGACTCCGACGTGCTGTCGTTCTTGAAGATACGGGGCAGTTGGGGGCAATCCGGAAATGCTGAGATAGGCGATTTTGCTTCGCTCGGCTTGTTTGGCGCGGTAAGCTACCGGCAGCGAGCGGGAATATTTCCAACACAGGCGGCTAACCCGTTCCTGACGTGGGAGAGTGTCGAGCAGACCGATATTGGTATCGACTACGGTTTTCTTGACAATCGGATTTCGGGTGAACTGGACTATTACGTCAAACGCTCCGATGGGCTGCTGTTTGACGTGCCGCTACCGGCAACTTCGGGATTCCCGACCGTACTGCGGAATGTCGGGCTACTGGAGAATAGGGGCGTCGAATTCGTACTCAATACCCAGAATGTCCAAAAGGATCGCTTCACATGGAACACGTCGCTGAACATTGCCTATAATAAAAATACGGTGAAGGAATTGCCGAATGGGCAGGATGTCGTCATTGGGCAGAATATCCTCCGTGAGGGGGAGCCTATTAATGCTTTCTACCTGCTGGAGTATGCTGGTGTGGACGTCGACAATGGTGATGCGCTCTACTATGTAAACAGCCGCAATCCGGACGGTACACTCAACCGGGAGACAACCAATGACCCCAATGCGGCAAACCGTGTGGTTTTGGGCGCTCCGCTGCCCAACTGGATTGGAGGGTTTACCAGTAACCTGGTTTACCGCGATTTTGACTTCAGCTTTACGTTCCAAGGTGAGTGGGGCGCAAGTATTTACAACTTAGGTGGTACATATCAGTCGGCTAATGGCGATTACTACGACAACCAGACCCGGGACCAACTGCGGCGATGGCGGCAACCGGGGGACATCACCGATGTGCCGCAGGCCCGCCTATATGGGGCCAACGGCACGGCACAGTCTTCGCGCTATCTCGACGGCGCGAGTTTCGTAAGGCTCCGCAATTTGAACGTTGGGTATACGCTACCCAGCCGAATCACCCAGCAGGTGGGAATTAATCGACTACGTGTATACTTTGCGGCGTTCAACTTGTTAACCATCACGAATTATAAGGGGTATGACCCTGAAGCACGGAGCGATGCAAGCTCGACAGAGGCAAGTAGGGGAATAGATTTTTACTCTGCACCGGCAGCAATGACATATTCATTGGGGGTCAATTTTAATTTTTAACAAATGAAAAAAATAGTTTATCGCTATAGCATATTAGCGCTCTTGGTAGGGCTTTCGGCCTGTGAGCGAAAATTGGATATCGACCCCGAGCAGTCTATTCCAGCGGAGCAAGCCTTGTCTACCTCGCAAAACATCCAAAGTCTCCTTATCGGTACTTATGATCAAGCTGGCACGGACGACCTTTATGGGGGATTCTTGCAAATGCTGGCCGATTTATATGGTTTTTCTGGACAGGCGTCATGGGTAGGTACGTTTACTCAGCCCCGTGAGGTGTTTAACAAACGGATACGGGTAGACAACTCGTTTGTGCGTGATCATTGGATAAACGCTTATCAGGTTGTCAACGCTACAAACTTGATTGTGGACCACTTGCACGTGGTAGACGAAGCTGAGCGAGACCGGGTAGCGGGCGAAGCGAAATTTCTACGGGCGTTGGTATACTTTGATCTTGTGCGATCGTTTGGGAGGCCATATGTGTCAGGGGAAGCTAACAATCAACCTGGGGTGCCGCTCAGCTTGACCGGAATACTGGATTATGATGGAGACTTGGCCGTGCCACGTAATACGGTGGACGAAGTGTATACCCAAGTGCTGGCCGACTTGAATGATGCGTATTCCCTGCTACCCGAGTCGAATGGATACTATGCCGACCGCTATTCGGCGCAGGCGCTTCTGGCACGGGTATACCTCCAACAGGGAAATTACACAGCGGCGCGAGATGCAGCAAATGACGTGATCCAAAACAGCGGCCGGGTACTTACGCCCACATATCAGGAGGCATTCAACAACGAAGCGAATTCGGTTGAAGATTTGTTTGCCTTTCAGGTGACCAATCAAAGCGGTACCAACCAACTGGTTGTACACTACGCCACGCAGGATTTGGGCGGACGGGGTGGTGACATCGTTGTTCAGCCGGCGTACCTGGCGCTTTTTGATTCGGACACCGATGATAGGAGCATGTTTTTTTATGAAAGCAGTCGTGGATTGCTCTCTTCCAAGTATACCAATCAATTCGGGAATATTGCGATGATTCGGTTGGCTGAAATGTATCTTATCCGTGCAGAGGCGAATCTACGGCTGGGTACTGCCGTGGGGGCGACTCCTGCCGATGACATCAATGTGCTGCGAGCCCGTGCCAACGCCGCACTGAAGCCAGCGGTAACGTTGGAGGATGTGCTCTTGGAACGGCAATTGGAGCTTGCTTTCGAAGGGTTTTTGATACACGATGTTAAACGCACGCGGGAAACGATTGTCATTGTCGAAAGCGTAGGCGGTGAATCCACCGAAGTGCCGATACCATACAACGACAACCGCTTGACATACCCGATACCACAACGGGAAATTGACGCTAATCCATTGTTGGAGCAAAATCCTGGTTATGGAACGTAATTAATGTTGTGTTTTTTGAATTTAGTTGGTGATTTTTGGTTAAATCCGGTAGGAATACCGGATTTTTTTGTTTTGTATATGTGATTTAAGTTGTTTTGTGTGTATAAATGTTATTGTTTTTTATTTTTTTGTATAAAAAATAAGTATGATCTTCGTTTGTTTGCAATATATTTTATATTTGTTTGAAATTTTTTAATAAAAAAATAACAAACACACGGTATGAAATTAAAAATACATTATTTTTTGATTATTTTGTTTGTGTGTGTAACTATTTTTGGTTATGCTCAGCAAAAAACAATTGCAGGGACGGTTAATAGTGAGGGTGGGCAACCGCTTTCCGGAGCAAGTATTGTTGTCAAAGGGACAAACATAAGTACATTGACCGACGAATATGGCCGTTATACGATTGTGGCGGAGTTAGATCAGACGTTGGTGATTTCATATGTCGGATTTCAAACGCAAGAAGTGCCGGTGGCGAACAATAACTTCATTAATGTCAATTTGTTGAATGCTGCCTCCGATTTAGACGAGGTGATCGTTGTGGGGTATGGCACGCAAAGCAAGCGTAAACTCACAGACAACGTCGCGAAGCTGACGTCTTCCGATATTTCTCAGATTCCGTCGCCTGGGTTTCAAAGTTTGTTGTCAGGGAAGGCTGCAGGAGTACAGGTAATGCAAACGAACGGTAAGGTTGAAGCTGGTATCAGCATGCGTATCCGTGGAGTTGCGAGTATTGGTGCGGGATCCCAACCTCTTTATGTATTGGATGGTATGCCGTTAATTAATCAAAATGAATCGAACAATTCGGCACCACAAAACCCGTTACTTACCTTAAGTCCAAATGAAATAGCGTCGATAGACATTTTAAAAGACGCATCGGCGACAGCGATCTATGGTTCGCGCGGAGCGAATGGTGTGGTCGTGATCACGACTAAGAAAGGACAAAGCGGCCGGAGTTCCATTTCCGCAAATGTGTCCCATGGTTGGAGTGGCCCGGCGAATAAGCGAGAATGGTTGAACGCTGCCGAGTATAAGGAATTGCTGCAGGAATCGTTGATAAACCGCTACGGGACAGAAAGTGGTACGCAAAGGTTTGAATCGTTTATGGACAACTATTCAGCGGGTACGGACTGGCGGAATGGTGAAGTGGATACTGATTGGCAGGATTTGGCTTTTCAGGATGGGTATCTCACCGATGCTGACCTTTCGATGTCCGGTGGAAATGATAAAACCACGTATTTTCTTTCGGGAGCTTACAACGGTACAAAGGGTATTATAAGGGGCAATGAACTGGAAAGACTCACTTCACGAATAAACGTGAGCCACAACTTTTCGGATAAATTCACAGGAGGTGCCAACCTGAGTTTCTCTAAAACGTCCATAGATCGGATTGCCAATGATAACGCCTTTGTGACACCGTTGCAAGCGGTGGCCCTGTCGCCGATCTCGCCGGCTTATTTGCCGGATGGGGAGCCTAATGGCAATACTATTTATGCAAACTTTCTGCTGCAGGACAGACATGCCTTTTATAATACAGTAATACGAAGGGTGACCGGTAAAGCCTTTGGTGAATATCGATTTTTGCCCTATCTCAAATTCAATACGGATTTCGGCTATGACCTGTACTACCAAACGGAAGACAGCTACACGGGCCGACTTGCCCCCTTCCAATCCACCAATGGTGAAGGATATGCTTCTAGTGTAGGTACAGAGTCTTATATTACCAGTAACTACTTTACCTATTCGCAGAATTTTGCCAATATTCACGACTTAGAAGCCGTGGTGGGTATGGAGTTTAACGATACGCGGCGGCGGTTTCAAAGCGTAACGGGTATCGAATTTCCGACGGACGATTTTCAGACAATTGGCAGTGCGGCTGAAATTACAGCAGGCAATGGCAATGTCTCTCAGTACAACTTCCTTTCTTACTTCGTCCGGGCTACGTATTCGTTGAAAGATCGCTACCTGCTGAAAGCGAGTGTCCGTCGCGACGGGTCGTCCCGTTTCGGCGAAAGTGTCCGCTATGGAACATTCGCTGCGGCGTCAGCCGGCTGGATACTTTCTGAAGAAGACTTCCTTAGTGAATCGGAAGTGGTGTCATTCCTCAAGCTGCGGGGTAGCTGGGGACAATCGGGCAACGCCGAGATCGGTGATTTTGCCTCGTTGGGCCTGTATGGCGGTATTTCTTACAACCAGCGCCCAGGTATTTCTCCCACGCAACCGGCAAACTCCTTCTTGACGTGGGAAAAGGTCAACCAGTATGACATCGGCGTTGATTTTGGCTTCTTGAACAATCGCTTGTCTGGTGAGCTCGATTATTATGTAAAGCAATCCAAAGATTTGCTCTTTGACGTACCTCTTCCCGGAACGTCCGGATTTTCGACCATCACCCGTAATATCGGTCTAATGGAAAATAGAGGTGTAGAGTTTGTGTTGAATACGGAAAATATCAAGAAGGAGGGGTTTACCTGGAATACAAGTATTAACATTGCCAGAAACAACAATGAAGTGAAGGAACTGCCAAATGGCGCTGATGTGATAAGTGGGCGCAATATTGTTCGCGAGGGCGAAGCTATCAATTCTTTTTATGTACTGGAATATGCTGGTGTTAGTCCGGATAATGGGGATGCGTTGTATTATTTAAACTCCAAAAACGAAGACGGTACATTGAGTAAGGAAACAACGAACGATCCGAACCGCGCTAACCGTATTGTCGCAGGATCGCCTATCCCTGTGTGGATTGGCGGTTTCACAAGTGCGTTGTTTTTCAAAGGCTTTGATTTTAGCTTTACCTTCCAAGGGGAATGGGGTGCAAGCATCTATAACGCTGGTGGACTTTACCAATCGGCCAATGGCGACTACTACGACAACCAGAGCCGGGACCAATTGCGGAGGTGGCGGCAGCCGGGTGATATCACCGACGTTCCTCAGGCACGTTTTGGATTAGGTAATGGTACTGCGCACTCGACGCGATACCTTGAACGAACAGATTTCATCCGCTTGCGTAATGTAAATTTGGGTTATACCATTCCACAACAGGCTTTACAGCAACTAGGGATCAATAATCTACGTGTGTATCTGGCAGCATTTAATCTGCTTACCTTCACCGATTATCAGGGTTATGATCCAGAAGCCCGAAGCGATGCTGGCGAGACAGCAGCGGGAAATGGTATTGATTTTTATTCGGCTCCGGCAGCACGGACGTTTTCATTGGGTGTAAATTTCAACTTTTAAACACGAAAGATTAACATGAAAAACTACAAAATACTGGGATTAGGATTATTGTTGGCACTAGGTATTGCTTGTGATAGCAAATTGGATGTGGAGCCTGCACAATCCATTTCTTCGGAAATTGCGTTGTCAACTCCAGAGAATATCCAAAATCTGCTAGTTGGTGTGTATGAACGAGCCGGACGTTCGGCTGCTTATGGGGGACGAATTCAGATGCTAGGCGATTTGTACGGAGCTACTAGTCAAGTTTCATGGATAGGTACCTTTCAACAGCCTCGGGAAGTATTTAATAAGGCTTTATTGGTGAATAACACTTATGTGAGCGATCATTGGCTCAATGCGTATGCATTGGTCAATATGGCCAACCTCGTAGTAGACCACATTGGCGTGGTGGAAGAAGCCGATGAACAGGCTCGGATATTGGGTGAAGCGAAGTTTTTGCGGGCTGCCACCTACTTTGAGTTGGTGCGATTTTTTGGGTTGCCTTACGAGGCAGGACAACAGAACGGACAATTGGGCGTACCATTGGTGCTCCAAGGGGTGCTAGACTATGCAGGTGATCTGACGGTAGCACGAAATACTGTGGAAGAGGTTTATGCTCAAGTGATTGCCGATCTGAATGATGCCTACAATTCGCTCCCGCCAACGAATGGCGTCTTCGCAGATAAATATTCAGCAAAAGCGCTATTGGCCCGCGTGTACCTGCAACAGGGAAATTATGCCGAAGCGCGCGACGCAGCAAATGACGTCATCGAAAACAGCGGGCATGCGCTTGTGGGGTCGTTTGCAGCAGCATTTAATAATGAACAAGACTCTGGCGAAGATGTGTTTGCGATGCAAGTGACGAGTCAGGACGGTACCAACACCTTGATTACCCACTACGCCGATCAGGACCACGGCGGCCGTGGCGGCGATATCATCATCGGTGATGCGTACCTCGCGTTGTTTGACTCGGATACGGATGTGCGGAGGTCATTTTTCTATACCAGTGCCGATAACGGCGAACGATTGACTAATAAGTACACAAACCAGTTTGGAAACATAGCGGTAATCCGACTTGCCGAAATGTACCTCGTCCGTGCGGAAACTAACATTAGGTTGGGAACCGCCGTCGGTGCTACACCTGTTGCGGATATTAATTTGATTCGGGAGCGGTCTCTTGCCGGTTCAAAGCCAACGGTGACCCTGGATGACGTTTTGCATGAGCGGGAATTGGAATTGGCCTTTGAAGGCTTCCTTATCCATGACACCAAGCGGCTACATCGGTCTATCTCCTTTACAGGAAATCAGGGGCAAATAACGTTGGATTATAACAACGGACGATTGATTTATCCCATCCCTGAGCGTGAGATGGACGTCAACCCGTTGTTGGACCAAAATGATGAATATCTAAACTAATTTAAGACGGAGAACTAATAGGGGGCCATCTTCCAATACTTAGGTACGGAAGGTGGCCCGCTTGTTTTTAGGATGTAGCAATATCAAAGTACATGTGGCATATTTAGCGTAAAAGGCCAAACGGCTAAAACTAAAGTAAGTACGATTAATTTTTGATTAATTACAGGATTTCATGGTTCGTCTTATTTTCTTATTATGAAAGAAAAAAAGAGCGATTGAAATCCTCCGAAGTCTTTTCGGCAACATTCCGGAGCGTTTTCCTGAAGAGACTTCGGTGAAAATAATTTTCAACCTCGGTGAGTTTCTGATTTTCGCCCATTGTTTTGGGTCTAAAGGCGAGCGGATATGCGGTACATCGTTTTCTAAGGCCGTAAGAGGCACTATGAGCGCTTAAAATTCTCAATGCTAAAAGCCTCCATCGAAAAAAAGAAATCAATACAAGCGATCTGTTTATTTTATTTCTTTATAGGATTGTGGGTTTCGCGTCCTTTTGGACGCCATTGACGGTATTTCTAAATCAATTCAACAATTGCGCCTTGGATATGAGCTCGAGGTGGTCAATGCTTGCAAATCATTATTGCAAATGTAAGCAACAAGGCGGTGTGTTGATATTTTTTGTAAAAAATAAGCGATTTGTTGGTGTTTGTTTGTAAAAATCTCACCTTTGGCCGTTATTTTTATAATCAATCACATGAGTAAACATTTTACAAGCTTATTTTTGCTGTTTTTTTTTCTTTCTAATGCCGTTTTTGCCCAAGAACGGACAGTAGTAGGTAATGTAATAGCAGAAAACGATGGGTTGCCTTTACCAGGGGTAAGCGTGACCGTAAAAGGATCGCCCAATTTGGGTACAAAGACAGACGAAAATGGGGGCTTTGCGATGCAAGTTCCCAACGGAGCAACGACGCTGATATTTCGTTATATCGGCTTTTTAGAGAAAGAGGTTGCGGTGGGTTCGGATCCGCTGACCGTGTCCATGCAGGATGATGCCCAACAACTATCTGAAGTCATCGTGACGGGGTATAACACGCAGAACCGGCGGGAAGTGGCAGGCTCGATCTCCACCGTGCAGGCAAAAGACTTTGAATTGGTACCGATTGGGTCGTTCGACCAGTCCATCCAAGGACGAGTGCCCGGCGTATTGATCCAAGCGAACTCGGGACAGCCTGGTGCGGCGGCTTCTATTTTGATCCGTGGTAAGGGATCGGTGTTGGGAAGCAATGACCCGCTGTTTATCATGGATGGGGTGGAAATCACAGCGAACGACTTTTCTTCCTTAAATCAGGCAGATTTCGAATCCATATCGGTGTTGAAGGATGCTTCGGCAACGGCACAATACGGATCACGTGGAGCTAATGGCGTGGTGCTAATCACGACAAAACAGGGGAAAGCCGGCCGCACACGCATCGATTACAACGTTCAATATGGCGGATCGACCATTCCGGAAAACCGCTTGAGGGTAATGAGTACCGATCAGAAGCTGGATTTTGAATTGCTCAGCGGAAATCCTTACGAGTGGACGGATGCAGAGTTAGCTGAATTGCGTCAAATCAATACCGACTGGGAAAAGGTATTTTTTCGGACCGGCCGTACCGCTAATCATACGCTGAGTGCCTCAGGCGGAACAGATAATACGACTTACTTTTTGTCGGGTTCTATATTTGATCAAACTGGAACGGTGCGTAATACGGGCCTTAAGCGCTATACTGGCCGTGTAAACGTGAGCAGTACGGCCGGAGCCTTTAACTTCGGTTTAAACAGCACATTTGGGTATTCCGAGTATCACAACACATCCGAAAACAATACTTCCATCGCTTCGCCACTAAACGCCATCCGTTGGTCAAATCCTTACGAAACGCCGTACGATGCAGAAGGCAATTATACGCAACTTGTGTCTGGACAGCCGAATGCGCTGTCAGAACTGTTGGAAAATCGGGACGCTCGCCAGCAGCTTAAAGGAGTCGGAAACGTCTATGTAGAGTACCGAGCACCTTTTCTTGAAGGCCTAACCGCCAGGACATCCTGGGGCGGCGACTTCCGGTCTAACGAAACGGCGGCCTACACGAGCCCGGATACATATTCGGGAAGTTTTGATGTGGGTGGCCAGGGAAGTCTCTTTCGGGAGCTTGATCGGTACTTCCGGTACACCGGAACGACATCGGTGGGCTATGGTAAAACGGTGTCAGAAGACCATACCTTCGCTGTAACGCTCTACAATGAGATCATCAACAATACATTGCGTTCCTTTGAATTTACGGGTTATGGATTGGGAGGTGCATTTGACAACGAGGCGGGCATTACACCAGGCAACGCGGAGAATGGTTTCATCCCCGATGTGGGTGGCAATGGTAGTGCAAATGCTTTGCTGTCTTATTTTGCAGATATTAAGTATAGCTACAAGAACCGTTATTACTTAGATATAACCGGACGACGTGATGGTTCATCACGATTCGGTGCTGACCGCAAATGGGCAAACTTCGGCTCGGTGGGCTTCAGCTGGATCGTGTCGGATGAGGCCTTCATGGAACCGTTGAAACCGATCTTCAATAATTTGAAATACAAGATCAGCTACGGATCGGCCGGTAATCAGGCAGGCATTGAAGACTTCCAGTCGCGCGAACTCTACGCACGGGCTGTTTATGCGGGTGTGGGTGGATTGGTGCAGGACCAACTGGCCAATCCGCTGCTGCAATGGGAGCGTAAAAGTACGTTCAACACTGGAGTTGAATTTAATACGCTAGGCGGCCGTCTTGGCGCTACCATAGAATATTACAATTCCATTACCTCCGACCTCTTCCTCAATCAGCAACTGTCCAGGACCACAGGCTTCACATCACTGACCGCCAACATCGGCGAACTTCAGAACTCCGGAGTGGAAGTCTTTCTCGATGGCAATTTGATCAGGACGAAGGACTTTGTCTGGGGCTTGAATTTGAGCTTTACCTATAACAAAAACAAAGTGCGTAAATTGATAGGCGACCAACAGGAAATCATCAGCACTATCACCATCAATCGTGTAGGTGAATCAATAAACTCCATTTACGTGGTGCCGTATGCGGGGGTAAATCCGGATAATGGGAATCCACTGTATATCGACCTCGAAGGAAATGTGACAGAAGATTACAGTCCTTCGTTTCGAAGGATTGTGGGATCATACGAAGCCCCGTACTTCGGCGGTTTTGGTACCAGTTTGAGCTACAAAGGATTTAGTGCAGACGTGTTTTTCTCGTTTATCACTGGACATTCGATTTTTAATAACGACCGGGCTAACGTAGAAAACCCCAACTACGTGAGTGACAACCTGGCAGCGGTAATGAGTACGGCGTGGAAGCAACCGGGCGACCAAACACAGATCCCGCGTGTGGACTATCCGTTTTTCCGCAGCAGCACATCCCACTTCGTGGAAGATGGCGATTTTCTACGCCTGCGCAATGTAAATTTATCCTACACGCTGCCCCGCCAGTGGCTGGACAAGATTGGTGTGAGTAACATACGGCTATTTGCACAAGGCCAAAACCTGGTGACATGGACGGATTTTCAGGGATTTGATCCGGAAATGGCGCGGGGTACATTAAATGGTGCGCAGTATCCGGCGCTACGCACATACACATTCGGATTAAATGTTGGGTTTTAACTTGGAGGGCATTATGAAAAGGAGAAATTTTATTTTAGGGCTGGCAGGTGTTTTTTCGTTGTCAGCATGCAACAGTATCATTGATATCGAGCCAGAGTTCGTAAAAGATGGAAGCCAGATTTTTACAACCATCGAAGATTATGAATACGCCTTGACCGGGGCTTACTCCCTCTTCAGAGAAGTGGGTTATTTCGCTAGTGGTGCGCAAACCACCAGCACATGGGCCAGTCTACCGGACATGATGGGCGACAACCTGGTAAGGACCACGGAGGACTTGGCTAACTGGCAGGAACAGGTCAATTGGGTCTATGAATCAACTGATAGCGATATCAACACGGCTTGGCAGGAGGCCTATAGCGTGGTAGCACAGGCTAACTTGGTACTGCGGAATATCGACCAGTTCAGCGCCACCAATCCGAAGGCCGTCAACCGTATTAAAGGACAAGCGCTCGCGATTCGGGCGGTTGCGCATTTTGATGTCTTACGGTATTGGGGTACAGACTATGACTTGAACAGCACAGGACTGGGAATTCCTTATGTGGAAATCGTAGACATCAATAACAAACCTTCACGGCTGACAGTTGCCGAGAGCTGGGCAAAGATTTTCGCTGATATGACGCAAGCCGAAACATTGTTGGGCAATGTAGACGGTACGATCAATTCGGGAAACAGTAGATCTTACCTCGATCAAAAAGCTGTGCGGGCGCTGCTGGCGCGAATGTACTTGTATGCCGGACAGTATGAAGAGGCTGAAGCTTTTGCTTCCCAAGTAATCGCAGAGGAGCCCTTGGCAACAGGTGCTGACTTTGAAGGGATATGGACGGATGCGTCGACCGCTGAGGTGCTGTGGGCTGTGCCGTTCAATGCGGGCGAAGGGTCGCCGTCTTCGGGTGTGCATAATGCACCTTCCAACCGAAACCGCTTCCGTCCGGCGGATCCCTTGCTTGCGTTGTACGATCAGAATAACGACATACGGTACGGCACCTACTTCGGCGTGCGTTCGCTTTCGGGCGCCCCGCGCAACATCTTACGGAAATTTTACGGAAGAGGAAATGCCTCCGACAACCTGGTTAACTGGAAGGTAATCCGTACTGGTGAATTGTACCTGATACGCGCTGAAGCCCGGGCGCGGCAAGGAGGGGCTAAGGAAGCGCTGGCCAATACCGATCTGAATGATCTGCGATCAGCACGTATAGCGGATTATGCCCCGGAGACGTTGACAGGAAGCGCCCTGATAGAAGCGATTTTTACGGAACGTAAAAAGGAGCTTGTGGGTGAAGGTCATCAGTGGTTTGACATAAAACGGACGACGCGGACAATCGAACGTACCGACCCCGGACTGCTTGCTGGCAGCGGTGTGACCCTCACCCCGGAACACCGTGCCTGGGTATGGCCAGTTCCGCAGTCGGAAATCGACGCAAACGAAAACATTCGTGGACAGCAATCAGCGGGTTACTAATCTGCTGTGCATTTAAGTGCTTTTGGGCTGCTCTCACTCGTTGGGAGCAGCTTTTTCTTTGTATTGCCTCAAGCTTTTTTTAGCTCAACCCAACAATTCGAGCCCTTGTGTGTCTTCTTGGAAGAAAGGATGTTACCAATCGACAACGCTTATGGAACAAAAAGGTTTTTTTTCAGGTAAAGGCGTGTATACCCGCAGGCAGTTCGTAGGCCAGCTATCCCTGATGGGCATTGGAGGAGTTGCCTTTGCCGGGCTATCCAGCATTGGCGGTTGCACGTCGCCGAGCAACCAGCAAGCAGAACAACGTACCGACCAGCAACAGGCGCAGCAGAAACTGGGCATTGCCCTGGTAGGGCTAGGTCAGTATTCCGAAGGGCAGTTAGGTCCAGCATTGAAAGATACCGATCATTGCTACCTCGCCGGTATTGTGACCGGCACGCCTGCCAAAATCGACAAGTGGCGACGCGGCTACGATATCCCTGAAGGAAATGTGTATAACTATGAGAATTTTGATACGATTGCCGATAATCCAGATATTGATATCGTATATGTGGTGCTGCCCAATGCAATGCATGCGGAGTATACCATACGGGCACTTCAAGCCGGTAAGCACGTTATCTGTGAGAAACCCATGGCCGTGACGGTGGAAGATTGCGACCGGATGATTGCAGCCGCGAAGGAGGCGGGTAAACTGCTCTCCATTGGCTACCGGCTACACTTTGAACCGCATAATATTGAGATGATGCGGTTTGGTCAGGAAAAGCGGATGGGGGCGATAATGCATATCATGGCAGAAAACGGGATGAACGGTACGGAAGGTTGGCGGCTGGATAAGGCCCTCGCTGGTGGTGGCCCCTTAATGGACGTGGGCATCTATTGCGTGCAAGCCGCACGGTATACAACAGGCATGGAACCCATCGCCGTAACGGCTGAGGAGGGGACTAAAACGGACCCAGAAACTTTCAAGGAAGTGGAGGAATCGCTGACCTGGCAAATGGAATTCCCAGGTGGTGTGACAGCATTGTGCAAAACCAGTTATTCAGAAAGCATGAACCTGCTACGGGCAGAAGCCGAACACGGATGGGCAAAGCTGGAACCGGCGTATCCATACTCCGGAATACAGGGAGAAACTTCCGAGGGTGAAATGGATTGCGAAGGCGTAAACCAACAAGCACTCCAAATGGATGATTTTGCCATAGCGATTAAGGAAAATCGGCCGACCCCCGTACCCGGTGAAATGGGCCGGCAGGACGTGAAGATACTACAAGCCATCTATAAGGCCATGGAAACCGGCCAACGGGTGGAGGTGTGACGTTGGATGGACGCTTGCAGAGGCCATACCAAAGTGCCTCCAACAAAACGGACGTTTTTTTGTTTCTACGGAAAAAGGAACGATGCGGGCAATTTGGACAGGAGCAATCGGATTTGGACTGGTCAATATTCCAGTGAAATTATTTAGTGCGACAACGGATAGCCGACCGGATTTGGACATGCTGGACCGGAAGGATTTATCGCGGATACGGTATAAACGTGTCAACGAACGGACAGGTAAGGAGGTGGACTGGGACAACATCGTGCGTGGCTATCTACTGGATGACAACTACATCGTGCTGGATGAGGCTGACTTTGAAGAGGCTAGCCCTGAAAAGACAAAAATGATAAACTTACAGGTTTTCGTGAAAGAAGCCGATATTGAGAGCATTTACTTTGAAGCGCCGTATTACCTTCAACCCCAAAAAGGTGGTGAAAAGGCATATATGCTGTTGCTGAAAGCGTTGGAAAAAACAAAAATGGCGGGCTTGTCGACCTTTGTCCTTCGCAATACGGAAAACTTGGCTATCATTCGGCCATATCAAAATATATTGATGCTCAATAAACTGCGGTTTCAGGAGGAAGTTAGGGGTGTTGATGAACTTAATGTCCCCGAAAACGTAAAAATTGCTAAGCAGGAAATGGATATGGCAGTGCAGCTAATTAAAAGGCACTCGGGAGCATTCAATATCGATGACTATAAAGATGAATATAGCAAAGAATTGATGAAAATCATCCGGGCTAAAGCAAAAGGTAAACGGCCTACTGTGCGGAAGATGAAAGTGAAGCGCACTGACTCCAACGACCTGCTTGAACAGTTGCGGGCAAGCTTAGGGTAGTCGTATAGGCCTGATTTTGGTCATAACATACCTTGTGCCTTAAACCACCGGATGGCATCATCGATTCCCGAGTCGATAGGTCTGAAGGTTACCCCTAATGCTTGCTGGGCTTGGTGATTGGAGTAATAGTTGTTGACGCATAGAATTTTCATGTTGACAGACGAAAGGGGCGTTCGGATGCCGATGCTTCTTAGCACGTCGCCGAAGTAACCTGCGGCCAACAGAGCCGGCTTGGGCACGGTAACCAGCAGCGGGTTGCCGGTAGAATACCCGGCCAGTTTTCTGAAAAAGCCACGGTAACTCAGGTTTTCGCCAGCGAGCAGGTAAGCCGCCCCGTTTTCGCCCCGTTCGAGTGCCTCAACAACCCCCTGGGCTGCATCTTCGACATGGACGAAATTTTTGCCGCCGGGGGGGTGAAACACGATCTTCTTGCCGTAGCCCATACGGATAATGGCACCTGAGCTGGGCTTACCGTCATAAGCGCCAATCATGAAAGTCGGATTGACGACCGTAACGGCCAAGCGATCTTTGGCGGCGAGGGCACACTGCTCGCCTTCCTGCTTGCTCCGTGCATAATGGGCCTCGGTGAAGGGCGATTTCATGGGCTGCGTTTCATTTCCCGGTCGCTGCATGCTGCCGTAGCCGAAGGTGTTGGCAGTGCTGACGTAGACCACCTTTTTTATGCCATTGGCCAGCGCGGCTGTGATGACCTGTTCGGTCCCGGCAACATTGACGCGGTGATAGTCTTTATAATGCAGCAGGCTCATATCAGTAGTGGCCGCACTATGGATGATGTAGTCGCACCCTGCTACGGCGCGTGCAAGCGACGTGGGGTCGGTAATATCACCGATTGCCAGTTCCAGTTTGTCTTGTGGCGGCAAAAGAAATTTTTTGGCATCGCGGATAAGCCCCCTAACCCGGTAACCGCGCGCCAGAAGTGCGATAATGGTATTCGTGGCCAGCAGGCCATTTGCCCCGGTAACCAGTACGTTCATGCGCGGTTGATTTCTTTCTTGATGGCGTTAGTGAGCAGCGGTAGCCGGATATAGACAGGGAGAAATTTCATAACCATCCAGGTGAGCTTGTTTACCCAATTGAGCATAATCAGCGAATCGCGCTTGAATAGCCGCCGGATGGATATGGCGGCGACTTGATCAGGCGTAAGCAATCCCATCGTAGCGAAAAACCCCTGTTGCTGCAGACGGCTGGCTGAATCAGCATTGGTCATCATAGGGCCGGGGTTGACAAGACTAAAAAATACATTGCTGTCTGCAAATTCTTGGTATAACCCTCGTGTAAGGCTATAGACAAAGGCCTTAGAGGCGGGATAAACGGTTTTATAACCAATCGGACTGTAGGCAGCGACGCTGCCTACATTGAGTACATAGGCCTTGTCACGTTTCATCAGGTTGGGAAGCAACTGGTGGGTAAGCAGCGATGTGGCTTTTACGTTAAGCTGGATAATGCGGTCAAGGTAATCGACCGTGACGTCCTGAAAGCGTTGTGTGCCGCCGCATCCCGCATTATTGATCAAGATGCTTAGGGCGAACCTCTCGTTGACCCAAGCGGCAAGGGCAACGATGTTATCTTTTTGTGTGAGGTCCGTTTCATAACAATGGGCTTCTTGCCCCAAAGCTACTA
Source organism: Parapedobacter sp. ISTM3 (assembly GCF_016533505.1). Taxonomy (NCBI): domain Bacteria; kingdom Pseudomonadati; phylum Bacteroidota; class Sphingobacteriia; order Sphingobacteriales; family Sphingobacteriaceae; genus Parapedobacter; species Parapedobacter sp. ISTM3. The sequence goes on along the minus strand of NZ_JAENGN010000013.1, from coordinate 102,817 downwards.
CTTGAGAGGCTACAAAATCCAACCCTTCACCCGGCAGGCTAACCAAAATGGTGTTGATTTGCCTGCTGGCCAGCTCCAGTGCAAAGGCCTTTCCCAAGCCTTGGCTAGCCCCCGTGATTAATGCGTAGGTTTTATTCATCGCCTGTAAATTTACAACAGGTTTTGGTTTGTCATATACTGCAGGTAAAATAAAATTCGTTAATTTTTGTTAATAAATTACTCATCGCCAGTGCGATATTTTTGGGCGGTATTTCTGAATTACAGGGTTTCCTTACGAGCTAATGCTGAGCAAAACAGCGCAGCTGAGATGGCTACGTTAAGTGATTCGGCTTGGCCAACGCGGGGGATGGTGATATGGTGGTTAATGTGAGGCAACACGGCCTGGCTGATGCCATTGCCTTCATTGCCCAGTACAATAAGCCCTTCGTGGCCGAAATCCGCCTCATAGAGCGATAAACCGTTCAATACCGCACCGAAGATAGGCACCGGCGCTTGCGCTACCAACGCCCGGATATCGGTGTAAACCAGTTGCATGCGGGCAAGTGATCCCATGCTGGCCTGCACGGCTTTGGGATTATAGGCATCTACCGAGCTGACAGAGCAGATGATGCGTTTTAATCCGAACCATTCGGCAGTGCGGATAATGGTACCCAGATTGCCAGGGTCCTGGATGTCATCCAGTACCAAGTGAAATGTGTTGCGCAGCATGTTGTCAGTGATTGGGGGGGCGGTAGGGATACGTACAAGTGCAAGCACGCCCTGGGGCGTCTTCAGCGCGCTGATACGCTGCAAATCCGAGTCGCTGATTTCATCCGATTTTATATTTTGCGGGATTTTAGTCAATTTTGTAGCCGCTTGGGAGGTGTAAAAAACATGTTGCACGGTATAATCTGAACGGAGAAATTCCGTTACGGATTTAACGCCTTCTACGACAAACAACCCATGTTCCCTACGGAATTTTTTATGTTGGAGTGAAGCGATGGTACGTATTTGCAGTTTTGAAAGCATAGTTAATGGATAAACGGGATTGCCTTTTTGTGTATGCAAGTATACTGCTTTTGCTGATATTATTCGCATCCTGCCGCTCGACAAGACTGCTGGAGGAAGGGCAGGCGTTGGTGACCAAAACAGAAATTGAAGGGATCGAACCCCGGCTGACGGAGCAGGCAAAGGCGTATATTCCGCCTGACCTACGGCCGAATTCTCGTATAAATCTATTCATCTATAACTTGGCTAATGCCAGAAAGGGACGTTATCGGACAAAGAATATCCGCAATGTGGGCGAACCTCCGCATGTGCTCGATAGCGCGCTGGTCGACTTTTCTACGCAACAAATTAATCGTTACCTTGCATCCAAAGGGTATTTCAATGCTGAAGTAAGCAACAACATTGTATTAAAAGGAAAACGGGCACATATTTACTTTCATGCAAATCTGGGCGTGCCTTATACGGTACGCAATGTAGATGTGAATATAGCCGACCCCCAATTAGCACAGGTATATGCCGAGCACGGTGTCATCGGCCGTAAAGTGCGGCCTGCCATGCGATATGACGCCGATTCGTTGGTCGCTGAGCGCGAACGGATATACCACCTGATGCGCCAGCAGGGTTACTACGAGTATTTGAGGCAATATATGCGGGTAGATGTGGATACCAGCCTTCGTAGAAACCAAGCCGATCTCAAGCTCATCTTGGATAATCCGGAAGGGCAAGCTGCACATACGAAGTTCACTATTGATAGCAGCTTTGTCATCATCCAGCATAGCCGTGATGACCTGAACCATGTGATGCCGAAGAAAATGGTGTTGGACAATCAGGTGTATGTTGAGGATTATACCGGCCGCTTTCATCCGGCGCCTATCGCCCGTTACCTCTTCCACCACCATGGGGATGCCTATAATGTTGACCTGGAGAACCTTACTTACGACCGCCTATACGAACTAAACGGATTCCGCAGTGTGAAAATCGCGTATAGCAAGCCCGACTCCAATCGGCTTAATGTGTATTATGAGCTTACTCCTCGACCATATATGGCCAATCAAATCGAGGGTGAATACACGTTCAATTCGGGGATGAGCGGCTTTAATGTTGGCAATACCTTTACCCACCGCAATTTGTTTGGTGGACTGGAACAGTTGGAGGTAAAGCTACGTTATGGCGTGTTGTTTGATTCCCGGTTGCCAGGCAATCTGCTCGATAGGGTGTTCAACAACGATTTTCAGGTAGGGGTAAACATTACAGTTCCCCGGTTGCTTACACCTTTTTCCGTACCGCTTGGTGGAAGAAACGGGTTGCCTCGAACGATTTTTTCGGCCAACATCCAGGCATTTGACCAGTTTCAGACGTATTCCAACCGCTATTTTAGCGGAACACTGTCTTATAATTGGTCTGATACCCGGTATAAGCACCACACACTGACGCCACTAGTGCTGGAATATCGGTATGGGCAACTGAATGAAGAATTTGCGCAGCGGTTAATCGATCAAGGCTTTTTGCTTTACGTGCGGAGCAATAACAGGGCTTACTTCGGGTTGGGGTCGCAGTATGTATACACATTGAACGCCGTGAGGCTATCCCGGCTGGAAGACTTTATTTATTTCCGTGGCGCACTTGACCTAAGCGGCAACCTGCTGGGGGTAGCCAGCCAAGTGATAGACTTCCAGCGGAATGTCGATGGTGAAAAAGAGGTGTTTGGCGTGCCGTATTTGCAGTATGCCAAGGCAGAGACGGATTTGCGGTACTACCGGTATTTCGGGGGTGACAGGCAATTGATTGTCCGGCTTAATCCGGGAATTGCCGTGCCTTATGGCAATAACTCCAGCCTGCTGATTTTTGAGAAAAGTTTTTTTGGCGGGGGCATGAACGGCATCAGGGCATGGCAGGCACGTACGCTGGGGCCGGGCAATTACAATCGCCAGGTGCTGGACCCTGGATTGCGCCTGAACCTGCGCAACCTTGATCAGTTGGGCGAAGTCAAACTGGAAGGTAATGTGGAGTATCGCTTTAAGGTATTGAATGACTTATTTGGAGCAAAACTCAAAGCGGCGACCTTTGCCGATTTTGGTAATGTATGGCGGATAAGGGAGAATGAATTAAACCCGGGCGGTGAATTTAGGTTCGATAAATTTTTGGGGCAGATGGCAATCGGCACAGGGGTAGGGCTGCGTTTTGATCGCGGCTATTTCGTGATCCGACTGGACGCCGGGCTGAAAGTGCGCGATCCGCAATTCGACGGCGCAAATCAATGGGTGATTACGGAACTTTTCAATAGCCGGGAGTTTAAGGAACAATATCGTATCACCAATGCGCCAGACCGCTACAATTTTGTACAATATAATTTTGGTATCGGGATGCCTTTTTGAGTCCGAGGGCTACTCGCATTTCAAACCCAATCTTTGATGCCGTGCACGATGGTCTCGACGATGTTTTCCAGATCTAACCCTTTGCTATAATTGAAGATAAACAACCCCACCAGTATGATGACGGCTAAGACTATCATCCGCTTGAATAGGTAAGCGGCGAGGAGGATCACCGCCGGAACGAGAATCAGGAAATACCAGCTGATGGCAATGGGATTGAGTCCATTGTCGTTTTTTACCACATAGTACAACCGGCCATGCGAACCTTGTTGATTACGGTGCTTGATGAATACAAATGCCGATGACTCAATGGCGTTGGGTGTTATGGCTACCCCTTCACGGAATTCCAATTCTTGCTTAAAACCGTTGACAACAAATTGATAAGTGCCTGAAACCGAAGTTAACGGATTTTCGTCAGCATCCGTGGCGATGACTGCCAATTTGCCGTTTTTAATAAGGTTTTCTTTAATAATAAAATGGTTAATGATATTTTCTTGTTGCGCATGCAGCAACGTCGAAACGCATAGGATAACCATGGAACAAAGAACCTTTCGCATGCTCACTGTTGATGTTGATGGTGCAATGTTAAGGAAAAAACGGAAAAGTTATGTATTTTTCTATATTTGTGGACACGATTGTGTTTTACTTCATTTTCCAATTATATAGCGTAACGACACTAATGGATTATATTATCGGCGTAGATATCGGTACTTCCGGCACCAAAGCGGTTGCTTTCGGCATCGGTGGTGAAGTGGTTGCGGAATATCGCATAGGCTATGGTATTTTAAATCCGCAACCTGGCTATTTCGAACAGGAACCCGATACGCTGTATATGGCGGTCATCCAGTCCATCGCTGGGGTGGGGCAGGCGGTAGCGCACACTGCTCCCGGCAACCGTGTACTGGGCGTGGGTTTTAGCAGCGCTATGCACGGCCTGATCGCGGTGAACGAACAAAACGCGCCGTTGACCAACTGCATCATCTGGGCTGACACGCGAAGCGAGATGTTTGCGACCCAGCTCAAGGCGACGGCCGCGGGACTCGATATTTATTTGAAAACCGGGACACCGATCCATCCCATGTCGCCATTGTGTAAACTGGGCTGGATGCGTGAACACCTCCCCGCCACGTTTAGCCATGCGCATAAATTTATCTCCATCAAAGAGTATGTATTCTTCAAGCTCTTCGGCCGCTACGTTGTGGATGAATCCATCGCTTCGGCTACAGGGCTATTCGATAGCACCGCCTTTGATTGGTATGCACCGGCTTTGGCGCTGGTAGGCATCTCCAAGGCGCAATTGTCGACGCTTGTGCCGGTTACCCATACGCTGACAGGCCTGGATAAGCAGGCGGCGAAGGTGATGGGCATCCCGGAGGACACGCCCTTTGTTGTTGGCGGAAGCGACGGTTGTCTGGCCAATCTTGGGGCGCATGCCATTGCGCCCGGAGACGCGGCGGTGACCATTGGTACAAGCGGTGCAATTCGGATGGCGTCCAGCTTGCCCAAAACCGATAGCCAGGCACGTACATTCAGCTATGTGCTGACCAAAGACTTATTTGTACTGGGTGGGGCGGTCAATAACGGCGGGGTGGTGTTGAGCTGGTATAACGATAATTTCGGTGTCGCTGGGACGACCATTGAGGACGCGTATCAGCAGCTGGCTGAAGAGGCGGCCTCCGTTCCAGCAGGAGCCGAAGGGCTGATCTTTTTGCCTTATCTTGCTGGCGAGCGGGCACCGCATTGGGATGCTAACGCGAAAGGACTGTTTTTTGGGGTACAAATGCACCACCGTAAGGCTCATTTTACGCGGGCTGTATTTGAAGGAATTGTATACGGGATGTACAGCGTGGGGAAGGTGTTGGAAGAAATCAGCGGCCCTGTTCATGTCATCCATGCCAACGGTGGTTTTGCACGCTCCCCCATGTGGGTACAGCTATTGGCCGACGTATTTAATAAGCAGGTGCTGGTTAAGGAAAGCGTGGAGAGTGCAGCCAAGGGAGCGTTTATGGTCGCCCTAAAAGCGTTGAATAGGATTACTGATTTTCGGGATGTGTTGGAAGATACTGTCACTGCGCGTTATCTGCCCGATCTCGACAACCATCAACGCTATCAGGAAAATTTCAGACTGTTCGAACGACTATATGGCAGAGTCAAAGACGAATTTTATCACTCACCTAATTAAACCAATTTAGACGATGGTGCCTATTCTTATTGTTGTATGTGGTGTATTGTTGCTGTTGTTGCTTGTTGTGGTGTTCAAGCTAAGCGCTTTTTTTTCCTTGATTATCACCTCATTAGTGGTAGGGGTGGCCTTGGGGATGCCTATTTCGGATGTGATTGGTTCAATAGAGCAAGGAATGGGAAGCACACTGGGGTCGTTGGCCTTGATATTGGGTTTTGGGGTTATGCTGGGCAAATTGATAGCCGATGGTGGTGGGGTACACCGGATTTCAACCGTCTTGATTAATGCTTTTGGGATAAAGAATGTGCAGTGGGCCGTCGTATTGATCGGATTTGCGGTGGGCATCCCCATGTTTTATAACGTGGGGTTTGTGATTCTGGTACCGTTTGTTTTTGCGATTGCAGCCCAGACCAAGCTGCCGCTTATCTATGTGGGGCTGCCGATGCTGGCATCGCTGTCTGTGACGCATGGCTACTTGCCGCCGCATCCAGGACCAACGGCTATCGGTACACTATATCATGCCGATATGGGGCTTACGCTTATTTATGGGATCGTGGTAGCCATACCAGCGGTGATAGTAGGAGGAGTGCTTTTTTCTTGGACATTGAAAGGTATCTACCCTAATCCTCCCGCCCAATTTATGCAAGCGGATATGCCATCCGATGAAGTGGTTCCGGGATTTTGGATTAGTCTGTTGACTGGGTTATTGCCAGTATTGCTAATCGCGATTGCTTCGGGCTTTACTTTTGTACTTCCCGCCGATTCTGCCGCGCTGCGCGTAATGTCATTCATCGGTAACCCCATTATTGCACTGCTAATTTCGGTATTTGTTGCCGTTTTTACCATGGGTATCGCCCGCGGAAAAACCATGCAGGCTGTTATGATAAGCTTGGAAGAGGCGGTGAGCAGTATAGCGATGATTTTGTTTATCGTCGGTGCCGCCGGTTCGTTCAAGGAGGTGCTCGTAGATAGTGGAGTGGGCGATCACATCGCCGCCTGGGCAGGCCGTCTTTCTTTCTCCCCTTTGGTACTGGTGTGGGCTATTGCGGCAGTAATCCGGGTAGCCCTCGGCTCGGCAACAGTAGCAGGTCTGATGGCTGCCGGTATTGTATTGCCGCTTATTGAATCTACCCAAACAAGCCCCGAACTGATGGTTTTGGCAACGGGCGCTGGCTCGTTAATGTTCTCGCATGTCAACGACACCGGATTTTGGATGTTTAAAGAGTATTTTGGCCTCAGTATCCGTGACACCATTTTATCGTGGTCACTGATGGAAAGTATCGTGTCCGTCGTTGGGCTCCTCGGCGTGCTGCTGCTGGATATTTATATATAGCCCGTCGTGGTTAAATATACCTATTCCGTAAAAAATGTGATACAGCGATAAAATACCTAATGTTTGCCGTAGTTTTGACAAACGAAAAGCGCTATATTTAGATCTTTTTGAGGTGGAGGGCGTACCCGAAACCGACCTTTCAGATACTAAAATGAATAAGAAATACCTATATATTGCGATAGCTATCGTTGCTGTGGCCTTTGTGAGTTATCGGTTGACCCAAAGCAGTAAAACGAAAATCGCGCCACCTAATGCGGTACAGGGGGGGAGTCCGATGGAAGTCAATGGTATTGTAGTGGAACCCCGCGAGTTTGCTAACGTCATCACCCTGTCGGGTTCGATCGAGCCCAATGAGCAAGTGCAGATACGTAGTGAAGTATCCGGTATTGTCAGACAACTGGCATTCCGGGAAGGGACAATGGTGCAGAAGGGACAGCTGCTGTTGCGTATCGATGATTCTGAATTACAAGCACAGCTTATACAGGCACAAAGCCGCGAAAAACTGGCTGAAGATAATGAAAACCGTGCCCGCTTGTTGCTGGAAAAGGAAGCCATCAGCCAGCAGGAGTATGATGTGGCGCACGCGGACTATGAATCTGCTAAGGCTCAAACCGCGCTGATTCGGGCACAAATAGCAAAAACCACCGTTCATGCCCCTTTCGGCGGAAAGGTGGGGCTCCGCTCAATTTCGGAGGGCGAGTACCTCACCCCCACGACGATAGTAGCGAACTTGATGAGCATCAACCCGGTAAAGATTTTGTTTTCGGTTCCTGAAAAATACAGTAGTCAGGTGCAGGTAGGCCAAGCACTGAAATTTAGCGTCAGTGGTTCGGAGACGATGTATCATGCAGAGATTTATGCCATCGAGCCAGGTGTAGATGCTGCGACGCGGACTATTAGTATCCGGGCGTTAGCCGAAAATTCGAACGGGCAGCTTTTTCCGGGTTCTTTTGCTCGCGTTGAATTGCCATTAAGCCGTTTGGAAAATGCCATCTTGGTGCCTACCGAAGCTATTGTTCCTGTTCAAAATGGCAAACAGCTGTTCTTGTATAAAGACGGAACGGCTATGGCTACTCCCGTAGAGGCAGAAAATCGCACGCGAAGCGATGTGTTGATAAATAACGGGGTGGCAATAGGCGATACGGTAATCATATCGGGTTTGATGTCACTCAAAGACGGTATGCCCGTGCGTGTCAACCTTGTGGAAACAGATTAAATGAAACAGCGATGAGCTTGTCCACCATTAGTATCAAGAGGCCGGTTCTTACCATTGTAATGAACCTGATGCTCATTTTGTTCGGTGTAATCGGATATACCTTTCTTGGTGTGCGCGAATTTCCCTCGATAGACCCGCCGATCGTATCGGTGCGGACAAGCTATGCAGGGGCGAATCCCGACATCATTGAGTCCCAAATCACTGAACCTTTGGAGCGTGCCATCAACCAAATCGATGGAATACGGAATATTTCTTCATCGAGTAACCAAGGTTCCAGCAACATCAACATCGAGTTTGTGTTGAGTAAGGATTTGGAAGAAGCTGCAAACGATGTACGAGACAAAGTCTCGCAAGCCATGCGCAGCTTGCCCCAGGATATTGATGCACCGCCTGTGGTGTCCAAAGCGGATGCCGATTCGGAACCCATCGTGACGCTAACCATGCGGAGCGAGACTCGCAACCCATTGGATTTGAATGATATTGCTGACAATGTGGTTGCTCAGCGTTTGCAAACTATTCCAGGTGTGAGTGCGGTGCAAATATGGGGGCAAAAGCGGTACGCAATGCGCTTATGGATAGATCCGATGCGTTTATCTGCTTACGGGCTTACGCCGCTGGACGTACGTAATGCGCTCAACCGCCAGAATGTGGAGCTCCCCTCGGGAAAAATTACAGGTGAAAACACCGAACTGGCGATCAAGACGATTGGCAACCTAACGACAGAGGAGGATTTTAACAACCTCATCATTCGATCCGAAGGCGACCGGATTATCCGGTTCAGTGATATCGGACGAGCAGTATTGGCGGCTGAAAATTTGGAAACGGACATCCGCGAGTCGCTTACACCAATGGTAGCGCTTGCGGTTATACCGCAGCCGGGAACCAATTATATCGAGATTGCAGAGGCGTTCTATGAACGTCTCGAACAACTTCGCAATGAAGTGCCTGCAGATGTTGAGCTGGATGTCGCTATTGATAATACATTGTTCATCAAAAAGTCAGTGATGGAAGTTGCCGAAACTATCCTGATCGCACTGGTACTGGTGATATTGATTATTTATCTTTTTTTCAGAAACTGGAGCATAGCTTTCAGACCGCTTATTGATATTCCGGTATCGCTTATTGCGACCTTTTTCATTATGTATTTATGTGGGTTTTCCATCAACGTACTGACGCTATTGGCTATCGTGCTGGCGACCGGCTTAGTGGTAGACGATGGTATAGTAGTGACGGAGAATATCTATAAAAAGATAGAAGAAGGGATGTCGCCAATACAAGCGGCCATCAAAGGATCTAATGAAATTTTCTTTGCCGTTATCTCCATTTCCATTACACTTGCAGCGGTGTTTCTGCCAGTGATGTTCATGGAGGGCTTTGTAGGTCGCTTGTTCCGCGAATTCGGGGTCGTCATCGCATCGGCCGTATTGATTTCTGCATTCGTAGCGCTGACGCTGACGCCGATGCTCAACGCTTATCTGATGCGGAAGGGGGGGGCGAAACACTCAAAGTTCTACCACCTTACAGAACCTTATTTTGAAAAAATGACTAAGGGATATGCCAATTCCCTACGCCGTTTTATGCAAGTAAAGTGGGTGAGCTTCCCCATCTTGGCCGTATGTTTTGGCTTAATTGCGTGGTTTTGGACGAACTTAAGGAAGGAGACAGCGCCGTATGAAGACAGGAGCTTTATCAGTGCCAGTGTGACAGCCCCCGAAGGCAGTTCATTTGAGTATATGGATAGATTTATGCTGAAATTGGCCCAGCTCGTCAATGATTCTGTCCCCGAAAAAAGGGTGAATATCGTGAACACTTCGCCGGGGTTCGGGGGAAGCGGAGCAACCAACAATGGCCGGATGCGTATCGGGCTGGTCGCTCCGGACGAGCGGGAACGCTCGCAGGAGGAAATCGTGGATGCATTGACGCGGCAGACGCGCCGGTTTACCGAAGCACGTACGTTTATCTCGCAACAGCCAACCATTTCGGTAAACCGAAGGGGAGGGATGCCCATACAGTATATCATTCAAGCAGTCAACTTCCAAAAACTGGAAGAAAAAGTGCCTGAGTTTATGAGCAAAGCAACGGCTGATCCGACATTCGTTAACGTAGATGTAAACCTGAAATTTAACAGGCCGGAGCTTAATATCAGCATAGACCGTGAGAAGGCACAAAGCCTGGGGGTATCGGTATTGGATGTAGCCCAGACATTACAATTGTCACTGAGCGGTCAGCGGTTTGCCTATTTCTTGATGAATGGAAAGCAATACCAAGTGATTGGACAGTTTATGGATCAAGATCGGAGCTCACCGCTGGACTTGGCAGCCGTATCGGTGCGGAGTACAAACGGTGGCTTGGTCCAGTTGGATAACGTGGTGACCATGGAAGAACGCAGCAGTCCACCGCAATTGTACCACAACAATCGGTTTATGTCTGCTACGGTTTCAGCGTCACTGGCACGGGGCAAGACCATCGAAGATGGTATCAACGCTATGGACAGGATTGCAAGCGAAGTGTTAGACGAGAGTTTTTCCACCGATCTGGGCGGTGAATCGCGCGATTTCCGTGAAAGTAGTTCCAACACATTATTTGCTTTCGGCCTGGCATTGTTGTTGGTCTACCTGATCCTGGCCGCACAGTTCGAAAGCTTTTTGGATCCGTTTATCATCATCCTCACAGTGCCTATGGCGGTGGCAGGTGCGATGCTGTCCCTTTGGATCACGGGTGAATCGTGGAATATTTTCAGCCAGATCGGTACGGTAATGCTCATTGGGTTGGTTACAAAAAACGGTATTCTCATCGTAGAGTTTGCCAATCAACTTAAGGAAAAAGGGTTGCCTGTACGGGAAGCGATTATTGAGGCTGCTGAAGCACGGCTACGCCCGATTTTAATGACCAGTTTGACTATTGCATTGGGCGCTTTGCCGATTGCCGTAGCATTTGGAGCTGCGGCGACTAGCCGTATTGGTATGGGAGTCGTCATCGTGGGGGGGACCCTATTTTCTCTGATACTTACCTTGTATGTCATTCCTGCTGTTTATGCCCTTTGGTCAAGAGCGTACAAAGTTAACCATGAATTGGAAGAAGCTAAACGTATAGAAGAAGAGGTGATGGCCGGCGTGCATTAATTATGAAAAAACTTATTTATATTATATTTTTTGTCATTCCTTATTTCGGAGTCGCTCAACCAGAACTTACCTTAGAAGAGGCTATCGCGCTTGCGTTGGAAAATAACTATGATATTCGCTTAGTAGCCAAGGACTTGGCGATAGCGGCAAACAACGTGCATGTTGGGAATGCCGGTATGCTGCCAACGGTCAGCGGCGATGTGTCGGCGGCTGCGTCTATCCAAAATACTACACAAACCTTGTTGAGTGGAGAGACGCGTGCATTGCGCGGCGCCCGAAGCCGATCTGCGGCTTACGGGGCCAGTCTTGATTGGACGATATTTGATGGCCTGCAAATGTTTACGCGCTATGAACAACTTAAAGCGTTGAAAGCGCTTGGCGATGCCAACCTGAAAGCGGCTATTTTGACTACTGTATTCGAGGTAATGAGTAGCTATTTTGATCTGGTGCAGCAACAACAACTTATCAATGCCACCCGGACGGCACTGGAGCTGTCTGCCTTTCGCTATCAAACAGCCGAAAATCAATATCAAATTGGCCGCGCATCCAAACTGGAGGTACTAGCGGCGAGTGTGGATATGAACACCGACACCACCAACTTGTTGCGCCAGCGCGATCAGTATCGGAGTACGCAGATCCGGCTCAACGAATTGTTGGCGCGTGACGTGAATACGGATTTTAGCGTGGCCGATACGATTATCATCGCAAACGATCTGAACTACGAAGCACTTTCCCGATGGGCGAAGCAATTGAACCCAACTTTGCAATCGGCTATTGTCAATCACCGGATAAGCCAGCTGGAGCTCAAACGTATAAAAGGTGAACGTTACCCTGTAATTAGTGTTTCATCGGCTTATACGCGCTCGCAATCCCGGGCCGCCCTTGGGTTTTCTACCGAATCGAAAAACAATGGGTTTAATTACGGCATTGCCGCCTCCGTGAACATCTTTAATGGACTTATGCAGCGGCGCAACGAACAGAATGCGGAATTTGCCATGGAAGCGGCAGAAATCGAGGTTGATCGGGTTGGTAAGAATATTGAGGCCCAGTTGCTTGCGGCCTACCAGACCTACTTGATGAACCTGGAGTTGGTCAGGCTTGAGGAGCGGAATAAGCTTATTGCGAAAGAGAACATGGATATCACGCTTGAAAAATTTAAGCTTGGCAGTATCGCTCCGCTGGAATTTCGCGAGGCCCAGCGCAACTTCGTGGATGCCAGTGCCCGATATAGCACGGCCCAATATCAAGCCAAACTGGCCGAAATAACATTAAATCAGATAGCAGGTACGCTAAAAACAGAGTAAGTACGCGATAAGTAAGTATGAAGTCGGCGGGAGATTGACTTGCAAATAAAAGCAAATTTATCTAAGTTTGATATTCTGAAGCAGCTAACGTGTAAACTTGTGTATTGAATGATATTAGTAGCAGATAGCGGTTCCTCTCAATCGGATTGGATGTTGGCTCTCCCTGACGGCCAACGATTGGCATTTACAACCAAAGGATTGAACCCCTTTTTTGTGAATGAAAAGGACATTGCCAAAATTATACAGAACGTACCTGAGATTTTACCTTATGCAGACCGCGTGAGCGAGGTGTATTTTTTTGGGTCAGGGTGCACGAGCCCCGATAGGCGCGAAATGGTTTCAAACGCCTTGTCTCAACTTTTTAGCCATGCATTTATTTCCGTGGAAACGGATCTGCTTGGCGCCGCTTACGCGGCATGCGGCGACCGGAAGGGATACATTGCTACCTTGGGCACTGGGTCGGATGTTAGCTTCTTCGATGGCCAGGATGTGCTTCCCACCCGGCAGGGGATTGGTTATGTGTTGGGTGATGAAGGGTCGGGCGTGTGGTTTGGAAAACAACTTGTAACCAAGTATCTGTACGGTACAATGCCTGCTGATCTCTCCGAGATGTTCTGTGCGAAGTACCGAATTAATAAGGAAATCGTCATCAAGAACGTGTATCAGCGGGCGTCCCCCAATGCTTATTTGGCTTCTTTCGCGATTTTTATGGGAGAGAATATTCATCATCCCTTTATCGACGAATTGTTGAAGAATGGTTTTAGGGAGTTTATCGCGACGAACATCAAGCTTTTTCCCGACTATCGGGATTACGTGTGTCACTTCGTGGGATCGATTGCCTTCCATTTTATAGAACAGCTGCGAGAAGTATGTGACCAGTACGAGGTCAAGGTAGGTAAGACGCTGCGCCGTCCTATTGCGGAGTTGTTTGATTATATCATTCAGCGTGAGAAAAATTACGAGATACAGTTGTAATCCGTAGGGAGAAGACGGGCGATGGTTAATGGTTAGCTGTTAGAAAAAAAAGAAAATAGAAATGAAATCGATGGTATTATTAGTCATTTCCATGATGCTGGGTTCATCATTGGATAACGTGCATCAATTTACCTTTACATCCATTGACGGTAAACAAATCAACCTATCCCAATTTAAGGGCAAAAAACTTTTACTCGTAAATACCGCTTCCGAATGTGGATTTACCAAGCAGTATGCAGGTTTGCAGGAGCTGGCAGACAAATACGGTGATAAAGTGGTTGTGATAGGCTTCCCAGCCAATAACTTCGGCGGGCAGGAACCGGGAAGCAATGAAGAAATAAAGGGCTTCTGCGAAAAGAATTTTGGTGTAACGTTCTTATTGGCCGAGAAAAGCAGTGTCAAAGGAGAAGACATATCGCCGTTATTTCGGTACTTAACCACGACTGATAATGCTGATTTCACCGGTGAGATCAAGTGGAATTTCGAAAAGTTCCTTGTCGATGAAGAGGGCAATCTTGTTCATCGCTTCCGATCGAAAGTAGAGCCGATGAGCGACGAGTTGATTAGCAAGTTATAAGCTAATACAGCACGCGATGTCCGAATGGCCCGTTACGCCGAAAAAAAGCATGCCCGGCATCTCGGTTCATAACTCTCTTTTTCACCCAACAGCAGTTTTTGTTGGTCTCCCGCTAAGCGGTACGAATAGTTTGCAGGAGCTCCGCAACGCACACAAACCGCATGGACCTTCGTGACATGTTCGGCAATGGCCAATAATGCCGGGATCGGCCCAAAAGGTCGCCCTTTGAAATCCATATCTAAACCCGCTACAATAACGCGTAGTCCGCGATTTGCCAGTTCATTGCACACGTCAGGCAGTCCGTCATCAAAGAATTGCGCTTCGTCGATGCCTACAACGCGTGTCGTATCACTTAATCGTAAAATCGCCGAGGAATGCCCAACGGGCGTAGAGGGAATATGGCTGCTGTCATGGGAGATGATATCCGTGTGATGATAACGCGTATCTACTGTCGGCTTGAAGATTTCCACATCCAGCCGGGCGAATTGTGCCCGGCGTATTCGCCGAATGAGTTCTTCAGTCTTGCCGGAAAACATCGAACCGCAAATCACTTCGATGCTTCCATATGAGGCATCACGCCGCACTAACCTATCTTCGGAGAATAGCATATCCGTATCGCATATTTCGTTTGGGCCTTTTCGTTGGCCACTCATATTATCTGCCGTTAAGCGCCGCTAATATCAGCATTTAATGCCGATAAACCGCTTTGGTATGGCGTTTTTGTAATTTGTATATTCGCGGCAATTTAGCTAAGTTTGACTAATCTTTCGTTAATGACTTGATCAGACTTGTTTTGACAGGTAGATATTCCGATCTTGTCAGCGGATAGCAGACAGAATTATTTATTGATAACGTACAGGTAAAGGCGTTTCTATCAGTATCGTATGGCGACAAAACAGCAAATTTTAGAGCGGATAGCGGCACTATTGGATGACATTAATGACCAATATCAACAATTGGCGGATGATACCATGCCAAAGCACTCCTTGAAGGGCGATCTTTTTGAATCGACGACGCATTATTTTGCCGGGCTTGCGGCGTTGTACAATAAAATGCTGAAAACGGATAAACGTGACGTGTCAGCTGTGTCAGCTGTTTCAGATGAAGAATCGTCTGATAGCCAAGACGGCGGAATGGAAAAAAACACCGAAACGGAAAAGGAAATTCATTTTACCCCCGCAATCGATACGGCGGAGGAGCAGGCGATACATGCTGCGCAATTTGAAGAAGTGCGGGAAAATCCCCGGGATTTTACGGCTAAATCCGAACCGGCACCAGCGCCTTCAAAGGAGGACATGGAGCATAACAAGGATGCCAGCGAGCCGATTTTTACGCCTGCTGTGGATACGGAAACCGAACAGTCCTTACATGCCCAACAAATTGAGAACGTCAGTGAAACAGCGGGCGACGTGTCGCCGCAGCTGATTGCTAAGACAGATGAAGAAGGAAGTGCTGACGTTGAATCATCGAATAGTACATCCGAACGAGCAGATAAGGTTCCCAATGGAGCGGACAAAGTGCAAGATGCTAATGAAGGAGCCGATGATGAGGAAATGGCTAACGAAGTGGTCAATGAAGTTACCATTGCGGAGAAAGCGGTGAGTGTAGACGCCTCCGATTTGCCCACGGCTTCCCCGACGGAGCCGGAAAAGGCAGTGCGTCCACTGACACTGAACGAACTCATTTCGGCACAACGGAAAGCGGGCACTACCGGAGCTGCCGGTTCGCTGCTGGCCGCCCGTCGGGGAGGAGATACCGAACGAGTTGCGGATATTAAGGCGGCTATTAGCCTTAATGACAAATTGTTGTTTATTAAGGATCTGTTCAACGGCTACAGCTTGGCTTATAGTGAAGCAATAGAGTTG
The DNA here is from genome assembly GCF_016533505.1 of Parapedobacter sp. ISTM3. Classification (NCBI taxonomy): domain Bacteria; kingdom Pseudomonadati; phylum Bacteroidota; class Sphingobacteriia; order Sphingobacteriales; family Sphingobacteriaceae; genus Parapedobacter; species Parapedobacter sp. ISTM3. Next base: position 86,884 of record NZ_JAENGN010000013.1, on the reverse strand, counting down.
CTTAACCGTTATGATGATTTTGCGTCGGCGGATGCTTTCCTGCAAACCAACTATGCCCAAAAAAATAACTGGGCCGATAAACAAGCTACTGTAGATAAGTTATACGCAGTACTGAAAAAGCGATTTGGATAATTTATCGCCTGCTTCCCTGCGTACTGCCTACTTTAGGCTTACTCCGCCATAGCGGGAGCTGATGTTTACCGAGTTGTTGACCGCTTTATTCCAGTAACCGGTGTAGCTTTTCGAGGTATTACGCTCAGATTTACTGCCGATACTAATGCGGTTGGGGTCATAGTCGAATCCGCCGTAGCTCACCGAAACGCTGAAATGGAACGCCGCTCCTGTGGCCGGTTTGATGTGTACATTGGAATAGGATGCCGCGACATTGGCTTTTTGAATAGCCGGACCGAGTCCCATTTCAAACCCGCTGCTGTAGCGCAGGCTGATATCGGCTTCTCGGTTGACCTTGCCAATGTAACCACCGCTTGAAGTACTCATCGCCAACGTGATTTTTTCGGCCTCAGATAGCTTAAAGCCGCCATATCGGACAGATACGTCGCCTTCATTAAGGTAAACTATCGCAGCACTGGAATAAGCAACTGCCAATGAGTTGTTAGGGCCTTGGAGACGACCGGCTTGAAGACTGCCATAGCTGACCGATATCGCCACGCGGCCATCCCGGTCGCCCAATTCGATCGGGCCATACCGATTGGCCAGCGCCAATTCATTCTCCCTCGGCAGATAAATCTCATAATCTACCTGTAGGGCACGGTTTGTAGCTCCGCTTGTCAACGAAGACCACCAACTGGAATCGTCAGCCAAGATGTTTGTCTTAAATGATACATTGTTTTCTGAAATGGATTCATCAATATGAACGCGATCGAGTGCTTCCTGTGCTCGTTTCTCTGAGTTTTCAGCAGTACGTATCCTTACCGTGACCTTGATTTCCCGGCGTGCCCAATTGTGGAGCCTGATCTTTCCATATCGGTTGGCAATGCTCACCTTTGTTTGACTGCGGATTGGATAGACTTTTTCGATGATTTTTTCTTTTTGAAAACCATAATGACTGGTCATATCGGGCTGGACTTCCGGTTGCGTCCAATCCAGGTTCTGCACACCCATTTTTACTGCATCACTGGCAATGGTATGGAAATCGATATCTCCAAGAGCTTTCAGCACTTCTTCGCCGATTTCAGCGGTCAGTTCGTCGATCGCCACAACGGATGACTTCAATGTTTCTTCATCGACGTACCGGCAGGACTGGCCGAATGCCGCCAGGTGAAGCAACAAGGGTATGATGAAGGTAACGAATGGTTTAAATCTGTTCATTTTTGGCTTGGTTTTTCGTACTGTTTATATAATTCAGTATTTCCATTTGCTGGCTAAGCACTTCTATTTGTGCCTGGAGGTTTCGTATCATGGCTTCAAGTGTCAGCTCTTTATTCGGACTTCTCGCAAACTCCTGTTTCAGCATCTGGTAATTGGCTTCCATCTGGTTAAGTACCTTCGAAAATTCGCCGTATAATGCGGGATTAGATGTGGCGATGTAGGCTATGGAGTCTTTTTTTTGCGTGACAAGCTGTGCGTACACCTGCTGTTCGGCGGCTAAGTGCGGATTGATCTTACTGTAATCATCATAGGCCTGTTTTTTTCCATAAAAGTATATGAAGATGCCAGCCGTACCGACTATAAATGTAATGGCTGCTACGCGTAATACCTGCATCACCCAGGATTTTTTAATCAGAAGCTTGCCGGGATGCGGTTGTTCTTGTTGATCCAGAGCGCTGGCGATCCGCTGCCAGAGATCCGCAGGTGGATTTGTGTCGTCAAACGCAGCCCTGTTTTCCGTAATGAATATTTTTAAATCCTTTTTCATGTCGTCTCCTGATATAACACCGTCAATTCACTAAGTAATCCAGTAGTTTACGCTTTCCCCTAAGGTATTGGCTTCTCGAAGTTGCTTCGCTGATACGCAAGATGTGTGCAATTTCTTCATGATCGTATCCTTCAAGCAAATATAACGTAAGAACCAGTCGATAGCCGTCGGGTAATTTATGAATGGCATTTTTAATCGCTTCCACTTTCCATTCAATATGGCTATCTTCCGTTTCCTCCTCAGCGATTTCGTCTTCTTCGTCGAGCGACTGCAACGGCAATCGCCGCTTGCGCAGGGAGGAGATGGATTTATTTATTACAATTTGTTTTATCCAAAGCCCAAATGTGCTTTCCTGACGGAAACTGTCCAAGCGGGTGAATGCGTCTATGAAGGCCTCTTGCAATACATCCGCAGCTTCCGCTTCATCCTGTACAATGCGTAAAGCCGTGTTGTACATGGATTTTGCGTACAAGTTGTACAATTTGAATTGGGATTGGCGATCGCCTCGTTTACAGGCCACTACCAATTCATAATGCTTATCATTGAATGAGGCTTCCAACTCGTTGCTTACTATGACTCAAAAATGGTATTTCCAATGCGCTCTGCTGCTATTCCCGACTTGCTTTTGACTAATAGACGCAGGCAAGGAGGCATGTGTTGCATCCCGTGCATAAAAAACTTGTTTTGGGAAAAAACGTACTTTCATCGGTCTATGGGTGTTTGCCCGCTTGTGTATAACTGGTAAGTTGCCTATGTTTGCAGCCGATGCACATTATTAAACTCAAAAAGGGTAAGGACAAGGCTGCCCGCCAAAGGCATCCATGGGTCTTTTCAGGCGCAATAGAAGATAGTAACGGCGACATCCTTGACGGCGATATCGTTCAGGTGACGGATTCGTCAGGTGAATTTGTCGCTTATGGCATATTCAACGGCCAATCGCGTGTGGCTATTCGACTGATGGATTGGGACGTCAGCCAGTCTCCGGATGAACAATGGTGGCGTGTACGGATACAACGGGCGATAACCGCACGGAAACGTTTGCTTGATGCCGCAGACACCGATACCTTGCGGCTTATATTCGCTGAAGCAGACTTTTTGCCTGGATTGATTGTCGATAAGTATGCGGATTTTCTGGTGTTGCAAATACACGCTTCAGGCACGGAGCGCATGAAGCCAATTATCGTTGGCGAGCTGAATCGCTTACTGGCTCCCAGCGGTATATACGAACGCAGCGATGCCAACGCCCGTATGCACGAAGGATTGCCGTTGGACAACGGGTTGCTTTTCGGTATTCATCCCCCAGAATGGGTCGAAGTGTCTGAGCATGGTATCCGTTATCGGGTGAATATCCAAGAAGGCCAGAAATCAGGATTTTACTGTGACCAGCGAGTCAACCGTTTATTGACTGCGAAATATGCAGCTGGAAAGCGGGTATTGGATTGTTTCTGTTATTCTGGCGGATTTTCGTTGAATGCGTTGGCACACGGGGCTAAGGAGGTTGTGAGTGTGGATAGCTCTGCCTTAGCTATCGAAACGCTGCAAGCGAACGTAGCGTTGAATGGTTGGACTGGAGAAAGACATTCGGGTATCCAAGCTGATGTAAACAAGCAACTCCGTGCATTTGCGGATAGTGATGAACGGTTCGATCTTATTGTTCTTGATCCGCCCAAATATGCGCCTTCGCGTTCGAGCCTCGATAAAGCGGCCCGGGCCTATAAGGATTTAAATAGGAGAGGGCTGCTGCTGTTAGAGTCGGGCGGTTTATTGGCTACATTTTCATGTTCAGGCGCGATGGATATAACGACCTTTAAGCAAGTGTTGGCCTGGGCAGCGATAGATGCAGGTAAGGAAATCCAGTTTATCCACCAGTTTTCTCAGCCTGAAGATCATCCGATACGAGCATCCTTCCCCGAAGGAGAGTACCTGAAAGGGGTGTTGTGCCGGGTGGTTTAGTTTTACGGTACTGCGCGGAAACTCGGTACGAAAAACTCACCATCCGTGATGTCGACCGTGCCTGTGACGACCACGATTCCGTTGCTCACATCGCGTGCTTCCAGCGCGCCGGAGAACGATCCCTTTACATTCGTGTCGGTTATTTCATCAAATGTTACGGTTGCATTACCAAATACGCTATACGGATTGTTATTCAGATTGGAAGCACTGTATAATACCCCATCGTTGTCGTAATATCCCATCATAAATAGCTGATAGACTAGCATGGTGGAGCCCGAAGAAACGTTGGAATAGGTGACCCCTGTATCGAATTTTTCAGGATGTTGCATGAAAATAACCAGGTTGTTGCGATAATTGTTTAATGCTCCGCCTTCGGCAAGTGTTCGCATGCCTGCAAGATTGCATACGTAGTAGCTCCCCAGATCGGCGTCATGCCCGGCCATGTTTACGTTTCCTATGAGATTATGTTCTATTCCCGTTCGATATGGGTAATCCACTTGCACACCGTTTACTTTGAAACGGAAATAATAATCAGCGCTGGGTACGGGAGTATCCTTTTTGGAGCAACTCACCGCAGTAGCGCATACGAATAATGCAACGATGATAATGGAAGATTTCATGGGTATTCTCTTTTTTAAGCGTAATGATTTATGATTCCGGTAACATAGATATGCTGTTCGGACTAGAAGGGCGACATATCCGGCTTCAAAAATGCCGTGGTAATTTTCCCCCACACGTAAAACGCCAAAAGGATAGCCAATGGCGAAATATACCAACTGATGGCATCCTTCGTGCCGCTGGCTTTAAGGGATTGCTGGAAGATGTTAACCATGAACAGGAAAATATATAGCGTGAATACCAGTAAGAGGCGGAGTTTTGAAAGTAAGCGACTCGGATCCATCATGTCAAATAGGTCGATATTACCCGAAAAAACGCGCACAAAAACAAAGGACACAAGTACCAAAACCAATCCGATGCCACATAATGCACCCACAAGCAATTCGTTTTTAAAGATGGGCTTTCCGCTGATTGATTTTATCCCAAAGGCGAGGGCCGAAATCACCAGTATGAATACGCCTGAAGAGATGGAGATTTTTAGCAGCACGCCGAGGGAAAGCATTTCTCTTATATACTTACCGGCCAGTAGATAAGGTACGACAAGATAGAGAGCCATCGTGCTCAATAACAGTAGGATTGAGTTGTTGTAGGCGCCTTTTTGTGGGTTTTTAAACAGTTCGAACGTACCGGAAATTGGGTTTAGAAATACGGTTTTTAGCAGCGAGGGCAATTGTTCCTTATAAAAGGATTTCAGGTTGTCTTTGTCCATCAGTTTGGGGTCGGGTACCGTGGTGTTGTCGTATGATTCCATGATTATCAAAAGTTTTTCTAAAAATACAGCTTGATACTTCATGGGCGAAGTGCTACTGATTTTCTGCCGCTTTTTATTGATTTCTTGTGCCAAGTGATTTATTAACCGTAAATTTCTAACTCAATAGGTGCTTGTGGAGGACAGCGAAGGGGTCAATTAATTTTTCTTGCATACAAATTAATTATTTTGCATTAAGTACAAAATTTACCTAAGTTTGATTCTATGAAAGGTCTCCTATCCCTCGTCGTAATATGTAGTATTGGTTCGATGGAAGGATACATTCAGCGGCCGTTGGATTCGCTTCATGCGGACCTTGCGCGCCGAGACGTAATAGACACCGCATTAGTAGACCTCCGCAACGATTACCTCAGGCAGCGCCTATTGGCCAACCCAACGGATACGATACTGCTGGCTTTTGCCAACGAAACATTAGAAATAGCGGGCGCTATCCGTTACGCAAGAGGTACGCTACTCGCTTATGAACGACTGGGCTTGGTGTATCAATATGCGCTGGGAGATCCGTACCGAGCATTGGAGTATTATCAACAGGCGATGCAGCTGGCCGAAAGTGAAGACGTATTGGCGTCCTATCAGGCAGGCATCATTGGAAACATTGGTAACATTTATTACGAACAGGAGGAGTACGGGAAAGCTTTGAATTATTTTCGTCGGGTATTGGCTTTTCAGAATGACATGGAACTTGCAGCCACTGCCAATATTGGTAATATCTATGGGAACCTTCAGCAAAATGATTCTGCTGCATATTATCTAAAGCGGGCCATCAGTTTAGCTCGAGAGACATCCAATTGGGTTTTTCTTGCCAATGGGTTGTGCAGTCTATCATTAGTGTATGTGCATTTGGGCGAAACGCATGCTGCTCAGGAAGCTATAGAAGAAAGTTTAGCGCTTATCGAACAGCATCAAATTGGTTTTGTCCGTACAACAGCTTACATCAATGCCGCTATGGTTTACTTGGCGGGGCATGATCTGGTGCATGCCGAGCGTTTCGCATCGGATGCGCTGAAGATGGACGGCGCTTTGAACAATGCCACTGTCCAAAAGGCTGCTTGGGCTACGTTGGCGGATGTATATGCCGCACAGCATCGCTATAAAGATGCGTTGGAAGCTTATAAGCGCTACGATGCTTTTCAGGACAGCCTCACCAGCCAAAACCGCCGCGTGGAAATCAACCGCAGGCAGCTACAGTATGATTTCGAGAAGCAGAAAGCTCTGGCGCAAGCAGAGATTCGACGGCAAACGACCATAAGAAATGCGAGTTTATTGGGTGGAGGCGTGTTGCTGGTGATTGGGATATTGGGTTTTATATTGTACAAACGCAGGCGTGACATTGTCGTCCAAAAACAAGATGCCGAATTTAAAGCGTTGGTGGCCGATACTGAATTAAAGGCATTGCGCGCCCAGCTAAATCCCCATTTTATTTTTAATTCGTTGAATTCTATCAGCGATTATATCGCCAAGAGCGATATTGAATCAGCTCAGGAATACCTTACCCAATTTGCTCAGTTGATGCGCCAAACGCTGGAAAATTCTGACCGGAAGGAGATTTCGTTGGCCGCTGACTTATTGTTCATGGAGCTTTACCTGAAAGTGGAAGCCAAGCGCTTATCGGATAAGTTTAGTTACCGTATTGACGTCGATGAGGCCATTGATATAGACAATACCTTAGTACCCCCCATGCTGTTACAACCCTTGATTGAAAACAGCATTTGGCATGGGATGGCCAGGAAGGAAGGGAAAGGGCACATTCACATCGCTTTTCGGAAGGCAGGAGAAACGCTGATATGTAGTGTAGACGATGATGGGGTAGGAAGGAGAACGGAAGATGTTGCCAAAGCTTCTAAGCGTTCATTTGGGCTCCGGCTTACCGAGGCGCGGTTGGCGATACTGAATAAGCAGAAAAACGTGCAAGGACGCCTGGATATCATAGACAAAACGGAAGGAGGGGGAGTCTTTACGGAAGTGCGACTGCCGCTGCAACTTGCTTTTTGAGACCATGATGGATGCTGTAATTATTGACGATGAGGAACATTGCGTAGCCAGTTTACGCCGTTTGCTGCTCCCTTACCAGGATAGTGTACGCCTTGTTGGTACCTTTGCGACCGTTGACGAGGCCGTAATGGGCATTGGCACTCGGCAGCCCGATATCGTTTTTATGGATGTGCAGCTTGGCGAAAGTGGAACAGCGTTTGACGTGTTGAACGCCTTAGGAGCTGTTGCCTTTAACTTGATATTCACTACAGCCTATGATCAATATGCGGTTCAGGCTTTCCGCTTTGCTGCTTTGGACTACTTGCTGAAACCCATTGCCGTAGGGGATTTTGCCAATGCAATGAACAGGGTCTTCCAGCGGAACGAACAGCAACAATTGTCAGTGCGCGTTGCGGCGTTATTGGATAATTTGTCCGGCGCTGATAAACCAAAAAAAATGGGATTGCCAACGGCCGATGGCTATGAGTTCGTAGACGTGTCGGAGGTAGTACATTGCCGGTCTGATGTCAATTATACGCACATCTTCACCGTATCAGGGCAGAAGTATACCGTTTCGAAAACATTGAAGCATTTTGAAGAATTACTTGGGGGATATCATTTTTTTCGCATACACCATTCACACTTGATCAATTTAGATTACGTAGTTAAATATGTCAGGGGGAAGGGGGGAGCTGTGGTGCTAGCAAATGGCGTGACACTTGAAGTATCGTCGCGCAGGAAGGATGAATTTTTAGCGCGTTTGAAGATGAAGTAGCCGCGGGCCGCTAACCATCCAGCTTTGAAAGTGCGTCGAGAATGACGTCGCAGGCCGTTCTAATTTCGTCTTCGCTGATGGTGAGCGGAGGTGCAATGCGTAGCGCGGTTTCGCAATGAAGGAACCAGTCGATAATGACGCCCTGTGCCGCACAGTAGTTGCTGATTTGTTCTACCTGAGCGAATGTGTTTAGCTGCAGACAGAGCATTAGCCCTTTACCCCGTATTTCATGAATAGCAGGATGTTGGAGATATTGGCGGAATAATTGGGCTTTGCGGTCAACATGTCCAATCAGACGTTCATCCAATATGACCTGAAGCGATGCTAACGCCGCAGCACAGCTTACTGGATGCCCGCCGAATGTGGTAATGTGTCCCAAAATAGGGTTGTCTTTAATGACGTCCATTACGGACCTGTTTGCCACAAACGCGCCGATTGGCATGCCACCCCCCATACCTTTGGCGAGCAGGATGATGTCCGGCTCGATACCATAATGCTCAAAGGCAAAAAGCTTTCCCGTACGGCCGAAGCCGGTTTGTATTTCATCAAAAATAAGAAGCGCGCCCACGTCATCACAACGTTTGCGTACCGCGCGCATATAGTCTGCATCGGGCACGCGTATACCCGCTTCGCCTTGTATGGCTTCCAAAATTACTGCAGCCGTGTCGGTAGTAATCTGATGGAGATCCGCAGGTGCGTTATAATGAATAAACTTGATTTCTGGCAAGAGGGGAGCATATGCCCTATGGTACTCGGTGTTACCCATGAGGCTTAAGGCACCTTGTGTACTGCCGTGGTATGCCTTGTGGGCGGCAAAGATTTCACGGCGTCGGGTAAACTTCTTCGCTATTTTCATGGCACCTTCTGTAGCCTCAGCTCCGGAGTTGGTAAAATACACGGTGTCGAACCGATCGGGAAGCACGGATAACAGTTTGGTGGCCAGTGCAACCTGGGGAGCCTGTACAAACTCGCCATATACGGTTACATGCAAGTATTTGTTGAGCTGATGGGTGATTGCTTCGAGTACTTTAGGATGCCGATGCCCGATATTGCTTACCGCAAAGCCAGACACCAAATCGATGTATTTCTCACCATTGGGCCCATATAGGTAAACCCCTTCTGCCCGTTCGATCTCAATAAGCCTTGGAGAGTGGGAGGTCTGCGCGGTATTCAATAAAAAAAGCTGCCGATTAGTAAGCATGCATCCGGTGGGGTTTACTCGTGTTCTTTATCGCGGCGCCGGTATTGCAACTCGCGGAGCAGGTAGTTGCGAAACTCTTCTTCAACCTCGAAAAATCGTGAAGCGCGGGCCTCCCCAACAACGCTGGCAAAACGTTTCCGGTAGATTTTTTTTAACTCTAGCTCCTTGGCATCAAATGCCAGGACATCGTGATTGCTGGGATTGAGGGTGTTGCCTGGCAATCGTTGGCTTTGTAGGTTCTGCTGCCCTTTCAAGCTTCCGCCCCGCCGCTCATGCTTCAGTGTAGATATTTCCTTGTAATACTGGTTATACACCGGGAAAAATTTTTGAGCTTCTTGGGGCGTAAGGTTGAGTTCTTTCGTAATGAAGGCTATTTTTTCCGCTTCAATTCGTTCAAATCGCTGTGCCCTGCTTTCCTGTGCTGTTAGGCTGGTAACGGAAAGCAACAGCGTAATTGCGATAAGATTCAATTGTTTTATTACGGTCATCTCTACAGCGTATGATTAAGGTATGCTTCTATATCTTCTTCACTGAGTCCTTCACCAATGTAGCCTTTGTCGAAATCATCTAAATGTTCGGAAATATAGACTACGTCGTCTGCTGTACCATAAAGTTCGAGGTAGTTGAGGATTTCCTGATCAGATACTGATGCCAATGGACCGGCATTCGGCCGACTATCATCAGTTAATCTGAGTAGACCCGCGACACTTATTATTACAGCAAAACAAGCTGCCGCGGCATACACCATCCACCGTGGCCTGTTGATTTTCCTAACAGGGGCCATTTCCCGTCCGAGAACCCGGTTGGTGATGCGGTCTTGCAGGGTATCAAAATAAGCAGTGGGAACCGTAAAGCCTGTTTCCCTGGTCTGTTTGCTGAGCTTTTGTGCCGCCAACAACCGTTCTGTCAGATCGGCAAAATACGCCGGTGGCGCCGAAAACCCGGCTTCGTCGACCATGTCCTTCAGCTTTTGCTCGGCAAATTTGGCCATCATGCTATCTCCGAGTTGCTCGAAATAACCTTCGGGCACCACAAATCCGGGTTGCGGATCGTCTATATGGCGGCACCGGTACAGTATGCGTTGTTGCAAATCTTCGAAATAACCTTCCGGCAGGACGTATGGATTCACACGCAAGGCTTCAGGGAGTGTGCCCGATGCGCCCACATGATTATATGTGTGTTTATCCTTCATGGTATTCCTTAGATGTTTTTGTTACCTAAAGGTTTAATCGTTTGCCTCAAAAAATTGTGCGATCTTCTTTACTGCCAAATGGTAAGATGCCTTCAACGCGCCAACGCTTGTGCCGAGGATGTCTGACATTTCCTCATACTTTAGATCATCGAAATATTTCATGTTGAATACCATACGCTGCTTGTCTGGCAATGTCAATAACGCTTGCTGCAGTTTTAGTTGCGCTTGGGTGCCATTGAAATAAGCAGTTTCCGTGAGTGAATCCGTAAGGTAGGCAGAACTTTCGTCATCCAACGAAACGTTCTGCCGTTGTTTTTTCTTATTCAGAAACGTGATGCATTCATTGGTCGCAATACGGTAAAGCCAAGTATAAAGCTGCGCATCTTCCCTGAAATTCTCCAGATTTTTCCACACCTTTATAAATATGTCCTGTACCAGATCATCCGCGTCGTCGTGATCAATGACCAAACGCCGCACATGCCAATAGATTTTCTGTTGATATTTTTTTAGCAATAATGCAAATGCATCGTCCCGTGTACGCTTATCTGCAAATTTCTCCAATATCTGGGCGTCTTCCATCATCCACTGGCCTTGCCTCGCTGCTTGCTTTTACTTCCGTTTGATCACCCGTTGGGCAGCTGCCACGATATTAGCAGCGTTTAATCCATATTTGTCCATAAGCTGCGCTGGTGTGCCGCTCTCTCCGAAACTGTCATCCACCGCTACATATTCCTGTGGTGTTGGACGGTTTTTGACCAAAACCTGTGCGACACTGTCGCCGAGGCCTCCGAGCCGGTTATGCTCTTCCGCAGTGACAACACAACCCGTTTTGGCCACCGATTTCAAGATGGCTTCCTCATCCAGTGGTTTAATGGTGTGTATGTTGATGATTTCGGCATTGATGCCCAATTCGGCCAATTGCTCGCCTGCTTGGATGGCTTCCCATACCAAATGGCCCGTCGCAAAGATACTGACATCACTGCCTTCATTGACCATCCACGCCTTGCCAATTTCAAATTTTTGGTCGGCATCGGTAAAAATTGGGACTACGGGCCGGCCGAAACGTAGGTATACCGGTCCGTCATGGTCAGCGATAGCAATGGTAGCGGCTTTGGTTTGATTATAATCACACGGGTTGATGACAGTCATTCCCGGCAACATCTTCATTAAACCGATATCTTCCAGAATTTGATGAGTCGCACCGTCTTCGCCCAAGGTAAGCCCCGCATGCGACGCGCATATCTTTACGTTTTTTCCCGAATAAGCAATGGATTGCCGGATTTGGTCGTAAACACGTCCCGTGGAAAAGTTAGCAAATGTGCCTGTATAAGGGATTTTTCCGCCAATGGTCAGTCCCGCAGCTATCCCCATCATGTTGGCCTCAGCGATGCCTATCTGAAAAAAGCGATCGGGAAACTCCTTGATAAAGTCGTTCATCTTCAGGGAACCAACCAGATCAGCACACAGTGCCACCACGTTGTCGTTTTTTCGCCCTACTTCTAACAATCCAGCCCCGAATCCGGAGCGTGTGTCTTTTTTATCGGTGTATGTATATTTTTTCATTATTGTTGAGATTTGAGCTGTCAGCTATCAGCTTCCTATCTGACGCCTGATAGGTGATGTCGTATTACTAATAGTCGCCTAATGTTTCTTCCAATTGGGAAAGCGCAGCGGCCAGTTGCTCGTCATTGGGGGCTACCCCGTGCCATTTGTGGGATCCCATCATGAAATCCACGCCATAGCCCATCTCTGTCTTCATCAGTATTAGAATCGGTTTACCTTTTCCGGTGCGCGACTTTGCCTCGGCAAGACCGGCTACAACCTCTTGCATAGCATTGCCGTTCATCGCTAAGACATCCCAGCCGAATGCCTCCCACTTAGCTTTAAGGTTGCCGAGAGATAATACATTTTCGGTGGCGCCATCGATCTGTTGCCCATTATAGTCGATAGTCGCTATGAGATTGTCTATTTTGTTGTATGGTGCATACATTGCGGCCTCCCAGATCTGGCCTTCCTGCTGCTCGCCGTCGCCCATCAGGGCATAAACCAAATGGTCATCACCATTCAGCTTTTTTGCGCGTGCCGCTCCGATGGCTACGGAAAGGCCCTGTCCAAGCGATCCCGAGGCGACACGTACACCGGGCAGCCCTTCATGGGTGGTCGGGTGGCCTTGGAGGCGGGAATTAATCTTGCGGAATGTGGCCAACTCACTGACATCAAAATAGCCAGCACGGGCAAGAGTGCTATAAAATACGGGCGAGATATGTCCATTGGAAAGGAAGAAAATATCCTCCCCGATACCGTCAATATCAAATCCGGCTTTACGTTCCATCGCGCTGAAATACAGTGCTACAAAAAAATCGGCACAACCCAGGGATCCGCCAGGGTGTCCGGATTGACAGGCGTGAACCATCCGCACGATGTCTCGCCTGACCTGGGATGCGATACGTTCTAATTTGTTTATGTCTTCGCTCATTATAATGGGTTATTACTGATTCGGTGCTAAAGTTAAGGATTTTACCGATAAATTAGACGCGGGAAAATGGAAAGTTTAAAGTAATGGCTGCAATACTTTCCATACATTTTCGGCAAGTATGCGGTGTCCTTCTTCGGTGGGGTGGATGCTGTCACGTTGATTAAGCCCCGCTTCTCCCGCTACCCCTTCTAATAAAAACGGTACATAAGCCATGTTATTGGCTTTAGCCAATGCCGGAAAAAGGGCTGTGAATGCCTTGCCGTAGTCACCACCCATACTCGGCGGTACCATCATACCCGCGAGTACCAGTTTGCATTCGGGATATTTTGCGGTCACCTTATCGATGATATTTTGCAGATTTTTTCTGGTTTCTTCGGTAGGTATTCCCCGAAGGCCGTCGTTTGCGCCCAATTCTAAGACAAAAATGTCGATATGCTCGTTGAGCAACCAGTCGATGCGCTCATTTCCAGCGGCTGTAGTTTCGCCGCTTAGCCCGGCGTTGATGACACGATAAGGTAGATCTAAGGAGTCTATCCGTTGCTGAATAAGGCCTGGAAACGCCAGATCCTGACTTTCAAGCCCATAGCCGGCAGTAAGGCTATTTCCATAAAATAAAATGGTCCTTTTTTCTGCCGTGCCGGCAGTGGTATCTCGCCGATCGGCTTCTTTACGGCGATTGTCCTTTTGGTCGGGTGCGCTGCTACACGCCGCAGCAAAAAAGACTCCGAGGATCGAGGCAAAGAATACGTTGAAAGACATATGTCAGCTTACATTGCTTCGGCTACCACTTCCTGTACTTCCGGGACCATCCGTTTGAGTAGTCCTTCAATGCCCGCTTTGAGCGTAATCGTGGAAGAGGGACAGCCGCTGCACGACCCACGCAACTCAACGAATACCGTCCCTTCTTCGAATGACCGGTAATTGATGGCTCCGCCATCCTGTTCGACCGCCGGACGCACATAATCGTGCAGGATTTGCTGTATTTTAATCTCGGTTTCCGTGCCTTCAAAGTTTACCTCTTCATCTTTTACCACCTCTTGCACCTTGAGTTCGGATTCCACGGCCCCTTTTACGAAGTCCTTTAAAATCGCTTCGATGTCTTCCCACTCGGCATCCTCGGTTTTGGTAATGGTCACGAAATTGCTGGCGAAAAACACACCGTTCACGAAATTGAACTTAAACAGCTCCCGTGCGAACGGAGATGCTTGTGCCTTTTCCCGATCCGGGAAGTCCAAGCTGCCATTGACCAATAATTTATTGACCAAAAACTTCATGGTCGCGGGGTTCGGTGTATATTCGGTATAAACGTTTATCGTAGCCATTTCTTCGTCATTTTTACAAAGGTATTAATATTCCAGCAAAATCCGGGTCAACATATCGTCAGATTACACGCCCGTGTAGTCCCACGGTGTTATGGCCTTCAGTTCGGCTTTTACCGTATCACTTACGTTAAGCGTATCCACAAACGCCGCGATGGTAGTCTGGGTGATCGTATCGTTGGTTCGGGTCAATTCCTTGAGGGCCTCGTAGGGTTTTGGATACCCTTCGCGGCGCAGAATCGTTTGAATCGCTTCCGCCACCACAGCCCAGTTTTGCTCCAAATCGGCTTTGAGTGCCGCCTCATTCAGGATGAGCTTATTCAACCCTTTTATAGTGGACTTGAAGGCGATAAGTGTATGTGCCATGGGCATTCCGATATTACGGAGCACGGTCGAATCGGTAAGATCGCGTTGCATGCGCGATATCGGCAGCTTCGCAGCGAGGTGTTCAAAAAGCGCATTGGCAATGCCCAAATTACCTTCCGCATTTTCAAAATCAATGGGATTGACCTTGTGGGGCATTGCTGACGAACCAACTTGACCTTTCGTGATTTTTTGCTTGAAATAATCCATCGAGATGTACGCCCAGATATCCCTGCATAAGTCGACTAAGATGTTGTTGATGCGTTTTAACGCGTCGCATTGCGCCGCAAAATGGTCGTAATGCTCAATTTGCGTAGTGGTTTGTGAGCGGTGCAATCCTAACGTATCGTTCACGAAGGCATTGCCGAATGCCACCCAATCTAAGTCAGGATAGGCCACTTGGTGCGCATTGAAATTGCCCGTGGCACCTCCGAATTTCGCGGCGTGCGGTATGGACACGAGAAGCTGCAACTGGTTGGTAAGCCGTTCGACAAATACATTGATCTCCTTCCCCAAGCGGGTGGGGGAAGCCGGTTGGCCATGGGTACGGGCGAGCATGGGGATTCTGGCCCATGTTGTGGCCAGTTGCCGGAGCGTGTTATTAACCGCGTTAACCTGAGGTATATAAACGTTGGTCAATGCTTCTTTCCACGAATAAGGGATAGCCGTATTATTGATGTCTTGCGAAGTAAGCCCGAAATGGATAAATTCCAATGAGTCTACCAGTCCCAGTGACTCAAACCGGTCCTTCAGGAAATACTCTACCGCTTTCACGTCGTGATTGGTTTCTTTCTCTTTTTCCTTAATCCATTGGGCGTCTTCCAATGAAAAATGCCGATAGATATCCCTCAGCTTATCGTTGAGGCTGCCATCAAAATGCGCCAACTGGGGCACCCCCGAACCGCATAAACTAATAAAGTATTCGACCTCTACAAACACGCGGTATTTAATCAGCGCATATTCGGAGAAAAAAGCAGACAACTCGTGAGTTACATGATGGTAACGGCCGTCTACAGGAGACACGGCCGTCAGTGGTGATAACGCCATACAGAAATTAGTTTTCTGCAAAGGTAGGTATTTTCCTGTTCACCTTACCCATCGCCCCCATCAGGGGAAAGAAGGGCTTGCCAGCGAGTCAGTAGTCGGGGTGGTGTCTCCCCAGGTCGCTGAATCGTTTGCCGTTGAATCTATAAACAGCGAGTCTGATCCGTCGGTGTCCTGATTTTGCCCCGAATTTCCGCATGAAGCCATGCTTGCTATTAGTCCACATGCTATTAATAATCTCAACGTTTTCATGAATAATATAGTGTTAAAGTAAAACAAGAAAATTATATGGTAATACGTCCGCCAGTAACCGGAAGTGTCGCGCCAGAGATATAGTTAGCCTCTTCAGAAGCTAAAAAAACATACGCCGGGGCGACCTCAACGGGCTGCCCGGGCCGTTCAAATGGTGTGTTTTCGCCGAAATGTTCATGATCTGGGATGGTAGAAGGAATAAGCGGCGTCCATATGGGACCGGGCGCCACAGCATTTACGCGGATGCCTTTCCCCTGTTCGAGTAAAATTTGGCTCAAGTTGGCCGTGAAGTTCTGGATGGCGGCTTTTGTCGCAGCGTAGGGCAACAAGGTCGGATTTGGCTCATAAGCGTTGACTGACGTGGTATTGATAATGCTCGAACCCGGTGGCATATACGGTTCGGCGGCCTTACACAGGTAGAACATGCTATGGATGTTGACGGCAAATGTTTTCTCCCATTCCCATGCCGGAATATCTTGTAAGGTATCCCTTGACATTTGGTACGCCGCGTTATTGACCAGGATATCAATTTTGCCAAATTCCTTTACGGCTGTTTCAATAATTTTTTGGCAGTGCTTTTCTGAGCTAATGTCGCCTTTCACCTGGACGCCTTTCCTTCCCGCCTCTTCGATATATTTAATGGTATCTTCGGCATCCCGGTCTTCGACATCGTCCAAGTAACTAATCAGCACATCGGCGCCTTCCCGCGCGAAGGCAATGGCTACCGCTTTTCCGATACCAGAATCTCCGCCGGTGATAATCGCTGCTTTACCGATTAGCCTGCCTTTTCCGCGGTATGATTGTTCACCATGGTCGGCCTGTGGGTCCATGGCGCTCTCCGTACCCGGCACTTCTTGAGGCTTTTTGGGAAACGGTGGTTTTGGGTATTTGTTAGCCGGATCTTCATGCGATTGCTGAGCTTCATGGCTCATGGTTTTATTCGATGCCATAACAAGAATATTGTTGTTTTACCAATGTTATTTCTATCTGCCTAACAATCCGATCCAACGTTGGTTTGGTTTTTCTTAAACATTCGGGGTGCGCGATTGTAAGTAAGTATACACAACATAACGAAACACACGATATAACGAACAACAAAACTCAATGCAATATGGCTATAAAGAAAGAAAGTGCGCAGGTCTCGGCAGATAGTAGCCGCCTGCGTGACAAAAAGGGCGACGATCTGATCCGAGCAAGGAAGGATTTGAAGGATAAAAAGCAGGAAAAAAACTATGAAGCGGGAATAGACCCTCAAGTTGAACAGATCAATACCGTGCCTGAAGGGGAAGGGGCGAGCCAGGGCGATGTGAAGCCGGGCGGCGGGAACCGATTACATAAGGACAAGGTAGCGGGTGGTGAACAAACCAAACAAAACGATCAAAATTAAAACAATAATATCGTCGGGAAGAAAACATTTAAACGGGTTGTTTGTACACCTTTTACATACATCCGTCAGCGGATGATGTACATTTCAATCAGCGATAAAGGGTTTTAATTTTTGACAGCAATCAACACTAACAATTGTAAATTTGATGAGAAAGAAAATTTTGTACGTCGAGGACGATCCGGATATGGCAGACATTGTTGCCGAGATTATGCAGTTCGAGGAATATGAAGTGATTACGGACAGTGGAAAATCAATGTACAAAATATTGAAGGATAATGATATCGGGCTTATACTAATGGATGAAGGATTGAGTTGGTGCTGGGGGAGCAATCTATGTAGAGAGCTGCGGTTGAATGAAGAGACTGCAACGATCCCGATTATCATGATTTCGGCCGTGCGCGACATTGATGATATTGCCCAACACTGTGGAGCGAATGCTTACATCCGGAAACCATTTGAAATCTATGACGTTATAGATGCCGTAAATGAGTATTATCCAAAAGATGAAGCAAGTTCCCTGCCAAGCGGCGGGGTATAGGCCATTTTAATGCGAATATACGAATGGGGCCTGCCATTCACAATATAAGGCTATGGTAGCGGCAGAACGCCCATCCCTTATGATGCTACAGGCTCCGAGTCCTTACAAGCAATTATTGTCTATGAAAAGGAGTAAATTGAGCCGAGTGGCAGCGTCTACATCCACTCCGTATCAAAGTCCCCTACCAGCGCACGAAGGCATAGCCAACGACGAACATTCCAACGAGATGTCAGGCGTCAGAATGTTTGAGAACATGAAAATGGCGTTGTTTTTCAGTTGGGTACAGAGTGAGATGAGCAAGGACAAACGGGAGCGACAGGAGTAAAACCGCCAAATTGGAGCCAAAACGAAAACGTTCGAAACTTCGGTACCTTCCGGACTTGGTGCGTGGCTACACACGTGTGAAACGAGGGCGGGGGTATTATTTTACAGACCATGAAGGCAACCGGGTGACGGACCCCCGGAAATTGGATCGTTTTCGTGCATTGGTCATCCCACCCGCCTGGAAAAACGTGTGGATTAGCCCCAGTAAAAATGGCCATCTGCAAGCCACGGGACTCGACGAAAAAGGCCGAAAACAGTATCTCTACCATCCCGACTGGACAAGGGAACGGCAGCAGGCGAAGTTGTTGCGGATGGTAGAATTCGGTAATGCGCTGCCGCAATTAAGGAAGCAAATACGTAGCGATTTAAAATCTACGCCGCTCCAAAAAGAGCGGGTCACTGCAATAGCATTGAAAGTGACTGAAGAAACCCTAATACGGATAGGTAATGAACAATATTTCCGCAAATACGGCAGCCATGGGTTGACCACGTTGAAGAAGAAGCATGCAACTATCCTGGCCAGTGAAATAATCTTTCGATTTCGTGGAAAAAAGGGCGTACGGCAGCACATTACGGTGCGCAATGCCCGCTTAGCGTCGCACTTGCGGGAGTTGGTACGAATGCCGGGCGCATATTTATTCCAATACATGGATGACGAAGGAAAAAGACGCCGGCTTAATGCAGCGGATATCAATGCCTATATTCAGCGCCATGCCAATCTGAATTTTACCTCCAAAGATTACCGGACCTGGTATGCCGGACTTTGGGCATTTCGCCTATTTGCCGGCTGCCTTGATTACGGCAATGAGCGCGAATGCCAGGCCAACGTCCTTACCGTCTTGGATGCGGTATCCAAACGCCTGGGAAATACGAGGACGGTCTGCAAGCAATATTATGTGCCTGATAGGTTGGTGAGCGCTTACAGCGATGGATCGCTACTGCCTTATTTGCGTCGTAGCTTAAATGGCAATGGCCAACCGCTGGCTACGGAGACCGAAAGGCAACTTTTAGCGTTTTTGCGTAAAGCCACCAAATGAGCGGGCAGGGCTATTTCCTGCGTAGCATGCCTTTCAACGAATCGAGGAAAGACGTTCTGTTTTTCCGTGTTCCTGCCGGACCGATAAGCGCCCCATAGGCTTGTAGTTGGGGGATATTATCGCAGATAATTTTGATGATGCCTATCAATGGTATGGCCAGGGCCATGCCGGCGATACCCCATAGGAGTTCGCCCGCTACCAATCCCATAATCGTAAACAACGGGTTGATGTTTACCTGTTGGCCAACCACGAGCGGTTCAAGAATATAGGTTTGCAAAAACTGCACAGTCAGGTACACCAGCACGATACCGAGTACCATACGGGCATCGCCGCCTTGTGCCAATGCCGCTAAAATAGCGATCAGGTTGCCAACAAAATTTCCGAAGAAGGGAACAATCTCCAACATGCCACAGATAATGGCGAACAATATGGCGCCTTCTAACCCGGCGATACTGAAGCCAATACCATACATAATCCAGAGGACGACCACCATTTTGAACAGGCCGATCAGGTATTGGCCTGCAACGGCCACCGATTTATGCACAATGCGGTCAGCGTCCTGCCGCTTGTCGTCCGGCACAATACGCAGGATGAATTTTTTCAGATGAGCGCGGTAAAAGATAAGCAGATAGGTATATACGATAATCAGCACACCATCCACCGCAATACTGGTCAAGGTATTGATAACGCTGAAGACTACCGTGCTTGTTTGCTGTGTTGCTTGACGCTCCCCCCCGTTGAGCATCTTTGCCTGTTCGGCCTTGGGAATGCCTAACGTTTCGCTTACCCACGATCGGAACGCGTCTATTTTTGTGGTCACCGTTTCCTTCATGTTGTCGAAATCATCAGTCATGCGGTTGACTTGCCAGGAAAGGACAAACACGAGTAATACGACCACCCCAAGTACCAATGCGACGGGTACAAGCGCCGCCAGTGCCCGATTAAGGCCCTTTTTTTCCAACATTTCGCTGACCCGATTAAGTAACATAGCAAGTAGTGCCGCCAGTATCACCGGAATAAGGAATGGGGCCGCGAAATATAAACTTGCAACGGATAACGATAAAATGATAATGATATTGGCGATCCGCGCGCTCTTTGGTTCTAACATCCCTAATTTTCCGTACCGTAAGGTCTAAGTTTCTTCTTTAGTTGCTGCCTGGCAACGTGAATCCGTGTTTTGACAGTTCCAATAGGGATTTGGAAATGATCGGCAATTTCGTGATACTTATAGCCTTCATAATACATCGAAAACGGATAATAAAATTCGGCTGATAGTTTGGACAAGGCTTGCTCGATGTCTTCCATTACAAACTTTCCCTCAGCGGTGTTGCGCAGGGAGCTTTTATACAGGTCTGACGACGAGATGGTATCGGTTTTAAGGATGATCGCGTTGGTTTTAACTTTTCTTCGATAGTAATTGATGAATGTGTTTTTGAGTATGGTATAAAGCCATGCTTGCAGGTTCGTGCCCTCTTTGAATTTATTGTAGTAAGAAAACGCTTTTAACAGCGTGTCCTGTACCAGGTCATTGGCATTTTCTTCGTCGCGTGTGAAGTAAAATGCATAGTTGCTTAAAGAGCTGGCTTCTTGAACAACCTTCGCGTTAAACTCAATCTTATTCATAACTATAGAATTAATCGTTTACGTCATCCCCCTTATAACAAGTGTCAACAATGCGCTTGATGCTCTTTTTAAGGCCATCGTCGATGAAGAAACCACTGAATTGACCGTTTCAGTTTTTGTCTCTTGCTAATTTAACGGAAACTGTATTAGATTAATGTGTTTGTTTAATAGAATATCTGTTTGCCAAGTGCCAACAAAACAGCTGCTTTTTTGTTTTAATTATTTTAACTAATTAAACGCTTCTTGCATGTGCTTCTATAAAATTACTGTATTTAGTAATACCAAGGATATGTTTTTGTATTGTAATATAATTTTTACAATTAAATATTTGGTTCAACCCTGCGGTGAATCATTCGTCGCGTTATTCGGATTCCGTCTTTTTCCTTACGGCATCTGCAGGGGGAATATGGTCAACTTCGCTTTCTGTTTCCCGTTCTTCCACATGTACCGCAAATTCCGCAGGAGCAATATGTGATCCATGGTATTCAGTATATGCTCTGGTGAATGACGCCCCGATATAGAGAATGGCTGCTGTATAATACACCCACAGGAGGAGCACAATGACAGATGCAGCGGCGCCATAGGTAGATTCCGGACCGGTTGTCTGGATGTAGAAGCTGATGAGAAAACGACCGACCATGAATAACACGGCCGTGAAAAAAGCACCGGCTTTTACATCTTTCCACTGGATGCGTACATCGGGCAAGAACTTGAAAATGACGCCGAATAAGGTGCTGATGACAATGAAGTTGGTAATGGTTTCTATGGCGATGGACAAGTAGACGGCAAGGTCTGAAAACAGCCTTCTTACATAGTCCATGAATACCATCAATACCCCATTGACAATCAACGATACGATAAGCAAAAAGCCTAATGACAGCACGAGTGAAGAGGAGAGGAGCCGGTCGGTAATTAGCTTGACCCAACCCCGTTTCGGTTTCGGCTTGATTTCCCAAATCTTGTTGATGGAATGCTGCATATCCCCAAACACAGTGGTCGCTCCCAGCAATAAGGTTCCGATCCCTATGACAAGAGCCAATGTATTGTCTTCTTTGAGTTGGACATTTTTAAGTATCTCCTGTATCTGTGCTGCGGCACTGTTGCCTACAAGTCCATTGATTTCTTCAAAAATTTTTCCTTCAGCCGCCTCTTGTCCGAAAAATAATGCAGCCAATGATATGGTTAAAACCAGCAGCGGTGCGAGCGAAAATATCGTGTAATAGGCCAGGGAGGCACTAAATTTGAGTCCTTTTACGTCCATAAAGATGGTGAACGTGTTCTTAAGGATGGTGAGCCAATCTTTGATAAAGCCTTTTGATTTCATCTGTTATCTTTTTAATAGTTCGATGTTATCGCCATTTTCTCATCAATCGATGCGTTCGCAAGCCCGGTGATGGAATATTTTTATTTATGTCAAGGTTCCGCCAGCTATGTCGGATAACAGACAATATCGTCGTTTAGTTTACAGCGAAGTCGAAAATGGCTCTGGGTGCTCGCCTGCGAACTGCTAATATTCGCTGAAATAACGGGCAAACACCGTTAGGGCTACCGCCAAACATGCCGTGCTGAGGATGATAAGTACTACTCCTGCCGTTTCGTGGACATAGATCCAGGCAAACCTGCCAAGCATCCCAGCTAAGATGATAAACGCAAAAGCTATCCAGAGTTTTTTTCGGTTTTTCATTATTGTGCCAACAGTTGGCCATCCGGTTTGTTGTGCGAAATATGCAAACACCAATAACACACGCATATCATTGAAAATATATGGCTTTAAAACCCCAGCAAGAACTAACGGAAGGAGATGTGAAGCGTGGGCTGAGGATGGTTATTTGGGATGGGCTTGCTTCTGAAGTGGTAACGTCGCTCACGGGTGGAGCTTTCTTGGTCGCTATGGCGTTGTTACTTGGCGCCAATAATGTTCAAATCGGACTGTTAGCAGCCCTGCCCATGATTACAAATGTCTTCCAGTTACTCTCCATCATGTTGGTGAGGAAATACCAGAACCGGCGGGCAATATCTGTCGTTTGCATCGCTTTGGCAAGGATTCCACTCGCGATTATTGGGTTGATGGTTCTCCGTTGGCAGGGCGGGTCGATCAATATGCTTATTTTCTTTCTTTTCTTTCACTTTTTCTTCAGCTCAGTATCCGGCTTGAGTTGGAATTCGTGGATGAAAGACATGATTCCAGAGAAAATGCTGGGCAAATATTTTTCCCGAAGAAGTCGGTATACGCAGACGCTCAATGTGGCGCTGAGTATTATTCTTGCTTTGCTTCTTGATTTTATACGAAGCCGGTATCCGGCGTACGAGCTTACTACGTTTGCCGTGTTTTTCATTATTGCAGGCGCCGTTGGCCTGGTAGGGGCTTATTTTTTGTCCAGAGCACCCGAGCCGCAATCTTATCTGTCAAAAGCCCGGTTGTTTACGCTTCTGAAAATGCCGTTGAAAAACGAAAATTTCCGTCGGTTGCTGGTGTTTAATTCTGCTTGGGTTTTTGCACTGAATATTGCCACACCTTTTTTTACGGTGTTTATGTTGCAAGGGATGGGATTACCGCTGTCTTATATCATTGTACTAACCATCATCAGCCAACTATCCAGCATAATGACGTTGCGGATGTGGGGCATATTTTCCGATAGGTACAGCAACAAAAGCATCATTGCGATAAGCGCACCCGTATATATTCTTTGTATTATCGCTTGGTCATTTGTTGGCATCTATTCTATCATGTATATCAACCTCGGATTGCTTGTGCTTATCCATATGTTCAGCGGCATATCCACCGCGGGGATCAATCTTTCGCTCACCAATATCGGGCTTAAGCTCGCTCCAAAGGAAGATGCGATCGTATACCTCTCGGTCAAGAACATCGTGACGGCTGTTTTTTCTGCGCTTGGTCCATTATTAGGTGGTGTGTTGGCGGATTACTTTGCCGAAAGAACTTTGGAAATCACCTTTGAATGGAATAGCCCTGATTTTGATAAAACGTTCAAGCTGGTGTCCCTCCACCAATGGAATTTTCTGTTTTTGATAGGTGCTTTCCTCGCCTTATGTGCGTTAGAACTGCTGGGCCGTGTAAAAGAAACGGGTGAAGTGGGAAAAGATATTGTTAAGCGGATTATGCGGAAGCGCCTGAAAAGCAATATGAAAGATGCAATTATCATCGGCAACCTCATCACCTGGAACAATCAATTGAGGGCCATTTTGAAATTGAGAAAAAAACGAACCGTTACCTCCTCCGTCTCGCCCGATAGATAACATAGATCAGTATGCCGATGAAAAAAACTGCACCAAATAGGATAGCAAAAAACATGGTATAAGTGTTAAGTGTTTGTTATTCTCTATACAATGGAGCAGCAAGTTAGTTTTATTTTTTTGGCATTACCTTTCATTGCTGTATCCAGCCTCGTATCGGACTTTCTATGAGCAAGAAATCATCGTACTCTGCCAAAACATGGGCTTGGCTGCCTACGTTCAGGTGGGTGATTTGTGCCGATGTAGTGTCTGGTTGGGCGTACAGGGTACGTTGCCTGGCAAGCCGTATGCGACGTAAGGGGGTGAGCGGTGTGGCGTGTTTCTCGAGTACAAAATGCTTGCTATAATCCGGAAGGACTACACGGTATCCGTTGCGATAAGACGCTTCCACAAGCATGGGCATATGCCGCGAAATGCCGGGAAGCAGTGACGTACTGCTGCGTAATGTGTCGCCGACGCGGGTGGTATCGGCGATAATCTTTGGTGGTGTCGATTTCCCTGGGCGCAAAAAAGGCAGTGGATCGACGGCCCCACCTATCCCATAGATGCCGAAGTGAAGGTGCGGTGGGGTAGTCCGCGCATTTCCGGTATTTCCCATCAGCCCGAGCGTGTCACCCATAGTTACGAATTGGCCGGGAGTTACCAATTGACTATCAAGGTGGGCATAATATAAATTAAACTGACGGTCTTTTGGCCGGAGCCAGATTACTTTTCCCCCCAACCGGTTATCACCTACACGACCTACCACGCCGTCAACGGCTGCGATAACGGGTGTATGGCGCGCAGCAAAAATATCAATACCCTCATGGCTCCGTCTTCCGCCATCCCGGATATCACCGAAAACGCTGCCTATGTGTTGCTTGGCGTTTGGTGCCACCGGGTTCCCGAGCGAGGCCTCCGCGGTAAGCCGGAGCTTGAAAGACAGCTCGGTCAGGAGCTCTGGCTGTACACGCAGTATATACTGCCCATCCCGCTTCGTATCCCAGGTAAGCACTGTAGCCCCGGTGTCTGCTGAGGTAAGGTGCCGCGGTTCGCCGGTTGTGTCCAATGCAGCTTCAAAAAGGTCGATAAATAATTGTACGCTGTCTGTGCTACTTATTGTTATATCGATATGTAGCCGTTCGCCTTGTCGCGCGTTGAATAGGTAACCAATAGCTGTGGGTTTTTCGCGCGCAATATAGGCAGATTCTTGATGGGGGACAGTCACGGTCGTCGGACTGGCAAGGCTATGTCTTGATGCATGTAGCCATTGCTGGTACATCGTACTATGCTCAAGCCCGGCGTCCCGTAGCTGGTTAAGGTAGCGCTCATGCGGCGATGGGCTCCTAAAAAGTGTTCCCGTTAATTGGTCGCTGCATGCTGCCGTAAAAGCAGCAAGCAGGATGACAGCGAATCGGATGTGACGGCGATAACTGTTCATACCTTTAGTTACACGCATGTTGATTCATTTGTTTGTTTATATAACAATTCGGATTTTGGTTTGTATCTTTTAAAAAACAATAACAACATGGGAGACATAACAGTAGATATCATTGGATGTGGTGATGCCTTTGGAAGCGGCGGACAGCTGCAAACGTGCTTTTATATTCATACTTCGCATTCGCGCTTGTTGCTTGACTGCGGGGCTACTGCGTATTACGGAATAAAACAGCAGCGCATCAACATAGACGATATAGATACCATCATGATTTCTCACTTTCATGGCGACCATTATGGCGGTGTGCCGTTTTTGTTGCTGGAGGAAGCCATTCGGCGCCGCGAAAAACCATTAACCATTATCAGTCCGCCGACGGGGAAGGAGCGGATTACAAAACTCCTTGACCAGCTCTATCCAGGCAGCAACGTATTAGGCAAGCTAAACCTCCTATTCAAAACCTATATAACGGACGGTGTTATGGAGGCAGACCATCTTGAAGTAACGGCTTTTCCGGTGATGCATACGCCCGATACGCTGCCGCATGGCGTGCGGATAGAAATTGGGGGGAAGATCATTAGTTTTTCGGGTGATACCGCTTGGACCCCGGTGTTAATCGAATTGGCAAGAGATGCCGATTTATTCATCTGCGAATGCAATGACTACCATTCGGAAGCAAAAGGGCACATGAATTATAAGACCCTGCTGGCCTATGCCGATCAATTGACCCATAAGCGAATTTTGCTTACTCACTTCGGTACAGAAATGTTCCGAAACCGTGAGCAAATCGACTATCCCTATGCACATGACGGGCTTCGCGTGACGCTGAATTAACCGAAAAAAGGTTAGCTTACCCGTCTTGTATTAATGGCCAACACCCAGTCATGACGATTGCAACGACTGCAGCGATGGCGGCCTGGCGGCAATTGCTGTAACGTGCCGCAATATATGCAGGCGTACAAGCCGGCTTGTTTGATAAGATCCGAATGCTTGCGATAGGCATGCGGCAGGATCGGTAACCCGTATTTCACTTCGTCCTCCGGATAAAAAAATACACTCATGCTTCCGTTGGTTTCCAAAATAGCTGCTCGGACCTGCCCAAGGTGCTCAACACCCTTGTCTCGCAATTCAGCAAAAAATTCATCCTTCGAAAGGCTGTCCTTAGCCTCGTCCTTAATGATCAGGATACTATCCTCTACAATATACACCGGCTGTCCCTCCAGAAGCCGCTCAAATCGCTCATTTTTGGTCATCAACCAAGTAATCAGGCGGTACAAGCCAATTGCTGTGGCGCACACCAGCACAGTGGGCACGATAGCCACATCGTCATAAAACATCGGGTCGCCGGCTGCTGATCCCAAGCTCAGGATGATTGCCAATTCAAAAACCGACAATTGCCGTACGCCCCGTTTTCCCGATAGCCGCAGCACGGCCATAACAACGATAAACATGAACGCCGTACGAAATACAACTTCCAAGGCAAAATGGCCGTCGACTTCGTGGAGAAAGATACGTTCCCAATCCATGTCATTGAATCCGTTAATTGCGGAAGTTTTGCGTCACCATCAAACCATATACGCCGCCGTCAAGCACGCCTATGCCAACGCGGCCAAACGCGGGGCGGAGGATATTCTCGCGGTGCCCTGGCGAGTTCATAAGTCCTTCATGGGCCAACGGCAAGGTTTGCGCGAGCGCCAGGTTTTCGCCAGCGGCAAGAAACGTGATCTTTGCCCGGCGGATACGATCAAAAGGGGTGCTGCCATCCGGTGAGATATGCGAAAAATAGCCGTTTGCAAACATATCTGCTGCATGTTCACGAGCTACGGGCGTAAGTTCTTCATCATGCTGTAAGGGTGATAGATCCACCTTTTTCCGCGCTTCGTTTATGAGTTGAAGCATCTGGCTTTCCAAGTCAGGCCGTGGCGTTGGGTTGGCGACGGTAAACGGCAAACGTACACGCTCGGTAGATTCAGGAGCTATCGTCATTTTGTTCACTGAGCGGTTTACCGCCTTTTGGAACGCCGGCGCAAATGGTTGCTCAACCTGTTCCAAACCTGCGGTCAACCGTTGCGCCCACACACTCTCACGTGTGTGGGCGGTGAGCGCCGCGGATAACGGGAATAACAACAACAACGTCGCAATAACCGCTGCATAGAGTATGCCTGTTATAAAGCCCGGAATAATGCCCAACCACCTATTCAGCAAATTTGTGTGTGCAGCTTGAGGAATCCGCTGTACAATATGGTTCACCAGTAACGACAGGATAGTGCCTGTAAACAGCAACGTCGTTAAGAAAGACAACGGTACCGTCCAGACATTATCCATGATGTACACTTCAACAAAACGGGCCAAATAAGGATATAGCCAAAACGTCAGCACAAGGCTTCCGACCCACGAAACTAAGCTGGCTATCCCAATCAAAAAACCTCTTGAAATGCCATTCCACAGGGCAAATAGCACCACGAGGACCAATATGATGTCTATAACGTTCATTTTTTATGTCAGCCGATAACTGTCAAAGTTCCATGAAATATACATCCCTATGGATAAAATGTTTTGTCGCAAGGTGTCCAACAATTGGCGTAGATGGCTGTTTACCGTATGAGAGTAGTCATCATTGACTGCCTATTGTTTGTTGAACGCTTAAAGAAAGAATTATGGCAACACTAACTGAAAAGCAACTCGATACACTGCTGGGGCATCATGAACCCCCTGTTTTTTCCCTGTATATGCCTACCCATCGCACACATCCTGACAATGCGCAGGACCCTGATGTGTTTAAGAAACTGGTACAACAATTTGAGCCGGTCAGGGCAGAATACGTACGAGATAAGGCTATCCAAAACATATTTTCCGAGTTTGAGGCATTGGCCGGAGATTACCAGTTTTGGCAACATACGAGAGAAGGGTTGGCCGTATTTGCTACGCGTGAGTCGTTTGATGTGTATCGATTGCGGAAAAAAGTCCAACCATTGGCTGTCGTGGCAGATAGCGCCCATACAAAGCCGTTGTTGAAATACTTGCAAAGCAATGATCGCTATCATGTGCTGGTACTTACCACCAATACAGCGCAGCTATTCGAAGGAGACCGATATCAACTGGATGAGATCGATTTATCGGAGGAAAGTATACCCGAATCCATGATTGATGCACTGGATCACGAATTGCGTGATCTGCACGCCACGCTGGCTGCTTATCGTACGGCTACCGGAAAAAAATGGGATACGGCGCAAAACCATGGGCTAAAAAAAACAGATTTGGATAACGATATTGAGCAGTTTTTTCGGGCGGTTGACCGGGCAGTTATGGCTAAATATTCAATTCCTACGCGACTTCCACTTATATTGGCGTCACTTCCCGAGCATCAGCACATTTTCAGACGAATAAGCCGAAATAAACAGTTATTGGAAGAAGGGATAAAGACGAATGCAGCTGCATTATCTGAAAAGGAGCTTCGGGAAGCCGCTTGGCAAGTGTTTGCGCCTCACTACGACAAACGCCTGGAGGATATCATTGGTGAATACAGGCAGGCAACCACCAAGCGGTTAGGGGCCGATCAGCTCGATGAAATCGTAAAGGATGCGTTTGATGGCAAGGTCGCAGCCGTGTTGCTCGAAGAGGATCGCGTCATCAGGGGACGCATTGTCGATCGCAATAATGTGCTTTATCATACGGATGAGACGGATCATCCGGTTGATGACGTGTTGGACGATCTGGCCGAACTCGTCTTGCGCTTCGGCGGGGAAGTATGGGTTGTCCCCAAAAGTAAAATGCCTTCGGAAACTGGTGCGGCGTCCATCAATCGGTTTTAGTGATTTCTTATCCGGTCGATAAGGTCTTTCTTGTTGAGCTTAGAATAGCCCGTGATACCGATTTTTTTTGCCTCCTGTATCAATTCACCCTTTGTCCGCTCGTCTAGTTTTCCAGCTTTAACGCCCTTTTTGCCGGCATCTGGTGTGTTGGCAATGCGGGCGGCTTTTTCTTTACTCATTCCCTTTTCTTTCAAGGCTTCATACTTTTCGTCGTCCTTGATTTGTTTTCCGTGATCTTTAGCCATGGCCGTGAAGTTTTTTATAACATGTTTTACAAAGTCCAAACCAAATTTGGCGCGAAAACAACCGTCCGCCCCATTTGTTAGGTAGCATGAACGCAGATAACCCTAAAATGCCAGACAACACGACGCGCAACTACCAAGACTATCTTCCCAATCATCAAGTGAGGCTGCTTACCGGTGGTAAAACCTTTTTTTCCTTGTTGGTCCAACTCATCGAACACGCACAGGAAAGCATTCACTTGCAGGTGTACATTTATGAGGCGGATGAAACGGGGCAGTTGGTCGCTGACGCCTTAATTGCCGCGGCAAAGCGGGGAGTGGCGGTCTATCTATTGGTTGATGGCTACGGATCACAGGCGCTGAAAAAGACCTTTATTTCCCAGTTTGTTGAAAATGGGATACATTTCCGTGTTTTTGAGCCGCTGTTCAGAAGTAAGCGTTTTTATATTGGCCGCAGGATGCACCAGAAAGTGCTCGTTGTGGACGCTCGTTATGCGGTGGTTACGGGGACCAACATTGGCGACCGGTACAATGATAAGCCGGGGAAACCGGCTTGGCTGGACTTCGCCCTGTGCGTGCAGGGAGAGGTCGCCGTGAGGTTGTGTGAATTGTGCTGGGCGATGTGGAAAAACTTGCAGCGCATGAAAAGCGTACCAGAGCGTTGCAGACCTGCCGATACCGAGATAGCTTTTGGTTCCGAGCACGTAGGTGCTGTCCGTATACGCCGCAACGACTGGGTGCGCCGCAAATACGATATCACCCGCACCTATAAAGCGATCTTCCGCAAAGCCAAAAAGAAGGTAATTCTGCTGTCCAGTTATTTTTTGCCGGGAGCTACGGTCAGGCGGGATATCACTATGGCTGTAAAGCGTGGCGTGACGATACAATTAATTGTTTGCAGCCGCATGGATGTCCCCTTGGTAAAAGACGCTGAGCGTTCCATGTACGAATGGCTCTTGCAACACGGTGTAGAAATATACGAATATACGGGCAATATGCTGCATGGCAAACTTGCTACCTGCGATGACGAATGGTTGACTATTGGGTCGTTTAATGTGAATGATCTGAGTGCCCGTGTAAGTGTAGAATTGAATTTGGATGTACAGGGAAAATCGTTCGTGCGGCAGACAATCGGGGAGCTGGAGTACATTATGCAAAACCATTGCACACGGGTCAATCCTAGTGATTTTGCGGCTAAGACGACGTTGCTAAGTCGGCTAATCCGCTGGTTTTCATTTAAAATTTTACGCCTTATTTTCTTTTTGGGAACCTTCTATATGAAACAGGAAACCTATCCACGAAGTTAATACCAGCTGAATTGTATACAAAAAACAACATCATGTACACAAAAGCGTATTGAGCATCCCCTTTGGCCTACTTGTGGCTTCGCTGATAGGTAAGTCTGTTTTTCTTGGTCCGGTTGGAATGGTTATCGTATTATCAGTCCGTATAAAGGAGGAATGTAGTCATGGAAAATCATTTTGAACAGTATGCCCACGAGGGAAATCTTTTCTTAAAAAAAGTAGCCGAACAGTTAGGAACCCCGGATGACCGGCAGCATGCTTTCCGCGTGGTACAGGCGGTATTTCAAGCATTACGTGACCGGATAACGGTAGAAGAATCAATGCATTTGATATCTGAGCTGCCTATGGTGCTGAAAGCCATATACGTCAATGGCTGGAATATCAGCAAGGAACGACGTGATTCACCGACGATGGATGATTTCTTACAGGAAATCACCGCAAATAGCCCTACACCAGGTCGTGATTTCGGTAGCAATCCGAAGGACGGCGCTGCCGCGGTATTCCGTGTTATAAAGGACTATGTATCGCCAGGAGAATACGAACACGTCAAAGGGCAATTAACACCTGAAATTGCAGAATTGTTGGAAGCTTAGCTATACAGGGGGATACGATTATGAGGCGAATTAAGGTTAAAGAACCCATCACCGGCGAGCAGCTTAGTTTGCTCGCCCAACCCGAGGATTATAATGGCGAGCAAGGGTGGCGAATCATCACGCCGGATAAAGACTCGTTTGTCATCCTTGAAAAGGAGGGGGCCTGGCAAGTGGTCGACGATGAAATCCATCCGGATATCATATCAGCTATCGGTAACGCCCTGCGGCCCTACGCACGGTACAACTCACTAAGTTAACGATTATCCGAAATTTTTCAAACAAATTTTGGTCATCAATTGTCAACCCCATAGAAAAGGCCTATAGCGGCCATAAAAGTTTGGCTTAAGAAAAGAAAGGAGCGTAAAAAATGGAAGATTTGAAAAAAACGGCAGAAGTACTTAATGATCTAATTAAAATAAACAATGATCGGATAGCCGGCTACGAAAAGGCTATCGCTGAATTGCCAGTTGCCGATGTGGATCTTAAGGCGTTGTTTAGCAGTCTCATCGAGCAAAGCGAACGGCTCAAAACCGAGCTGCAGCAGCATATCAGTGCGTGGGAAAATCGGGTGGATGACCAAACTACCGCATCCGGCAAAATTTACCGTGCATGGATGGATGTCAAACAGGTGTTTGCCGTAGATGACCGGTTGGCCGTGTTGGAAAGCTGTGAGTACGGCGAGGATGCAGCGCAAAAGGCTTATCGGCAGGCAGAAGAGGAAGAAGGAATATCCACTGCAGCAAAGGCGCTAATCTCCAGCCAGAAAACGCAGTTGCTGGCGTCGCATGATCAAATCAAGCAATTGAGAGACCGGGAGAAGGTCGAGTGATATTGCATAAAATAAATAATCAACACGTACATGGAAAACCTAAAAACAACAGTGGAATGCCTCCGGGATTTGGTGGCATTCCATAGCGAACGAATCAATGGTTATGAAGCCCTGCTTAATAGACTTACACCAGACGAACAACATTTGACGACTCTTTTTGAGGCCTTTATTAAGCAAAGTATCAACATGCGGCAGGAGTTGCTCGACATCGGTGCCAATTGGGGATTACCTGAGACGCAGCTTGTGGTCGGCGGTAGATTCGGTCTGGCATGGTCAGTGGTGAAAGCGGTTTTTTCCAGCAAAATGCCGAGTTATTCATTAGATAAGTGTAAGTCTGGAGAGAATGCATTGCTCATAGCGTACCATAGCGTTGAAGGCACAGACGGGTTGCAACCTGCTTTAAGGTTAGTCATCAATAGGCAAAAACGAGAGGTCATCGCCGCGCGCGATTGGATCGCACATTTTGGAAGGCTTCAAGGACAACCTGTGGAACAGCCGCTGGCCGCTGTTTCCTGAATATAAAACGTATGCCGCTGCGATATGGATCAGCTAACAAAAACACTGGAAGTGCTCAATGATCTGATAGAAGTGAATGGGCAGCGCATTTGGAGTTACCAAGCGGTACTCGAAGGGCCAGCAGACAGGGCGGACGATGAGTTGAATAGGGTTTTTGAGCAGATTATCGCGCAGGGGCAACGTTTGCAGGAAGATCTGGAGCTGGAATTCGTGGCGCTGGCACATGACCTTCCGGCAAAAGGTAAACCGTCGGGGACGATCCTCAGGGCTTGGAATGTTGTCAAAGCCACGTTCGCCAAGAACGGCAATTCGTTGTCCATTTATGAATTTTTCAATACAGGCGAGCGAGCATTGCTCAAAGCTTACCAATACGCAGAACGACAAGAGGGGCTATTCCCCACGGCGAGAAAACTAATTGTCAGCCAAAAAGCGGAGTTATCGACATTTTACCGCCAGTATAAACAGTTGTATAAAGGCCATCAGTTTGCTTAGCAACAACTAATCGAGACCTTTTCCTATCGCTTTCCAGAAACTCAAAGCCACTGGCACCCGGTGGCCATCCTGATTTGATGCATAATTAATCGGCTAAAATATTGAGATGTGTCAAAACAATTGTATTTTTGTTGATAACGCAAGGTAAGTCCAAAATACTGGCGGACTATTCATTGTGTAAACTACCTGTCTGGATGAAAAAAGTGTATAGCGAAGTTGATAATGTTGTGTTCAGGGATTTGTTTTTTGCCTCCCCAATAGCAAGTTATATCTGTAATGTCGAAGGATTTGTAACAGTGGTTAACGATGCGGCGATAGCGCTTTGGGGGCGCGAACCTGAGATTGGTAAAGAGAAATGGTCGGGGGCGTTTGCGATCTCATCTGTTGACGGACGCCCGATGCCCTTAGAAAAATCTCCCATGGCCCGGGCAGTGATTGGGCAGGAGGGAGTATCCGGTGAAGAGATAGTCATCCAGCGTTCAGACGGCACACAACGGATTGTGCTGGTTTTCCCGAAGCCTATCCATACTGCGGCGGGAGCGTGTATCGGTGTATGTACCACCTTAGTGGATATTACGCATTACAAGCAATATGAGGAAAGGCAGGCCGCCCTCTCCGAAATTGTACAGTCATCTGACGATGCCATTATCAGCAAAAAACTTGATGGCACAATCCTCAGCTGGAATGCAGGAGCGGAACGTATTTTTGGCTACAGTGAGCATGAGATTATCGGTAAATCGATTTACACGCTTATCCCAACCTATCTCCGTAGCGAAGAAGAAACCATTATACGGGAGATCCGCGAGGGGCGGAAGGTAGACCATTACCAAACCATCCGGGTGACCAAATCGGGCAAAGAAATCCCCATCTCGCTCACCATATCCCCAATGCGTAACAAGCAAGGTCAAATTATCGGAGCATCAAAAATAGCAAGAGATATTTCTGATAAAATCCAACGGGAACAGACCATTCAGTTCCACGCGCAAAAACTGGAAACGCTTCACGCTATCGGCAAGGTGATTTCCGAAAAGCTCGACACGCATTCCATCATCCAGACGGTGATCGACTCGACGACACACCTCGCTTCCGCAGATGTGGGGCTTTGCTTTTACCGGATTTCGGACGACCAGGGGCATACAAGCTTGTCAGTAGCCGTGGCTGCACATGGAAATAACAACGAATATTACAACCTCCACTTAGACGAAGGGATTATTCACGCCATATTTGCAGGCGAAGATGTTGTAAAGTTTGATGATGTGTGTGAGGCGGCACATGTGCTGTCTCTTTTTGACACAAAAGAAGGGGCCAAGGCTCCCCGTATACGGCATTGCTTAGCCATCCCTATCCGATCTGGCGACAAACTACTGATTGGGGCCATGTTTTTCGGTTATGCACAATCCGACGTGTTTAAGACCGCAGACGAAGACATGATGCGGAGCATCGCTTTGTTGGTTGCCGTGACACTGGACAACGCCCGTTTGTTGGAAGAAGTAAATGCACTGAATCTTAAAAAGAATGAGTTTATCGCATTGGCAAGCCATGAACTCAAAACGCCATTGACGACGATTAAAGGGTACCTCCAAATTCTTGAAAGGTCCGAAATCGACCAAGTTGGACGTCGCTTTCTCACGAAAGCGCTGAAGCAACTGGAACGTATAAATGCGCTTATCGCCGAACTACTGGATATCTCTAAAATCGAGGCGGGCAAATTAAGTTTTCATTTTGAGCGTTTCGATATGAGCGAGATGGTTCTTGATGTAGTCGAAACCTTCCATTTCAGCAGCCAAACACATACAATCTTTGTCAATAATGTCCGTGGAGACTATACGGTAGTCGCTGATCGGCAGCGCATGGAACAGGTGATCATCAACCTCATCACCAATGCCATAAAATACTCTCCTGATGCAAACAACGTCTATGTGGCGCTCGAATCGTCTGTACATGAAGTGAGTGTACAGGTCAAGGATGAAGGGATGGGGATGAGCCGGGATCAACAGGAAAAGGTGTTTACCCGTTTTTACCAAGTAGAGGGCACCTCCAAGATGACTGGCCTTGGACTTGGGTTATATTTAAGTAAAGAAATTATTGAGCGCCACGGTGGCCATATCGGCGTAAACAGCGAATTGGGGAAAGGATCAACCTTTTATTTTTCCATACCCAGAGGTCAATAAATTCGATTAACTTGTAATTAATAGCCAATTTTTCTAACTTGCGAGGCATGAAAAAAGCAGTCCATGTCTTAGAGGACGATATCGATATTGGCGAGCTTATCGTATTCTTATTGACGGAACAAGGATACGATGTTGCCGTGTTTAGCAACATCGCATCGTTTAAACAGCATGCAGGGCAGCAGTCGCCGGATTTGCTGATCATTGACGTCATGCTGCCAGATGGTAATGGCTTGGATATTTGCGAAGCATGGAAAACCGATGAGGCAACCAGCCAGATACCTATTTTACTGATGTCTGCATATGATGATTACCAGCACGATCACCGAGCCGAAAAGGCCAATGGATTCATCAGTAAACCATTTGATATCAAGACCTTTCTTGGAGAAGTGAAGCTGCGGTTAGGCTAAGAAAAAGAAAAGAGCCCCGCTTTGCGAATATGGTGTTTCTTGTGTGTTAGCCATGGGGATGACGCAAAGGGGGCAGGGAACATGTGTTTTTTTGCTATCGGCGCATCACTGCGTCACATTTGCTTCTTCCATGGCAATTTCCGTGAGCTTTGCATCGGTATCTTTCTCTTCTTCCAACGTTTGGTTAAGCAGATCGGCAGCCTCTTGGTGGTCCATTAGATTGGCATAAGTGACCAAGCATCCATAACTGGCAATTTCATAATGCTCTGCTTTCTGGGCAGCTGCAATCAGTGCAGCATCCAGCACTTGGGCGTCCTCGAAGTTTTCGATAATTTCTTCAGCTTCTTCCAATAGGCTTTCCATAGCCTTGCATTTTTTTGCTCGTGGTGAAAGGTTTATTGAAGCGAAAACTTTTTTTAGCCGTTCAATATGCTGTTCCGTCTGGGCGTAGTGCTCTTCGAACGCAGTTTTCAAGCCTTCGCTATTTGCTTTTCCGGACATGGTCTTTAACCCTTTAAGCAAAAGCTTCTCGGCACTTAATACATCTCTCAGTTCGTCTACAAATAATTCGTGCAGATGCGCGTTGGGCATGTTCGAATTGTTTTTTGCTTTGTTTGCCATGATGTTTAATTCATTTGGTTCGACTAATGCAGTTCATTTTTTATGCCGATATCGAGGGCATCGTTGCTGCTGGGGTCATTGATGCCATCGATGGCCGTTTTTTTTCCGTTCAGTGCTTTAACCGTCCTGCAGCACCAACGGCAAGTGTCCTTTTTCTTGGTATGGATGTCTGTTTCTGCTGACTTTCATTCCCTATTTTAATCCGTCCGAAGCAGCGTACACGAGCACCCTCTCCGGAAAGGCCGACACAAATTGTTTGGCAGTATTTTAGGAAAAGCAGGATACAACGATTCAACAGCGCCAGATGGAAAAAGAGATAACCACGTTGGCAGACTACATGTTATGCATCAAGGCTTTAAAACAGAAACACCTGGACGCCGGTACGCAGCGTGATTTTTTATACCGGGGGCAAGCGACCGACACGCCGCTTATTCCAAAGATTTTAAGGTTGAAGCCGCGCGAGGGAAGCCTGTTAGCGATGGAGCAGGCTATGCTCGATGAGTTTAAACGTGCCAACCCATTGCTGATAGAGCCGTTTCAGGTAAGAAATGATTGGGATTATCTGACGTTAGGACAACATTATGGCCTTCCTACGCGGTTTCTCGATTGGACCAACAACGCCTTAGCAGCGCTGTGGTTTGCTGCAAGCTCGGCACTTTCTGATCAGACGGCCGGGTCACATGCCATCGTCTGGGTCTTCACGGCTGAAGCCGAAGATTTTCTGCCGAACGAGCAAGACCAGCATCCGTTTGACATCAAGGAAAGTAAATTGTTCAGACCGCGTATTATCAAGCAACGCATCAATAATCAATCGGGCGTATTTTCCGTACATTCAACCGAAGCGCTAAAACATCGGTATCGGTTTGAAGAAATTGCAGATTACCGGGCCAAAATGACTAAGATCAAGGTGCCCAAATCAGCCGTAGAAGCCATCGTGGATGACTTGCACAGTTTGGGGGTCGACGCCTTTAGCATTTTTCCGGAATTGGAAGGGCTATGCGCTTATTTACAGTGGAAGTTTTTCAACTAAATCAAGCCGTCATTTCTCGGAGTGTTTTTGCGTTGGCTGGTGCATACGCGTGCTGGTCATTATCGAAGTAAAAAAAGACATCGACACCGGCTTCAAGCCATGTCCTGCATTGGGCCGCCCATGAAGCGAGTTTGTCATCAGTATAAGTTCCCTGATATTTACCCTCCGGCCCGTGCAGTCTGACATATGCAAAATCAGCTGTTATTTCGAGCGGGGATAAATGCCCGGCAAGTTCATAGATACAGAAAGCACAATTGTGCTCCTTCAAGACTTCATAGACCTGCTGCTGGTACCAGCTCGGATTCCTGAATTCAAAGGTATAGCGTGGCCCTTTGGGCAGTTCCGCCACGAAATTTGTTAGCAAGCGAGTATTTTCTTTCAGGAAAGGGGGCAATTGAAACAGGATAGGCCCCAGCTTTTCGCCTAAATTTAATGCACGCTCAACAAAACCAGCGGTATACGCTTTCACTTCGTGAAATTTTTTAAGGTGCGTAATGTAACGGTTTGCTTTGACAGCAAAAAGGAATCCATCAGGAACGGTTTCTTTCCATTGGCGGAATGTTCGTTCGATAGGTAGCCTATAAAATGAATTATTTACCTCTACCGTATCGAACGACTGGGTATAAAAAGCGAGCTGGTCAGCGTCTTTCAAACCTTCCGGATAAAAGACGGCCTTCCAATGTTTATAATGCCAACCGGAGGTGCCGATATGAATCGTGCCCATAGCCAATTCAACTGGAATTTATTCTTGGTGGTTATAACTGGCTATGGCTTCGCCA
This sequence comes from Parapedobacter sp. ISTM3, assembly GCF_016533505.1. Lineage (NCBI taxonomy): Bacteria > Pseudomonadati > Bacteroidota > Sphingobacteriia > Sphingobacteriales > Sphingobacteriaceae > Parapedobacter > Parapedobacter sp. ISTM3. The sequence continues at coordinate 48,701 of NZ_JAENGN010000013.1, read as the reverse complement.
AGTTGTTGTACGGTATCCGGTTGCAAATCACCCCAAAGCTGTGTCCATTCGCCCGATGTCTCCTGCCGTAATTGCGCAATGGAAGCCCCTTCATCATAACAGTGGTAGACCGGCACGCCATCGGTGGTTTGCTCGGCTCTTATCGTCAACTGCCTGCCTTCAAACTGTTCACCTGCCAGGCTGACTTCGAAGATGTCGTCCAATTTTTCCATGATCAACTGCATTTATTTGCCTCAGACAGCCTTATTAGTTCAGCACGCCCTGCTGAAGCGCGATGCGGATGACCGTGCCAATGTCGGGAGCTCCTGTTTTTTGAAGTAGGCTTTCGCGGTATTTCAGGATGGTGCGTTTATTGGTAAATAACTGGTAGGCAATTTCTTGGTTTGAATACCCTTCTAAGATTAGTTTGAGGATTTGCTCCTCCCGGGGAGAAAACTCCACGGTTTGTCCTTTCCTCCCGAAATCTGTCGCCGCCATCGATTCCAGTACCTTGAGGTACAGGGCTGTGCAAATGTATGTATTGCCAGCCAGGATGTGTTTGATGGCAAAGACCAATTCATCCTTGTTCGCTTCATTTACAATGTAGCCGTCCGCCCCGGATTTCATCAAACTCAGGATATCTTCGTCATATTCAATACCTGATAACACAAGTACTTTGATGTGCGAAGCTATCTTTTTTAATGTAGCTAAATACCGCTGATCTTCTTCAAGAAAAACGTGGTCAACAACCAACAGGTTTGTTGCCGGCCTGGCTGAAAGCGCTGGTATAATATCCTCCCGCTTGGAAACAATTTCCGCAAAAGTAAAATCGGGCTCTTGATCCAAAAGTGCGATAATGCCGTCACGGGCGAGTGTTTGAGGCGAGGCCCAAATGATTTTTGCTGAATTTTCCATAATCTTACCTTCGTTCTTTAAACTTATAAACACGATGTTAATCGTAGAGGTATACGTTTCAACCGTTAGAAAGGTTTTAGTTTTTTTAACATACTTTCCGTTAGCCGACAAAAAGTTTGCTTTTTAGTACATCGAAGAATGGCAGACTAAACTATTCAGCAAAATGATTTTATAATCCCAATGGGGCCATCCGGGACAAAGGTATATTGTTGTTGGTTGTAAGGTGCACGTTATAAGTGATTTACAGTGGTGTGGTTCGGCGCTCGCCAGAAAAATTAGGTGCGCTCAGGTGCCGTGGTATATAGCTTGAACCGATTATACTATTGGATATGATTCGCTTTTATCATGTATGCAATACCGTACGGTGTTGGACGGGTGTCACATACAAGTGTTTCTGCATACAAGTGTTTCTATACGATTAACAGCGACAGCATGAACGGCAACAATAGACGACTACGCATTTTTACATGGCATATACACGGAAGCTACTTGTACTACCTGTCACAGGGCAACTACGACCTCTACATTCCAGTAAACAGCGATCGCACACCGGGTTATTACGGACGGGGCACCACCTTTCCATTTGGTCCGAATGTGCATGAAGTAAATGTAGAAGACTTGCAATCGCTTGATTTCGATCTTATCCTGTTTCAAACGGCAAATAATTACCAGAATGACCAGTATGAGGTACTATCTGCACGCCAACGGGCATTGCCGAAAATCTTCCTTCAGCACGATCCGCCATGGGGGCACCCCACCGACACCAAACATATCACCTACGGAAGTGATGTCATGCTGGTTCATGTGACTCATTTCAATAAGTTGATGTGGGATAATGGTCAGCCGGATGCACAGGTCATCGAGCACGGGGTTGTTGATCAAGGGTATACGTACAGCGGCGAACTTAACCGCGGTCTTGTGGTCATCAACAACCTGCCTGATCGTGGGCGTATGCTCGGATTTGATCTTTTCCTTGAAATGCGCAAGTACGTGCCACTCGACCTGGTCGGGATGGGCACCGAGCCATACGGACTGTCTGAAATATTGCACCCCCAATTGCCTGCTTTTGCCGGTCGGTACCGTTTTTTTTTCAACCCCATCCGCTATACCAGCATGGGTTTAGCAGTCTGCGAGGCCATGACATACGGAATGCCCATTGTCGGACTGGCCACCACCGAGATGGTGCGGCATATCCGGGATGGTTACAATGGCTTCCTTGATCTAAATCCAGCGCAGTTGATCGATCGGATGACGTTTCTGCTGGAAAATAAGGAGGTTGCAAAAACCATGGGTGCCAATGCCCGCCGCTACGCGCTGGAGAAATTCAGTATCCAACGGTTTGTACACGAGTGGGAGGCGCTGTTTCTTCGGGCCATAGCGGGGCAAGCAACGGCAAAAACATCATATAGCTACTAGCACATACAATCATGAACAAGACTATTGCATTAATTAGTGAACACGCATCGCCGCTGGCGGCGATCGGCGGTGTCGATAGCGGAGGGCAGAATATTTACGTGGGCGAACTGGCACGGCAATTAGCTACGCTTGGATATTCCATCGATGTTTTTACCCGCAGGGACGATCCCAAGTTGCCCATGGAGGTGCAATGGTTGTCTGATGTCCGTATCATACATATCGAAGCCGGCCCGGCTAAGTCCTTGCCGAAAGAGGAACTGTTTCAATATATGGATAGGTTTACGCAATCCATGGAAGCCTTTATAGCGCGGCAGCCAAAGCAATATGCGCTGGTGCATGCCAATTTCTGGATGTCGGGTTATGTAGCCATGAAACTCAAAGAGCGTCATGCTATTCCCTTTGTGGTCACCTTCCATGCCCTGGGTAAAGTAAGGTTGATGCATCAACGGGAAACCGACAGATTTCCCGAAGAGCGTTGTGAAATAGAAACCCAGATCATGCAGGCCGCAGATGGTATCATCGCTGAGTGCCCACAGGATGAGTCGGATTTGATTCAATTATACCAAGCCGACCCTCAAAAAATAACGATGATTCCCTGCGGTTTCAGTCCGCACGAATTTCATCCCATCGACAAGGCGTACGCAAGAATGCTACTGGACTTGCATCCCACGCGCAAAATCATTCTGCAACTGGGTAGAATGGTGCCACGTAAGGGCATTGATACGGTTATTCAGGCATTAGCGCAGTTGCGCAAAGAAGCGACAGATGCGCAGTTGGTCATTGTGGGGGGCGAATACGAAAAACCGCACCTTCATGCCGACATCGAATACCGGCGGTTGATGGATATGGCTACTTCGCTGGGGATAGCCGACGCCATCATATTTGAAGGACGGAAGAGTAGAGAGCAGCTTAAGTATTTTTATTCTGCGGCCGATGTGTTTGTATCTACCCCTTGGTATGAACCGTTTGGCATCACACCCCTGGAAGCTATGGCGTGTGGCACGCCCGTGATTGGTGCAAAGGTAGGCGGAATCCAATATAGCGTGGCCAATGGCAAAACCGGATTTTTGGTGCGGCCAAAAGACCCGGGAGCACTCGCCCGAAAACTGGAGTTGGTGCTTAAGAATGACGATTTAAGGATATACATGCGACACAATGCGATAAAACGCGTAAACGAATACTTTACATGGAAAAAGGTAGCACAGCAGATGGACGACGTATACCGCAAGCTGACCAGCCAACGGCTCGAAACCGCGGATGATGAAAGGCAGACCATTGCCCAGGCGTTTCAAGAAGCAGCAGACCTCTTCCGATTGTCTGCCGATGGTCTTACCGATCACGTGTTGCGGGCGGGAAGGGTGCTGGCAAAGACATTTGCCAAGGGAGGCAAGGTGCTCGTCTGCGGCAATGGTGGCAGCGCAGCGGAGAGTCTCCATTTTTCCGCCGAGTTACTTGGACGGTTTGAACTGCCGAACAGAGTGGGGCTGCCGGTTATTTCCTTGATGGCAGATATGGCCATGCTGACGGCCTGGTCCAATGACATCGGTTTCAACGATGTCTTTGCTCGGCAGGTAGAAGCATATGGTCGCCCAGGTGATATCCTGTTGTGCCTAAGCACCAGCGGCAACTCCCCCAATATCCTGGAGGCTATGGATAAAGCCAGGCAATTGGGACTGGTATGCATGACGTTATTGGGCAATGACGGCGGCCGTGCCGCGGCAAAAGGAGATATCAATGTCATCGTGCCTTCCGGCAACACACAACGCATCCAGGAATTGCATCTCCATATCATTCACCTGCTTTGCACGATCGTGGAGCACCGGTTGGTCGATTACGCCGCCTCGCAAGAGGCAACCGGGCACTCTTCATCTTTGGTGCAGGCTATTGATCTGCCTCACCAGCAAAATGGGAAACTTAAACATCATCATGCCAAGCAAAAAAGCGATATTTTTGGATAAGGACGGCACACTGATCCGGGACGTCCCCTATAACGCAGACCCCGCTAAAATCGAACTGTTGGCGGGTGTGGCTGATGGCCTACGGCAACTCGGCACTTTGGGTTATTCGTTTTTCGTAGTAACCAACCAGGCAGGCGTAGCAAAGGGCTATTTCAGGGAGGAGGCACTCCTGGGGGTGGAGAAAAAACTGCAGCAGTTACTCAGCAGCAGCGGCGTGGTATTGTCAGGCTTTTATTATTGCCCACATCATCCGGAAGGCACCGTCAAGTCATACACGCGTATATGCCGCTGCCGCAAGCCCATGCCCGGCATGTTATTGCAGGCGGCGGCAACCTACGGCATCAGCCTCGGCGACTCTTGGATGGTAGGGGATATCCTCGATGACGTGGAAGCAGGTAACCGGGCAGGCTGTAAAACCGTATTGATCGATGGGCTTCGGCGCGAGCGGAAGAATGTGTTGAACGAACACCAGCGGCCTTCATACATCGCTGATAGTTTTACGCAAGCCGCAAACTTAATTATAAAAAGCACCTCACATGGAAAAGTATAATTGGCAATTTACCGCACAGTTTGAGCAAAAGAAGATCGTAGTAATAGGTGATTTTATCATTGATGAATACATCGAAGGGGGCAGTACGCGGTTATCTCCCGAAGCTCCGGTGCCGGTAGTTGATATCCATTCGGATAGATGGGTACTGGGTGGTGCCGCAAATGTCGCCGCCAACCTTCGCGCACTTGGCGCTGAGGTGGTCTTTTGTTCGGTCATCGGCGACGATATGGAGGCCGGTCGGGCATGTGATTTAGCTGTTGAAGCCGGGTTTTCGCCTGATTTTCTCATTCGGGAAGCGGGGCGCGCGACGTTGGTCAAAACCCGGATATTGGCCGATGGCCATCCACTGGTACGGCTTGATCGGGGCGACGATACGACGATTTCAGCGGAATCGGCTCAACGGCTGATTCAATATCTACAACAGCATGTTGAGGCCTGTGACGGTGTAATCGTTGCCGACTATAACAAAGGTGTGGTAACCCACGCCGTAATAGACAGCCTCATCCAATTGAAGCGCAAACAGGCAAAATTTATCGCGGTAGATTCAAAACGGCTTTTGCTTTTCAAGGAGTTGGCTCCGACCTTGGTGAAACCTAATTATGAAGAAGCGGTTCACCTGCTTGGACACGAGGCTGGCACCAAAGACAGGAGGGCTTTGCTTGAGCAATGTGGCGACGCCCTCTATCAGAAAACAGGCGCGCAGTGGTCGGTAGTGACGTTGGATAAAGACGGCTCCTTATGGTTTGAAAAGGGCAAATTGATTTTTCATGCCGGAGCAATCCCGGTGGCTGCCCCACATGTATGCGGAGCGGGGGATACGTTTATCAGTACTTGTACCCTGGCCTTACTTTCGGGTGCCGATGCCAGGCGCACGGCGACCATGGCAACTGCCGCAGCCACGGTGGCAATTGAAAAGGATGCAACGTCGCTATGCACGCGTTTGGAGCTCTTAGCCAAGTTGGACAACGAACAGAAGCTGGTTACATCAATGAGGCACCTGGAAGAAATCCGTGCCTATTATAAAAGCATGGGACGCCGTATTGTATTTACAAACGGGTGTTTCGATATCCTGCATAGTGGACATGTCAATTACTTGAAGGAAGCGAAAAAGCTTGGTGACGTACTTGTCGTTGGAGTCAATGATGACGAGAGCATCCGGCGGCTAAAGGGTCCAGAGAGGCCCATCAACGGCCTCGCCGATAGGCTGTCCGTCTTGGCTGGGCTCGGATGTATTGATCATCTGGTGGTCTTCGGCCATCGACAAGATGACACACCTTCGGCACTCATTAAGGTGTTGGCGCCAGATATCTTCGTCAAGGGGGGCGACTACCGGATGGCCGAGTTGCCCGAAGCCAAATTGGTAGCGTCGCTGGGTGGCCGTGTGCAGTTGATTCCGTTGACGGCCAACCGATCGACCACCCAGTTGATACGGCGGATTTATGAACACACGCATGTAAACAGCGCCATTGTATAGTCATTATGGATAATTGGAATAGTTGTACCAACCTATTGATCATTCGCCCAGACAATATTGGCGATGTACTGATGAGCAGTCCGGCGATACGCGCGATAAAACGTAGTTTTGGATGCAAAATTACGTTGCTTACGTCTGAGGCAGGCGCAGCCGCCTCCGCATTGCTACCCGAGGTAGATGAAACGCTGGTGGCCAACTTCCCATGGGTAAAACACACATCGTCAATCCATCCGGCATATTTGAGCAAAATGGTTTCTCGGCTCAAAAATGCTGCTTTTGACGGTTGCGTGATTTTTACCGTATATAGTCAAAATCCGTTGCCCACCGCTATGCTGGCCTGGGCGGCTGGTATCCCGCGCCGCCTGGCGTATTGTCGCGAAAATCCTTACGATTTGCTTACACGCTGGGTTCCGGATGACGAACCTTACTCCCATATCAGGCATCAGGTTGTACGTGACTTGGATTTGGTAGAACAAATCGGGGCATACACCAATGATGATCGGATCACCATCGCGGTACCTGCCGAAGCTCATATTCGAGCGATGGCAAAGCTGGCTCGCATCGGCGTGGACACGCGGCAACCGTTTGTTATTTTCCATGCCGGGGTCAGCGAGCCTAAACGGGCGTTTCCCGTCGATCGGTGGATGGAGCTGACGAAACGTGTACTTGCTGCTCATCCTGCAAAACAAATTGTGTTTACCGGCAATTCCGATGAGCGCGCATTGACCGACTGCCTGAGCCGGGCGTCGGGGCCGGGTACGTTTTCTGCGGGAGGGCTATTGGATATTGCCGAATTTGCGGCCGTCATTCGGCAGGCAACGCTGGTCGTATCCGTCAATACCGCGACCATTCATTTGGCGGCAGCTTTCGGGAGGCCGTTGGTGGTTTTGTATGCACTTACTAATCCCCAGCATACGCCGTGGCGTTGTCCGCATACGCTTTTTCCTTACAGTATTACGGACAAAAGCCTTCAGAGCCGGAACGAAGTGATCCGCCATGTGGATCGTTCGCTGTATCAAGAAAAGATAGATCTACCGGCCACCGAAGCGATCTCAAACGCTATCGATATGGTGCTCAATAGACAAGGGGAGGGCCAGCTTGCTTGTTAGTGCTTTTTCTACCAACTTCAAATCGGGGGTTTGAATCCAGTCGATGGTAGCCAATGAAGATTTATTTAATGGCCGCCACCGGTTTGGTTCGCCATCCATGCTGATGATGACGCCTGGCGTTCCCAATGCCGATGCCAAATGGGATGTCCCTGTACAATTAGCCAGAATGGCTTTGGCCTGCTTGATAAGTACAGCCGCGGCACCCAAAGATGTTTTTCCCGCCGCCACAACCGGTATGTGGCGCATGTATCGGACAACCTGACTGACAATAGGCATTTCTTCTGTCGTGCCGGTAATGACAACACCGTAGCCAAGTTCGGCGCACCTATCGGCCATATAGGCAAAAGCCATGGGCGGCCACTGCCTCCACGCAGCCCTGCTTCCAGGATGGATGCATACGTATTCGCCCGGTTGGATTGGCAGGCCAAGTGCATCAAAGTCCGCATAATCTTCGTCCGTAAGCGGAAACTCCAAATCCAGCCCTTGGTGCGGAATGCCAAGGTGCTGCATTAATAGTAGATGCCGGCATACCTCGTGCACATGCGAAGGATAGGGGATAAATAGTCCACCGGGCGGACGATAGCTTGCCTCCGTATAAAATCCAGCGGTATACGTAGCGCCGAAAAGCTCAATAAGTGGATTGACCAACGTACCGTCGCCCTGCATCTGCAGTGCCAAGTCAAACCGTTCGGTCTGCATGCGGGCAAGAAAGTGGGGCATGTCCTGTACGCTATAAGGCTGTTCGGGAAGCCCAGGGTAGCCCGGAAAAGGTTCCATTGCGTCAAAATACATCGGAAAGCGCTCAACCAGTTGCTTGGCCCAGGGAAGTCCTACCAGCGTAATCGTCGCTTGAGGGAAATGGCGTCTCATGGCGCGTACAGCCGGTATTGCACACAGCAGATCACCCAATTGTAAGGCTCTAAAGACAGCTATTTTAGCGATTTCTTCGAATTGCATAGTCAGCTCTCGGTTAAAGTAACAATACCCGGTATTTGATCGCTCCATACCATTGCCAGTAGACGGACGCGAACGGAATCAGCATGGACGTCACCGCCATTTCGGCAATATGGCTTATCGATTTACGGGTCCTGCGCAACCGCTTCCAAGTAAAAAGAGCCACGCAGAACAACCAGCCGGCCAAAGCCAGCTGAAACCACGGTCTCCAATCGAACACCAATGCAGCGCACATCGCTGCAAACAGCAATACCGTGATATAATAATGCCAAAGCGGACGCCGCTGTATTTTTTCACGGAAGAGGCGGGGATGCTTTTTATAAAGCAAGGCATTGTACAGCCCTTTTTTTTGCTCCCGGAGACTCACACCCCAAGGAGCAGGGCGCACCGGATGCCACACGCAGGCTTCGTCGATGCGTACAATGGGAATGCCCTGCGTAATCAATTTAAATTGCAGTTCGCTATCCTCGCGCCATGCCATGCCGAACGCTTCGTCAAAGCCATCAACGCTAAGCAATGCAGCTTTGGAACAGCAACAGTTGGCCGTGATGAACTCTGCTGTCTGCAATTGGGCCGTATTCCATTCGAAGTCCGTCGGCCGTGGCGATAGTGGCACTTGTACACGGCCTGTCATGGCCACATGAGGCTCGCCATGGTAGTGGCACCGGAACGCCTGGAGCCAGCCTGGTGCGGGTACGCAATCATCATCTGTAAAGGCGATAAGTGTGTGCTTTGCCGCCATCCAGCCGGCATTACGTGCCGCGGCAGGCCCTTTTTTTGCCGGCGTCGATAGATAACGGAGATTTACGGCCGGCTGCGTGGCATACCATCGGGCAATGGCTTCTCCGGTAGCCCGGTCTGGGCCGTCACTTACTATGACCACTTCAAACATTGTCTTATCCAACGTTTGAAGTGCTAATGCCTCCAAGCACCTAACCAAAAGCCGAGGCCGTTTGTATGTGGGAATGACCACTGATATCTTTGTTTCCATATTGTTTTGAAATTAAGAACGATCCCATAATCAATACGTCAAACGGCGAGGTCCAGAAGCATTCCAAGGCATCCCGCGGGCTGCAGACGATAGGCCGACCTACGGTATTAAACGAAGTGTTGATCAGCACCGGAATCCCCGTGATCTGCTCGAAAGCCCTCAGCAAATCATAATACAGCGGGTTTTGTTCACGATTTACAGTCTGTATGCGAGCTGTGCCATCCACATGTTTTACCGCCGGTATCAAGGCTGCCCTAGCGGGGGGTACTTGATTGACGAAAAGCATGAAGGGCGATTGCTGTGCATTCATAAACCACAACGGAGCGTCTTCTTCGGTCACGACCGGCGCCACCGGACGGAAATCTTCACGGTCCTTCACTTCATTGAGCCAGGCTTGCATTTCCGGGAGCACCGGTGAAGCCAGGATTGAGCGGCTGCCCAACGCCCTTGGTCCATATTCCATCGCGCCCTGAAACCATCCAACGATGCGATTGGCCGCCAATAGCTGGGCAGTCTCCTCGGCAACGCGCTCCATTCGCGTGTACGGAACTTTTGCTTTCTCCAAGAAATCGGCGATTACATCATCCTCATAAGCCGGCCCCCAGTAGGCGTGGCTCATTATAAATGCTTTTTGGCGCTCGCCGCGTAGCTTGGCATCTGCCCAAAGTGCGGCGCCCAAGGCCGTTCCCGAATCTCCTGCCGCAGGCTGTACCCACACCTTTTCGAACGGGCCATCGTCACGGATACGGGCATTGAGCACGCAATTGAGCGCCACACCGCCAGCCATGGTCAAGTAGCGTTGTTTGGTTTCGCTATGCAGCCACAATGCCAATTCCAGTACCGTTTCTTCCAGCACGTATTGAAGCGAACGGGCAATATCGAAATGATGATTGGTGAGGGCAGCATGTCGTAGCCGGGCAGGCCCGAAGCGCGCTTCAAGCTGCGTCTGTTGGATGCGGTATTGGCCATTTTCGCTCAAGTAAATCATGTCCTGGAAGTCTTTTGCATAAGTAGGCTTGCCGTAGGATGCCAACGCCATTACTTTGTACTCGTCTGAGGAATGGAGGAACCCGAGGTAACTGGTCACTTCTTCGTACAGCAGGCCCAGCGAGTGCGGTAAGTTTACCTGGCCAATCCGGGTTAAACTTTGCTGCTGCCCTACGTGATAGGAGGTGGTTGCGATTTCACCGCGGCCATCCAATACCATCACCGCTGCATCTTCAAAAGGCGACGGCAGGTATGCGCTTGCTGCATGGGAAAGATGATGTTCAACGAAGTGCCAGTCCCAGTCTGCTTGGCTGGCTTCCCTGAATCGTCGCTGAAGATGGTGAGGATAGCCATCTACAAGTTGTGCTGGTGCATTGATAATAGACGAAAGGAAGAGGCCCTCCCAGGGTTGTGGATCAGCCGGTTCCCAGTCTTTTAAGTGAAACGGGATGGCGATGTTTGGGCTGGCAGCCTGATTTTCATCGATGAGCAGATAGGGGTCAAACGAATATACCACTTGGTCAACATCCTTCAGATGGATTCCGGCCACCTGTAAGCAGTAATCGATGGCATGAAATGGCAATTCATAGGTGGAAAACGGTATAGGTCGTTTCCCGTGTTTGATGCGTGTGAAGCGCTCGTCTTCCACGGCTGCAAGCAATTGCCCGTCTTTGACAATGCAGGCCGCTGTGTCGTGAAAGACTGCGTTGATTCCTAATGTATACATATTGAAAGCTGGTTATTTGTTTTGTTCAGGCTTCCGGGCTCCAAAAAAAGTTATCGCAGCGATAAAGATAGCCTGTATGGCCGCATCCAATAGGTAGACGCGGCTGATATCCCCGCGTGCGACATACAGGATGTCCATCACCAGGAAACTCAATGCGGCACTGTAGCCGAGCAGCATGGGCAGACGCTGTTTTCTCAGGCTTGCTACAATAAAGGTGAGGCCAATGGAGGCTGCCAATAGCCCCACCATTTCCACAAGCCATGTGTCTTGCTTTGGGCCTGTAGCTACCAAAAAGCTCTCCATGTTGAGCAATGGCCATATCCCGGTGATGATGAAATAAGCTCCTTGAAAAAGGAAGGCATTGCCCAATACACCCCTATTGCGCAGATTTAGCCATCGACTCATCTTAACTATCTTGCTGGTCGTGGCCCTGTGTTTTCACGATTTTATTATACGTGCCCAGTAATAGAAAAGGTGCTGCCCATTGCCCGACAAATAACGCTGTGTGTTTGTGCCCTGCACACTTCAACGCCAGTGATACGCCCATAGCTGCCAATGCTGCACAGAGAAACAGTTTAGAGGGTAATTTGGCGGTTTGTTCTTCGATTGCCTTCGTGGTTTGTCCTTCTTGGTGTTGCGGATTTTCTTGCAGTGCCATAATTGTTCTGTTTAGTATTATGTTGTCAACTCTGTTTATTGCGTATATACGAATGCACAGACGGTGCCATGATTTGTACGACAGCGGCATGCCAGCTTAAAAGGCTGTTTTGTCCTCAAAATCGCCTAGTCAGGCATGCGTGGCGCTCCGGTAGTTTGGTGATGGGGGCGCCGGCTATTCGGCATTACAAAACATCGTTTTTTGAAATGTCGACACTCTTATGCAGTATTTAGTACAGTGCGCTTATATGCGAATGTAGGGGATGGATATACGGAGTGGGTAGGCTTTTTGCATAGGTCAGGCACATACAAACAAGCTTATGGATATCGAAAGACTTTATGCACGGTTTGTCGAATGGTTTATCCATCAGGCGCCGCGTGTTGTACTTGGCATTCTCGTGCTCGTTGCGGGCATGTGGTTGATTAGACTGCTCTCGGGTTGGGTAAAAAGGAAGATTACACAGAAAGATTGGGATCCGACGCTGGAAGTTTTCCTTTCCAGTTTGATTGTCATGGCCTTACGGGTGTTACTGATTCTCTTGGTCATTCAGGTGATGGGCTTGCAGATGACGCTATTTGCGGCTTTGGTGGGTTCCTTCGGCGTTGCGGCCGGGCTTGCGCTATCGGGCACCTTGCAAAACTTTGCCAGCGGTGTACTCATTCTCATGCTCAAGCCTTTCCGTGTCGGCGATTTGATCTTTACTCAAGGGCAGGAAGGAGAAGTGACATCTATCCAGTTGTTTTACACCGTCATGCTGACGCGCGATTATCGCACCGTCATCGTGCCCAACAGCAAACTCTCCAACGAAGTTATTATTAATATGAGCCAAGCTGGCAAGCGCCGGCTCGACATGGAGCTGAAAGTGACGTATGAAATCGATTTCGAGCATGCTAAGCAGGTGTTGATTGGTGCATTGCGTACAGCAGGCGATTTATTAGTCAATACCAATTACCTGATAGGCATCAGTATGCTGGAACCGGACGGGTACAAGATTTCTGTTTCAGTGTGGGTCGATGAACAAAACTACCCGGATACGCGGCTGGCCGTTCAAGAAAAATTACTCCAAGCCATGAAGACGCTTCGCTGAGGTGTGCTTTTTTGCAAACAACTAAACCACAAAAACGAACAGGATCGTCCAAAAGACCCCATTTCCTGCGGAAGGATTGTATGAGGAATCCCACGCATTGGCGCGAAAGCTGGCACAATGCGATACTGGCGCAGTATGTGATTTAAATCATGAAAAAAGAAGTGATGATACCAGATAATCGGAAAAACCCGCCTGTAATTCCGCTCGATGTAGCGGATACAGACGAAACAAGAGAACCAACAGGCGAAGACCTGCGGTTTAATGAAGAAGAAAATAGCTTCGAACTGGACGTCGAGACCGAAGATGCCGAATACCAGCATCCCGACCCGTATGACACCGCCGCTCCGGATGGCGAAGATGATAACTCAACTTATGATGAAGAAAACCCGTACACACCCGATGAATACCGCGACAAACGAAGCGAGCTGAAAGGAGAACTCGAAGAATTGGACGCAGAGGTGGCGGCGGACAGCTATGCGCGGCTTGACGAAACGGATGAGGCGCTGGCCGAAACACCAGAAGACGAACGGGTTGACTTGGATGAAGAAGGGTATCCTGTACGTGACGATGCGGGAGGCGATGATAATCCAATTTTAGAAAATATGGATAACACCATTGACGGCCCCGAGGACGAAGACGAAGACTCGGACGTGGAAGTCCCTCCATTTGAGGATCCGCGGCGCGACGATGATGAACCGATTTGGGATGATCCGAATAGTCCGATGGAGCCGGAGGACGTGCCCCCTGTGGATGAGCGTGATCCACTGGGGGATAAGCAAATCCAGTCAGATGACCCAACGGAGACCAGCGGCTAATAACCACCAAAAGTAGATATGATGACAGAACAACGTAAAACCATGGGGGACCCCTCGGTGCCTCCTCAATATACCGGAAAGCAGGTCGATCTGGATGCGCATATCGACCTTCCTGACGACCAAAGTGCCAGCAATTTCTTTTTGCTGGCGAAAAGTCGGCTGTTTGACGTGAACAATTGGTACCAAATTGCTGAAGTGCCCGTCTCTTCATTCGTGCTTACAGACCGATATGGCGGCGAAGCTGTCAAATCACGCCCCGAGGAAGGCGACAGGATCCGCATCGATATTCCCGGTCCCGGTCCGTCTGCAGGCGACGGCTACGATTGGGTGGAGGTTGAAGACATTACGGAAGAAGATGGACCGATGGGAGAACGGTGTTCGATAACCCTTCGGCCCACCAATAACCCGTTGAAGTTGAACGACGATACCGCTCATTTTTTTAAAGACGTAGCCAGTTCGACCATTGTCGTTGAGCGGCAAGGCCATCGGGTGATAGCCAGGTACCACGGCAGGAACGAAGTAGTCAATACCGATACAGACTCGGTTGTCGACAATACAAGAAACACCATGGTGGGTCTGGGAGCCAAGCTGGGGCTTTCGTACCCGCAATGGAAGAGCCTGGTAGCCGGTATCGTGAAGCGGCCTTAGAACCATTGCATATCAATTAACTATAGAATAGAATCAAATAGAATAGAATCCAACAAACTTATCAAAATTGAAAGCTTATGAGAACGTTAAAATGTTTAATGATCGTATTGATATCAAGTATGGCAATGTTGGCATGCAACAATGCTAATCAGCGCACGGCAAGTGACAGCGTGGATCAGGCTCAGGATGTGAATGACACTACCGCAATGACCAACAATAGCGATGCTGACTTTGCCGTAAAGGCAGCCGATGCCGGATTAGCCGAAGTGGAACTTGGCAAGCTGGCTTTGGAGAAGGCTACGGACCAGCGCATCAAGGATTTTGCGCAAAAAATGGTGAACGACCACCAAAAGGCCAACGACGAGTTAATGACCATCGCCAGTAAGCACAATATTACCCTGCCGCCGGTGATCAGCGAAGAACATGTAGAAAAGCAACGCAAGCTACGCGAGAAGTCCGGCGCTGAGTTCGACCGTGAATATATCGACCTGATGGTGAAGGATCATGACAAGGTGGTATCCATGTTTGAGGACGCTTCGTCGGATGCACAAAATGCCGATCTAAAAGCATTTGCGTCTAAAACGCTGCCTACATTGAAGCATCATCAGGAAGAAGCCAGAGCATTGCGTGATGCCGTGGATACAACAGACACGACCACGACGCAACGTATAATGCCCTAAACGGCAAACCGCATTATCAATACTTGCCTGAGCCCGTAAACACGCACGTTTACGGGCTTCGCTTTTGCTATGCCAAGCATTGAAGATAGTGGCTAATGTAATCCTGGCGATGCTTTGAACGATATTGTTCAATAAAGCGCGGATGATCAAGGGCAACAAACGATTCAAATAACTTTTCTTCCGCATTGATAATTTCGAAATACTTCGCGTTCTTTTTACCCAGAATGAAACATTTTGTGGTGTCGATGCCAAAGTCAATCTGTTTTTTAAGGCTGGAAATGATAAAAGGCTTCATGGTCGTAAACAGGCGTTCGTCGTCGTAGTAATTGCAATTGATCCAATTGCCTCTGTTATTTAACCGGATAAATCCGAGGGGACATACCGAGTTGATGAAATAACGGCTGTAGAAGGCCGCCGCACCACCGTACTGGCGGATAACTTCATAGATAAATACAGAGGACGGCTCGTGTGTACTGATGGACGAGACGGGAATGTCACATACCTGCGTAAGCCGTTTGGAATCGGTGAAGGGTATCCCTGTGGCCCCGCCGCCGAGCCTGCCGGGATTAATACCAAGAATCAATGTTCGTTCGTGGGCGTCGTTGTAGAACTTGCTGTAAAATGCCGCCGTCACCGACATAATTTCCTCGTTTTCCCGAAAAGGATTCAGTAACTGCACATCGTCGGGTAAGTGATCCGCAAACGTTAGGTTTCGATTGGAGTGGATGACTTGTTCTGCAAATGTATTCATTGGCCATGCGTACCTTTGGTTATTGCGGTACGATTAACAAAGAACGGCATATTTCGATAGATAACACAAAAAAAATACCGATAGCCAATTGTCTGTGTTTTTGGCATCGGAATTGCTATGGAATGCATAGGTTTAGGTTGATAGCCCCTAACCCCATTGGGGCGGCCGCCTCGATACATATCGGGGCGGCTCTTTTTTTGGCCATCAGTACGTTTTCCAAGACAGCGGGCGCGTGAGCGACGTTACCTTCATGAGCGTATTTTCGGTAAGTAAAGTAGGCGATGTCGTTTCGGCATTTGCTTTAAATAATTGGGTATATTGCTTGCCTATCTTGGGCCAGCGCAAAGACAGTCCGTGCCGGAAGGCGTTCTGTTTTAGTTTGTTCAATTCTGCGGGGTTACTGAGCAGGTTATTGACAATCGCTGACAACTGGCTGTGGTCATTGAAATTGAAGAGTTTGCCGCGGTTGCTCTTTAGGAGCTCCTGGGCATGCCAATATGGTGTAGAAACCACAGCGGCACCAGCTCCCACGGCATACGAAAGCGTCCCGCTGGTGATTTGAGCCCCGTTTGGATAAGGGGTCAGGTAGATATCACATGCCGACAGGTAGGCGTGTAGGTCTTGCTCATCCACAAATTTAGAAATAAACAACAGGTGCTTCTCCACACCGAGCTGGGCAGCCAGCAATTTTAAACTATCGCGGTAGTCTTCGCCCGAGCGCTTCAGCACGCCCGGGTGGGTTTTACCGAGGATCACATATTTTGCATCGGGATGTTGTTCGCGGATAGTGGGAAGCGCTCTGATTACGGTTTCCAATCCTTTACTGGGGCCGATCAAGCCGAAGGTGAGCAGTATCTTCCCGATGGGGAGCTCCAGCTGCTGTTTTATGGTTTGAATGTCCGGCTTCTCGAAATCGGGTACACCGTGGGGGATAGAACTGATCTTTCCCAGTGGTATCCGGTAAGCCTCGCGCAGCAGCTGGACGGCTTTTTTACTCATGACAATGACTTTGGCCGCTCCGTCGGCGAGTTTCCTGGTTATGAAAAGCTGAACCGGATCCGGGCGCTCAAGGACGGTATGTAAGATAACGGTATAAGGCATTTGCAAAGCGCTGGTCAACGTAAGGAGGTGAGCACCGCTACGCCCGCCGAATATCCCGAATTCATGTTGGATGCAGCACATATCAGCCCCACTTCGATTAATGAACGACGCCGCGGCCTGATAGTCCGCCAGGTGTTCCTGAGCGATGACAAATTTTACCCGATTGTCGTAGTCGTATTGATATTTATCATCTGAGTCGTTGAGGGCGACCATAAAGCTGCCCGATGCGTTAAACGGCAGATAATGATTTACCGCTTGCAGTAAATTTTCATTGAATGTGGCCAGACCGCATTCCCGAGGCTGACAAGTGGAGATGTACGCTATTTTCATTTGAATAAATTGTTTTCTGCTTTTAGATGGCAATGAAGCTGGTCCGTCTACCTAATAACGACATTAACTATCTCGGTAAAAAGTGGCAATCGTGCCCGCAGCATCCGGTATATACTTGCTCACTATATACGTGCTAACAAGCGCAATCCCGTTATTGTTTTGATAGCTTGCCAGGGGCAAAAAAAGTGGCGGATAAATGGTAAGTTTGGGTGATATTTTGCATGAAAAAAGCACATAGTAGTAAAAGGACTTTATGACGACGGCACTTTATAAGCGCGTTTTTCCATTAGTGGCTCGTTATGTAGCCAAGCGGGATGGAACATTAGAAGAAGCGAAAGACGTGTTCCACGAAGCCCTGTTGGTTTATTACGAGAAAATGCGCGATGGACAACTCACTTTGCGGCAAGGGCAGGAGGCTTATATCTTCGGGATAGTGCGGCATCTCTGGACTAAGCGATATCAAGAAAATCAGCGATACGCGTCGTTGGATCAACTGATGGCCGGATTTGGTGACGATGACGTAAACACGGATTGGGCGGATGGCGTTTCGGCCGATGAAACCGTGTCAAGCAAACGTGTTCTCCGGCTGTTGCAGGCCGCAGGTCGCAGGTGTATGGACATGCTTACTGCCTTTTATTACGAAAAGTTGGATATGGAGGAGCTGGCACATCGTTTCGGTTTTTCAAGCACGCGCTCTGCAACCGTTCAGAAATTTAAATGCCTACAAAAAGTAAAACAAGTGGTCAAAGAAAAATCGTTACATTATGAAGACTTTGCTGGATAGTTTGCAGATGGCGGAAGATTGTCTGCTTGGACATGCCTCCGACGAGCAGCGGCTACTTTTTGAGGCCAGCCTCCTTTTATATCCGGCGCTACGTGAGGATGTCCACTGGCAACGGAAGACTTACCATATCATCCGAGCCTACGGCCGGCAACGATTGCGGCATGAATTGGAGGCCATGCACCGGACACTGTTTACTGCGCCACGTCATCGCGCGTTCCGTGATAAGGTACTACGCATCTTCCAACAGCGATAACCGTTGATTTTTTGGCTTAATAGTGCTGGCATGCTCTTCAAGGGCGTGAAGGGACGCCTATGTTTAATCGTTAACAACGTATACTATGACTATCAATCACAATGAATTTCGCCGGTATGCCGTGCAGCATCACGGCATCAATGGCATGTATGTCGATCACTATCTTTCACGGGCATCAGCCTACGTCATGCCTGTAGCCATGACGCCGTACATTACTGAAGAACGCCAGCTTAACGTCGCTCAAATGGATGTGTTTTCGCGCCTCATGGTCGACCGCATTATCTTCCTCGGTGAGCCTGTAGATGATCGCGTAGCTAATATCATTCAAGCCCAACTGCTCTTTTTACAATCAGCCGACGCGAAAAAAGATATCCAATTATACATCAATTCGCCAGGCGGATCAGTCTACGCCGGACTGGGTATCTATGATACCATGCAATACATCGGCCCCGACGTAGCCACAATCTGTACGGGCATCGCGTTATCCATGAGCGCAGTGCTGCTCAGCGCCGGAGCCGCCGGCAAACGCGCCGCCTTGCCTCATGCACGCGTGATGATCCACCAGACGTCTGGTGGTATGCAGGGAACGGCAGCGGATATGGACATCAGCATCCGGCAGACCTTGAAAATACAGCAGGAGCTTTATCGAATCATCGCCAATCACAGCGGGCAGGACTACGAAGTAGTGAATAAGTTGGCTGATCGCGATTACTGGATGACCGCAGATGAAGCCAGGGAATTCGGCATGGTAGACGAAGTATTGGGCGGCAGGGGTCGGTAAACTTGTCGTCTTCCCGCCTTCTGCCGCACCGCTGGGCTGCCGTTTGGCAGGACAAGCTATTCCAGCGCTTCAATTCCATGGAGGTCCCGGAGTCGCGCTACTACGCCCCAGCCGTAGAAATTGTTTGCCAGGCCGATGAGGATTTCATTGTCGCCCTTTTTCAATGGCATATAGACGGCTGTATTTTCAATGGAGCAACGGCCGAAAGGAGGCTTCATGATGGGCGTGCCGTAGTAGTTCTTGTCGGCATAAGTATATGAGCCGTTGACGAAGAGCCATACCTCATCGCTGAAACCGAAGTCCATCCACTTTTGCTGATCGATGGCCGACCGGATGCGCGCCTTAATCCAGATTAGCTGTCGTTCAGGCATCTTAGAGCCATGTAGGCGGGTAATGTTGAGCAGTCCGCGGCGCTCGGCACGATGGTCAGTCCAGCGGGCGTCCGGCTTAGGGAGATCAAGGTCTGCCGGTTCACGACCGAATGGAAAGTCCATAGGATCGCTGACTAGCCATTGCCGGAGGTAGCGGGGGTCATTGGCTGTGGGATCTAAGCCAGCCTGATGGGGTAGCCCCTCCGTGTCGCCCGGTTTCACGGCCAGGTTGGCCACCAATCCCTCACCGGAAAAGGCCAACGTGCCGCTCGTTACATCCCCCTCCAGCTCGGGCACCCAGAGGCGGGGCGTCGAGAGATCATTGATAAAGATCAGCAACTGCTTTTCGGAAATGATCAATTTGATGCGGTTCCATTCCCTTTTACTGAATGTGGCCGTTGCCTGGAAATGAAGGAGCATATCCCATAGGTTGACGCCTTTGATAAACGGCGCATACTGCACCGCATCCATGGCCAAGGAGTCGCCTGCCCGGGCGGTACGCAGGTACACGCACTCGCTTTCCATGCTGCTTTGATACCGGAAATTAAAATGCGAAAACGTGGTGTCGGTTGGTTGCCAGTCGAATTCGATGGTGCCCGTGGTGAAATCGAAATCTTTTAGCCATGTGAATCCCGCCATCGGCAATAGCCGCATGATGGGTACGCCGCCGATTTGTTCAAATACCACCTTGCCGGAATCATTCTGCCAATGTGCGGCATCCAGGGGGATGGCCATCCCATTGCTGTCTGGAAAACTTGGCTTGCGTTGTTGTGCTGTAGCTGATCCAAGAAGCGAAAGGCAGCAGATCAGCGTTGTCAAATTGTTTGTGCTCATCATACGGTTGTTTATTGGGTTACTTTAATAACTTTGTATTTGTCATCACAAAGATTAACATCGCGAAAGCCAACAACGAATCATAGCCGGTTCAAAACCGTTCAATTTCGTTCAAGGTCTTTCGCGTTTAGGTAACACCGTGGAAAAACAGGATGTATATTTGGAAGCCTGTCTGCGAGCCATCGAGAAAAAACTGGGATGGGGCGACAGTAGCGATTGGACGGGTACCGACTTCCAGCAATTGAGCGATCGCATTTATGAGGCTACGAAGGTTATGCTAAGTGCCAGCACGCTGAAGCGGGTATGGGGCCGAGTTAAACACGACGGCAAGCCGGCAACATCGACGCTGGATACGCTGGCAGCCTTCCTAGGCTACGAAAACTGGCGTTCGTTTGTGGTAGCGCAGCAGCAGGCAGCCCCGATGGAACCACCGGCTAAGCTTGGCAGGAAGAAGCGGCTTTTGCGCTGGGGATTAGTCATCGTGGCTTTGGTCTCCATTGGGTTTGCCACCTATTACCGGGGCGGCAAGGAAGATGGGGGTGGTGATAATGAGGTAGGAACGGTAGCGACGGCTTCACCTGATGATTATCGGTTCAGCAGCGAGCCGGTGACCCGTGGTATCCCCAATTCGGTTATCTTCACGTACGACGCTTCCCGGGCCCGGATTGATTCCGTTTTTATCCAGCAGAGCTGGGATCCCATGCGGCAGGAGCAAGTAGCAAAAGACGGGCATAAGCATACCTCCGTGTATTATGAGCCTGGGTTTTATATAGCCAAGCTGTTGGTGGGCCAGCAGGTGGTGAAGGAGCATCCACTGCTCATCCCATCAAATGGGTGGCTCGGTATGATAAACCGGGCACCCAGACCGATATACCTGAAGCCGGCGGATTATCTCCATCCTGATCACATGGGCGCAACCACCGTTGCCATCGAGGCTAACCAAGTCAGCCTGACGCCTGATCCGCCCATGGTGAAATACTACAACGTAGGGAATTTCGAGCCTGTGTCTATTGCGGACTTTTCGTTCAGCGCCCGTGTGCGCAACGACTATGCAGCGGGCAATAACGCATGCTAATTTTCGCAGGTCATGCTCATCACCGACGGCATGCCTATATCGCTGCTGCTTTCAAGCAAAGGATGTGTATCCGAATTGGCGCTGATGGGAGGCGGCCGTTCCGTCTCCGGAAAACATGAGGACTTATCGGCATTCGGCGTGGACCTTTCAGACTGGGTGACCGTCGGGTGCCGCAGTGTTGACGGCAAGCTTGTCTATGAGGTCAATGGCTCGGAGGCTTATGTATTGCCTTTAGGGCCTGAACCGGTCCGAATCGTCGGCATGATGTTTTTATTCGTAGGAACTGGATCGGTGCAGGCCGTCCGGCTACAAGAGGGCGATGATACGGCATACCGTGCCTTCTAAACGGGATTTACCGCCTTCTGCCACCCCAGCTTCCTCCGCCGGAAGAGCTGCTCACGCCACTTCTGCTACTTGCGCTCCCCCACGACGAACCGGAGCAGATTTTCGGAAGGGTGGCGATACCAAGGGAAATGGAATGATCACAGCTGCGGTACACTTCGGCGCGGAATCGCGCGATGGCTGGTATGGCTGCAGAAAGTAGCCAGCATATCGCCGATAAAAAGACGGTTTGTGCAACAAACTTTAAAGAGTCTTCTTGGAGCTCGCCTCGATTTTGTCTTCCAACGTTTTAATATACTTTTCTTGTATTTTCACCAGCTTCTGGAGAGATTCCAGGGTAAGATCGCCATTTTGGTCGACACGCTGATAGGCACCGTCCGAATCAGTTGCAATGGTATACCCCGAGGGGGGGGTCGATTCCAGATCTTTTTCCACTAAGTCCTTTAGGTCGATGTGAAACAAATTCACGATTTTGACCAGCACTTCCAACTTCGGGATAGACCCCCGTTCATAGGAAGCCACATTATCACGGGTCACATTCAACTGCTTGGCCAATTCAGCTTGGCCCCATTTCCGCTCCTCCCGAAGGAACTTTATATTTTTAGAAAAATAGTTCATTGTGAAAATAAATCACAAATTAGTTGTAAATATGAAAAATATTCACAAACTTTGCTTGTGTATTCACAAAAGTAATAAAAAATGAAGAAAGCGAGGTATCCCGAGAATTTGCCGCTGAAGCTCGAGATCGTGAAATCCCGGCGCACCATCAAAGAGATTGCCGAGAAAATCGGCGTCAGCAGGGAAGTGCTGACAAACACCGTGAATGGACACTATAAAGGTGTCGAGGTGATTAAGAAACTGAAGTCTGAACTAAACATCAACGATTGACGAAATTTTTACGCTCCATGCACGCATCGACCTACCGTACCAAGAAAAACGCCGAACGATTTTTCGACGCGCTCAAAGCCGGCGATGAAGCCGGGCTGAATTATTTCTACCGGGCCTATTATAACTACTATGCCTGGCGGGCCGAGCGGTTCGTCAAAGACGACGTCATAGCCCATGTTATCGCACAGGAAGCGTTTCTCCGGCTGTGGCTCATGCGCGATATCATCCGCGACGTACCGCACCTGCACGAATTCCTCGGCAGCCAGCTTCGCGAAGCCGGCATGGCGTATTACCGCAAAACCGCCAACCGCTTCCACCGGAGTATGCTGCGGCTGGATGGCATCGAAGATTTTCAGGAGTTCATGCTGGGTTATGAAATAGAGGGAGAAGAGGAGGCAGATGTGGTCTACCTCGAACAGCTGGAAGCGGAAAAACAGCGGCAACTGGAGCAAATCAACGGGCTGCTACCCAACCTGACCGACCAGCAGCAGCTGTTTATCCGGCTGTGCCTGCGGTATGGGTTCAACTACGAGCGCATTGCCTACCACCTCGGCGGCATCTCGGACTACGAAGTGGCCCAGCGCGTGGAGCAGTGCATCGCCAACCTGAAAGCCGCACTGTCGGACACGACCAAGCTGGACAGCGCCGCCCGCACCAAGCCGCTCGTCGCCGAAGGCATGCTCAGCGATGAGCAGGCGCAGGTACTGGCCATGCGGTATGACCTGCAATATTCCTTCGAGGAAATCGCCGAGGCGCTGCAACTGGACGACGCCAAGGTGAAATCATTGTTTGTACAGGCACACGCCGCCATTAAGAAGGGGAGACAATCGGCCTGACCATGGAAAAAAAGACCATCATCCTGACACGGAAAATACAGATATACGTAGACTGCGAAGACAAGGAGCAGAAAGATGCGCACTACAAACAGCTGTACGAATGGCAGTTTATGGCTTTTCAGGCCGCCAACCTAATTTTCACCCACCTGTATGTACAGGATCGGGTGAAAGACCTGATTTACTTTACCGATGAGGTGAAAGTGAAGCTGGCCGACCGTGCCAAGGATGCCGGGGGCATTTTGAACACCTCGCGGATGAGCACCACCTACCGCGTGCTGTCCGCCAAGTTGCTGGGCAAGATGCCCTCGGACATCTTTTCCAACCTGAACAATTCGCTCTACAGCGTTTACAGCACCGAACGCAGCGCGTATTGGAAAGGGGAGAAGTCGCTGCGCAACTATAAGCGCAGCATCCCGCTGCCCTTTTCGGGCAAACTGCTGAAGTTCGTGGCCGACGAGAAGCAGCGGGAGTTCCGATTCACATTGTTCAAAATTCCGTTCAAGACCTATTTGGGCAAGGACAAGACGGACAAACGGGTGCTCATCCAGCGCCATGTAGCCGGTACGCTCAAGCTTTGCGCCAGCTCGCTGAAAATCGATAACGGCAAGCTGTACCTGCTCGCGGCCTTTGAGATGGAGCGCGACGAGCACCGGTTGAAAGATACGGTAATCGCCGAAGCGTCGCTCTCCATCGAACACCCCATCGTGGTGAAGGTAGGGAAGGCCCAGTTCCAAATTGGTAACAAGGAGGAATTCCTGCACCGTAGGCTGGCCATTCAGGCCGCGCGGCACCGCCTGCAGCGGGGCTCCACGTACAACCGCCCGGGCAGAGGCCGCCGGCGCAAGCTGAAAAGTCTGGAAGATTGGGATGCTAAAGAAAAGCGGTATGTCGACAACCGGCTGCACCTGTACAGCCGAAGGCTGATTGACCTGTGCGTGAAGTCTGAGGCAGGCACATTGCTTTTGGTGAACCAACAGCAGAAAGAGGAGGTGGCGAAAGACGAGGAGTTCTTGCTCCGCAACTGGAGCTATTACGGGCTGAAGGAAAAGATTGCCTATAAGGCCAAGAAGGCGGGGATAAATGTGATTGAGGAGTAGGCCGATACAAAGTTCTTTGAAATGTTAGAGGCTGCTTGTACAGCCGCAGGGTGAGGTCAGGTTGACACTCACTGAATATTTTTATTTTTGCCTTTTCCAACGGAAAGCCCATGATGGCGCTTGGCGGGTATTTGTAACTAATAAATAGCTCTGGCGTCGGAAGTATAATGTGATGTTGCAGCCCCGATTTAAAGGTATATACAACCCATTAAGGTTGCGGATGCCGTAAACCTCCGGTGTTACAGACCCCTATTTGAAAGGTATATACAACTAGGGCTTGCTTTAGTAGCACACCCAAAGGTGTTACAGCCCCCAATTTGAAAGGTATATACAACTGCATTTTCTTGATAGAACCTAGCAATGGAGGTGTTACAGGCCACAATTTGAAAGGTATATATAATCTTTGGCCCAGCGGTCGGTTTTTGAAACAAGGTGTTACAGACCCAAATTTGAAGGTATATACAACTTGTTGAACTTAGATAAGAAAGCAATGTCAGGTGTTGCAGATCCCAATTTGAAAGGTATATACAACTTCAATTCAACATAAAGAACGTATTTACTGGGTGTTGCAGATCCCAATTTGAAAGGTATATACAATGCAGGATTTCTTTACCATAAGCAGCTCTATGGTGTTGCAGATCCCAATTTGAAAGGTATATACAATATAGGCGCTTTGCGGTAATAGGCCTACTTAGGTGTTGCAGATCCCAATTTGAAAGGTATATACAATATGAGAGCGGATTCGATATTTCTTTCTGGTGTTACAGCTCCCAATTTGAAAGGTATATACAACTCCATACGTGATTTTATATAGTCAGAAATCGGTGTTAGAGACCACAATTTGAAAGGTATATACAACTGCTTGTTGCTTTTCCTTGCGGGCGAGGAAGGTGTTACAGATCCAAATTTGAAAGTATATACAACTATTTGATTGCACAGGATCCGCCTGAAACAGGTGTTACTGACCACAATTTGAAAGGTGTATACAACTACATTTTCTTGATAGAACCTAGCAATGGAGGTGTTACAGACCACAATTTGAAAGGTATATACAATTAGTTTTATTTGAATACAATCCATTTTTGGTGTTGCAGACCAAATTTGAAAGGTATATACAACGGTGCAAGAACTGGGTCTCCGTGTAGGCCCGGTGTTACAGACCCCAATTTGAAAGGTATTTACAACCATCAGCCAATCTTTCAGATAAAACGTCTAGGTGTTACAGACCCCAATTTGAAAGGTATATATAACTAGTGGTTGCCTTGCCAAAAAGCATAATGGGGTGTTACAGGATCCAATTTAAGATGTGTCCATTAATTGAGTTCCATTGAGATCTTCATTTTTGGATGTGTATAAAATTTCGTATCTTTACACATAATAAAATGAGTGATTATGCGTACCAACATTGAATTAGATGACCAACTGGTTAAGCAAGCGCTACAAATCAGTAATCTGAAAACAAAAAAGGACGTCGTGCACGAAGCGCTTAAACAATACGTTGCCTCGTTGAAGCGGAAGAAACTATTGTCTATCCGCGGTAAGGGAACGTGGGAGGGCAATTTGGAGCAGATGCGCAGTCTATGAATGAGCCGTTAATTTTTGATACCTCTGTTTGGATTGATTTTCTCAACAAAAAGGAAACACACGAAGCGAGGTTATTGGAAGAATATGTTTTAGCTGATGACGAGGTGCTGCTTACTCCAACCATCCTACAAGAAATTCTCCAAGGGATCCGTACAGACAGTACCTATATTGACGTTAGAGAAACACTGTCGTATTTCCGATTATTAGAATTGCCAGCTTATGAAGCTGCCGTTGGGGCGGCCGATTTATATCGCTCGTTACGAAAGCGAGGGGTTACTATTCGTAAAAGTAACGACTGCTTAATTGCTTATTATGCAATTTGGTTTTCGACTCCGCTTGTCCACTCGGATCGCGATTTTGGCAAAATTGCAAATTATAGCGAATTGGAGGTGTGGAAATAAGTGTGATAATGCGACGGCTGCTTGTACAGCCGCAGGGTGAGGTCAGGTTGACACTCACTGAATACCTTATTTTTATTTTTGCCTTTTCCAAGTAGAGTGCCCATGATGGCGCTTGGCGGTCAGGCACACCGAATCCGGGGGGTATTTATAACTAGTAAATGGCACTGGCGTCGGAAGTATAATGTGATGTTGCAGCTCGATTTGAAAGGTATATACGACTATATTTGCTTTGTTAACTAATACACTTAGATGTTACAGACCTCAATTTGAGTATATACAACTAAACAAAATATATAGTTAAACGAATTAATGGTGTTAGAGACCACAATTTGAAAGGTATATACAACCAGAAATGTCCTTTCCGATATCCCAATACAGGTGTTAATGACCACAATTTGAAAGGTATATACAACTTCTCTTTCTACGATACGCTTTCCTATTTGGGTGTTACAGATCACAATTTGAAAGGTATATACAACGTGGAATGCGAATCAGTTCCGTTCAAAAATGGTGTTACAGATCACAATTTGAAAGGTATATACAACGCTATACGAGGCGGGTTTAAACTGGTTGATGGTGTTACAGATCACAATTTGAAAGGTATTTACAACAATTGACCCAAGGTGCATGAACACCTTATTGGTGTTACTGACCACAATTTGAAAGGTATTTACAACTGGCGGTCCGCGGTTCAGCAAATGCATTGCGGTGTTACTGACCACAATTTGAAAGGTATTTACAACTTATGCTAAAGTATCTTCCATAAGTCAGGGGGTGTTACTGACCACAATTTGAAAGATATTTACAACAGGTATTAAGCGATGTTTGCAATATCAATAGGTGGTGTTAGAGACCACAATTTGAAAGGTATTTACAACTGCACATAATGTCATATCGCTTTATGTACGGGTGTTACAGATCATAATTTGAAAAGGTATATACAAAAGGTTGTAGTCTTCTAATGAGAAAATTAATGGTGTTACTGACCACAATTTGAAAGGTGTATACAACGTGAAATACTCATTCTCAGAAGCTTATTTGGTTGTTAGTGGCCCCAATTTGAAAGGTATATACAACTCATGAGCATGTAACTAATTGAAATAGACAGGTGTTAGAGACCACAATTTGAAAGGTATATACAACCGTTGGCCAACGGGTCGGTTTTTGAAAAAAGGTGTTACAGATCATCATAGTTTGAAAGGTATATACAACGTGAAATACTCATTATCAGGAGTTTATTTGGTTGTTGGTGGCCCCAATTTGAAAGGTGTTTTAAAAAAAGATAATTCATCGGTATCTTTGTTTTAAACGTGACTCATATGACACAGGTGACTTTGCATATTGATAGTAAAAAGAAATGGGCGGCCATAAAGGCTATTTTGGAGGCTATGGATATTGCCTACGATGCGCAAGAGCCTGTGAAGGAAATCAGTGAAAAAGAACAGGTGCTGTTGCGGCGGGCAGAAGCGGATATTGCTGAAGGGCGACTGCACAAGTTTAAATCCCATCGTGAAATATTAGGTCGTTAGTACCGATTCGTGTTTAAGATACCGAAACCTACAAAGAAACCTTATCAGCTACAGTTTCGATAATCGGGCGTGATTGGGCGACCGGTATGTCAATCGTTTTCTGAAAAAATTGGACGATATGGTTGGCAAAATTCAGACGCACCCTTATCTGTTTCATGCTGTACCTGTGAACCCGAGATATAGAAGGTGTGTCATTTCCAAACAAACGTCTCTGGTCTACGAAGTCACCGATTCAAAAATTATACTCCTGTATTTGTTTGACAATCGCCAAGAGCCACTATGGGATTAGGTATTGATTAAGCTTTCGTACATAACAAACGCCCTGTAAGCTCTGTAAAATCTTTGAGGCTGCTTGTACAGCCGCAAGGTGAGGTCAGGTTAACACTCACTGAATACTTTATTCTATTGCGAATTTGCTTATTCGCTAACTTGCCGTAGTGGTGGAAACCAATTTGAAAGGTATATATAATCTTTGGCCCAGCGGTCGGTTTTTGAAACAAGGTGTTACAGACCCAAATTTGAAGGTATATACAACTTGTTGAACTTAGATAAGAAAGCAATGTCAGGTGTTACAGATCACAATTTGAAAGGTATATACAACCCCCTCTGTACAGTGCCTTCTCAAGCCAGCGGTGTTACAGATCACAATTTGAAAGGTATATACAACTATTGCGATTCTCATCCCTGAATTTCTGAAGGTGTTACAGACCACAATTTGAAGGGTGTTTCAGCAGGCAGCACATCTTTCAGAAGTAATGGAAAATGAACAGGTACTGCTTCAGGCGGCAAAGGTAGCTGTCGTGGAAGGCCAACTGCGCAAGTCTAAATCCCGCTGTGAGATTTTGGGAATTAACCTATTTAAACTGTAAATACAAATAGTCGCTTGTCACTAGTTCTCCGGCTTCGTTATATGAGGTCCAGGGAGATAGCGTAATTTCAATGGTATATCGCCCCGGTTTCAACGCAGATTTCTCCGTGACGCACCAGAAAAACGTGGAAACTCCCTCCAATAGCTGGTCGTCCACTGTTGCTTCGATTTGACAGTCCGGCATTCCGGAATCCGTGCCGAATGCGTCAAACCGCCTGACACCCGAAGACTTGCCATTCGAAAGAGTGCCTAAAGGCTGTCCATTGACAGATAGATTGTTCAGCGTTTTGCCGCTTGCGTTGTGGAAATCGATAGCGATACCGCCCAGTTCGTTTTTCTGGCAACCGGCAAGAAAAAGGGCTGAACCTACGAAAAGTAGGTTGACCCAAATAGATAACCGCTGTTTCATTGCGCCGCCGTTTATTTTGTTAATTGATTTGTACAACGGAATATGCGTCTTAATCACTACACCAATTGATTGCAAAACATTGTTTATTTTTGGGCATGGCACGGAAAGTTTTCAAAAGCCGGAAAGATGCGCTGTTTACAGTGGTTATGTGGGGCACCGTATTGACGATGCTCTTTGTATTGGCTGCTGAACTAAACCGTATCAGGCAGCCGGGCAACGGAGTAGAGGTTTTAGGGCTCATTATATTGGGATTTGTAATAGGTCTTATGTTTTGGCTGTGGTTTGATACCCGCTATTCGATAGACGAAGCCTTTGTCTATTTCCGCTCAGGTCCGATCCGCGGGAAAATCCGCGTCACAGCGATACGCGAAGTCGTCATAGGAGAAACCATGTGGTCCGGACTCAGACCCGCCCTGGCGCGGAGAGGGGTAGTTGTGAAATACAAGCGGTATGACGAAATCTATTTTTCCCCAGACAGCAACGAGGCATTCGTCTCCGCACTGCTGGAAGTAAATCCGGAAATAACGGTCGCCACTAAGGCCGCATATCGATGATGCTATCTACAATGAACGGGCTGAACCCGCGCCAAGGAATGGCTTTTTTATACTCTTTGTAGTGCAGATCAAATGTCTTGCCGCTATTCACCATCAGCACGTTGGCGATGCTGTCGTCCTCAACGGAAAACTCAAATTCGTTGGATTGGATGGCGCCGGCAGTGGCCGAACGTAGCCCAACCTGAATAAGTTTGCCTTCGTAAGTCTTAAAGATGTTGCCCTTTTTGACAACATAGTTGAGTTGGCCGGATTTTACGCCTTCGCCGAATACATAATAGTAATTCCACCAAATCAGTGCTGCACCAATAACGAGCAGAGCGATTCCAGCAATAATCATAAATTTCCGAAGGGGATTTTTTCGTTTCTGGGGAGTTTGTCCATGTTCCATGGTATGCGGATGAAATGAATGAACCTGATACACAAACTTAAACAAATTAGCTTTGATATGCAATGCCTATCTTAATCAATCTTCACCGCGTTGCCAACCGGATGTAGGTGCGTCGTCCCGATGGATAGACCCGCTCATAAATTGAACGCGAGTTTAAGCACGGCCATGCGCCCGCGTAGGTTGTACCGGCTATAACCAAATTGGTTGGCAGATAAACTGTAGGTCTCATACGCCGTGATATTGGCGAGATTTGTCAGATTCAATTCGATATCCGTATTCCATGGATCCAACTTGTACCGGATATTGGCATCCATGAAGAAATAGCTGATGTCTTCCGCCTGCGCTTGGCTGGTATATTGATGACGGCCACTCAGGCGCAAAAACGTATTGGGGAAAGGTGAATACAATAGATTCACTGATTGGTCATACCGGCTGATTTGCCTATCGGGCATGCGGAGGGTCGTTTCGCCCGTTACCAGCTTGCTGGTCGTCCAGGTACCTGTGCCTTCATAGCGGAGACTAATGCGGTTCCACAGCCGTGCCTCGAAAAGCGGGGTGAGGCTGAATGACACATTGTTATACGGGAGCAGTTCATCGTTGAGGAACTGGTTGAAGCGTGTCGTGCTCCATGCGCTCTTTAAACCTGCCGTAGCACCGAGAGCAAAAATATACTTGCTGATGCCGGCGTTCGCTGTGAATGTGCTCACGTCGTTTTCGTAAGGCAGCAGGACGGTGCTCGAGATGTTGTCGGTCTGTACGTTGGACGCAATGGTGTTTGCTTTGGCATGCGTATAGCTAATGCCAGCATTCATAAACAACATGCTGATGTTGCGCTGAAAGTTGTAGTTCAAGCCGACGTTATGCGCATGTTGTTCCTGCAACGCCGCATCATTGGCCTGCAAACTACGATAGTTGGTAAGGACAGCGCCCCGGTATACGCCGTTGATATTGCCCATTTGGTTGCTGTATGTATAGCTTGCCGATAGGTAGTCTTCCGGGGTGGTCATGTATTTCGCGCGGAAGAATGGATTGAACAGCAACCGTTCCTTGGTCTCATCAAGGCCGAAGCCAGCGTCTTTATACGCAATGCGCTGCCAGATAAGTGGCAGGGAAAGCAGGGCCTCCCATCGGCTTTCCCTGAGTTCGTACGTGGTGTTGAACTGGGCATTGTGCCGTTGCCAATGTAGGTTGTTGTCGGTACTCCCGACGTAGGCAGACTGTTCGCCGGTGTGCTGTGTCAGACGGAGCAGCGAAAGGAGTTGCTGCCATTCGCTAAGTGTGCTCAACCGGTAACTTTGCATAATCCGTCCGTTTGGCATGCGGTAACCCACAGCCAGCGTATTGAACCATGTTGGCGTCTCTGTATGTTGGGATACGGCATCGAACGGGTGGCCCTCGTTGAGGACATCCGCGTGGATGCCTGGCTCAATGTTCAGTGCTTGCGGGCGGTTGAAATGGTTCAGGTACCAATTGACGCTGAGGATATTCCCGTTGCGCAGGGCAGGTATATAATCCAAGGTATTGGAAAAATCACGTATGCGGTGGCTGATTCGTTGGTTCATAGCCATTGCATTGCTGGCCAGGGCCGCATGGCCCGTTTCACCCGAGTAGCCGATTTTGAGTGCATTGTTTAGGTAATAGGTTGCCTTGTTGGCTTGTGCGTTGAGCGATATGTCGACAAGAAATGGACTTCGGTCGATTTGTTGCACTTCGCTGTACCGGATGGTATCATCGGCAAGGTAAAGATCATGGGTGCTGTTGTATTCCATGTCGTTGTTGTCGAGCAACAGTCCCACATTGGCTTTGAGTTGCAGCCCACTTCGGAGATTCACCAGATTGTTGGCATTCAGCGAACCCGAATTGTTGAAATAATAGCGGTTGGTAGGCAATGCAGGATTGCCCACCGTGCCGGAGGAAAGCAGTTCGCCGGGGCGCGAATTGCCCGCGTTGGCGCGCCTGCCTGCCTGATTGAATGCGGTGAAATCCGTGGCGAGGTCAGTGCCCACGTTGTTGGCCTTGCCTACATTCAGCATTTTATATTTTTTGTTGAACAGGATGGTGTTTAACTCCCCGTCATACTGGCTCGGAAGGCCACCGCCCGGCTTGGCCTGCCCCGTGAGCTTCAATTTGGCTTCGTCCCTGATTTTGAGATTGAGGGCTACGTTTTCGCTGAGTGCCTTGCCCTGTAATACGTTCAGGGGCTGATGGTTTTGCATCACTTCGACGTCTTTGACCATAGCGTGAGGGATGGTCTTCGTGCCGATAGCATACTTGTCGTCCAGCAAATCGTCGCCATCCACATAGAAATTGGATATGGCTTTGCCATTATACTTAATCTGGCCGTTTTCTTCGACCTCTACGCCCGGCATGCGCTTCAATACATCCTCAATGGTACGGTCTTCGGGCTTGGTGAAAGAAGCGACGTCATAGCTCAACGTATCGCCCCGCAAATTGATTTTTGGCCTGCTCTTGACTTCCACCTCTGCCAGATCGATGGCTTCCTCTGTCATCAAGATGTCGTAGTGATGTTGGTCTGCCACAAGCGGCACCGACACTTTTTTGTAGCCGAGGTGGTTGATTTCAACGCGGAGCCCGACAATATCGACCGTATCTCGCCATACCAGCGTAAAGGAGCCGTGGCTGTCGCTGGTCTTAAAAGCCAGTATGCGCTGTTGATCATTTTTGATGGTTACGCTGGCGTAAGCAACAGGCTCACCCCCTGCCGTTTTCAATGTGCCCCGAATCGCGCGGTTTTGCGCGGACGCAAGGAAAGACCATAAGGGTAGTAGGATGATAATTAACAAGGTCGCTCTCATACATCGACGTTTTATAGCATATCTTTACGGCCATGAATCACAGGCCATCCAGTGACTGTTTACGCCACCGATCAGCGATCACCGTGTAATTCGAGCGGATTATTGGGGTGCTTCATTTTTCCCGCTTTCATGGCCATTTCACGCATCGCGTTAAATTCTTCTGGCGACAGCTCGCGCCCATGCTGATCTTTCAGTACGATTTTGCGTTCTACGTTGGCACCTGCGGGCGCCTCGATATTGCGCAGGGCATTTGCCATAGGATTTTTGTCAAAGGCTGCCTTGGCTTTCGCGAATTCTTTGGCTGTCGTCGTTGCCGCATCGCTGGGCAATGCGATTTCGATGCCGCCGCTTCCTTGCTTATCAAAACCGGCGTATCGGAAAATGACTTCTTTCCTGCTGTCTTCTGCCTCAAGGATGAGCCCGGGCAGGCCATTTAGCTTCCAAGGGCCATAGGGGAAGGGTAGTTCCGGAGCGAACCATACGGTGTATTCGCGCCCACCGAATGTGCCGATGGCCTGTTGGCAGGTATAGCCACCGATTTCTTTGACGTCATCGCCGATTTGCCAGTCGATCTGCGGGTATTCCTGGGGGATAATGTAAGTACTTGCGCCAAGCCGGTTGGTAAGAAAAGCGTTGTTTTCCTGTGGGAAAAGGTAAAGCGTCTCATTCGATACATTGGGTGAGCTGACAAAAAAACGGGATTGGCTGGGGCCGTTTGCCGCCCCTGCCTTGGCGGCGTCAGCTCGCTGGCGGCTTTCCATTTCCTTTTTCATTTTTTCCAGGGTGGATGCGAGGGTGAAGCTGTTGTACATAGCTGATCGTCGGCCAATATAGAGCATCATATCTTCCCGCCGTGGATTGTCTCGGAAGTTGGTGTCGTCGATGTGGACAAGCTCATACTTGACGTGAGCCAAGGCCACGTCGCTTTCTTGGGCGCGGACGGCAAATAGGTGGCCGAAGGTGGAAACGCCCGCCAAGATGGTTGCAAATGAGATGTTTTTTATGGTCATAATCTTCAATTTTTAAACCGTGTTTTGCATGCAAAAGTAGGGGAGTACCGCCGGCGGATTTTTATTTTTAGTGTTAAGCAGTGTTAACATCGCCCGCGTGTGTTAAATACTGTTAACGAGTGTTAAGCGGTGTTATATTTGTTCGGCAAACACGTTCAAAAGCTATCAGGTTTCATAGCTTTGCAGGATGATGTCCAAAAGGATACGTTTTATCGTTATTATCGTCAGCTGTTCTTTGGCGGGGATACTCCTTTTCCAGGGGTATTGGTTATATAATTCGTATCAGCTGTCCACGCAGCAGTTCGAACGGGATGTACGCGAGATCATGAAGCGGATGGAACGTAGCCATGCGTTGGCAGACATGGGGGAAATGGGCTTTTTAGACAGTGTGGGCAGAAGCGACACGGGCCGGTTGGCCAGAACAGTGGACTTTTTGCTTTCGGGGCCACACATGCAACCGGAAATGCCCGACGGCGAACGGCTAACAGACCGTAAATTCATCGCCGAATCAAAGGTTGTGCTCGCTTATTTAGAGGATACGGTCGATACCCCGCACAACATCAGTTTGGACAGTGTCGTGGCGTTCAGGGCGCGGGTCGGAGACTCCGTTATCCGGGATTCGCAGATACGGGTACGGGCAAACACCTCAAAACAATTGTTTACCATCAATACGGCGCATGATTATACCGCCGACGAATTTTCGGCGTTGAGCGGCGCGTTGGCTCGTGAAGTCGATTCCTTGTTGCGGGCTGCTGGTATCGGTTCGCCCTTTGCCTTCAAATTGAGTAATTTCAGCGGGCGGGGCGATACGTATATCTCGGACAGCACGCGCTTTGGGCGGCAGGCCGATGTGATTCATGGAGCCATCAGGGTGGGGATACGCAAGCCCTACCGGCTGACGTTAGCCACCGGCAATGATGTCGTTTACATCTTGCGCGATATGCTTTGGGCGCTATTGGCATCGTTGATTATTATCGGGATTACGTCATGGGCTTTTCTGGCGATGCTTCGCACTATTTTCCAGCAGAAACGGTTGTCAGCTATCAAAAACGATTTTATCAACAACATGACACACGAGTTTAAGACACCGATTGCTACGGTGTCATTGGCGGTGGAGGCCATGAAGAATTTCGATGTGATGAACAAGCCGGACCAGGCAAAGGAATATCTTGATATCTGCGATCATGAGCTGAAGCGTATTTCGGCGATGGTGGAAAAGGTATTAAAGATGGCTGCATTCGAACGGCTCGATCTCAACTTGTCCTTGCAAAAAACCGATATCGGAAAGCTGGTGCATGATGTAGTGGAAAACATGCGGCCGCAGTGGGAAAAAAAGGCCGCCAGGCTGTCTGTCAGAATGGAAAGCAACAGCAACGTGGAGGCCTTGGCTGATCGTGCTCACTTGGCCAATGTGGTGTATAATCTGATAGACAATAGCCTCAAATATACAGCCGGTATACCCGAAATAGAAATCGCCTATGGGCTGACCAGCAATGGCCTGGTACAGCTGGCCGTGAGCGACAACGGCATTGGCATTCCCTCGGCATATCGCGAGCGCATATTTGAAAATTTCTTTCGTGTGCCTACCGGCAATGTCCACAATGCCAAAGGGTTTGGCTTGGGATTGGGGTATGTGGCGGCTATTGTTCAGAAGCACCAGGGCAATATCCAGGTGAAAAGTACCGTCGGAGCCGGGAGTACATTCACCATTACGTTTCCCGTGGCGCCAAATCAATAACTAAAACCCGAAACATGACAAAGGACGTCGGAAAACTCAAGGTCTTATTGGCAGAGGATGAACCCTTCTTGGGAAAAATCGTAAAGGAAAGCCTGGAATCGCGGGATTTTGACGTGATCTGGGTACAGGATGGACTGAAAGCTTATTCGGCATTCCGGACGTTCGACCCAGCTATCTGTGTCTTCGACGTGATGATGCCGGCCAAGGATGGATTTACGCTCACCGAAGAAATTCGCAAAATAAATGAGCATGTGCCCATCATCTTCCTTACCGCAAAGTCGCTGACCGAAGACGTGGTGAAGGGCTTTGAAATGGGCGGGAATGATTACCTTAAGAAGCCTTTCAGCATGGAAGAGCTTATCGTACGGATGAAAGCGCTACTAAACAGGCCCGTTAAGCAACCGCAGTACACCACACGTGAGCAATTTGCTATTGGCAGTTACATGTTCAACAGCACGTTGCAGGAACTAGCTGCAGATGGCGAGGTGGTGAAGCTTTCGTTCCGCGAATCGGCGTTGCTCAAAATGCTGATGGAAAACAAAAACCAAGTGCTCGATAGGAAGGTGGCGTTGGACTACTTATGGGGTGAGGATAATTTCTTCAATGCACGGAGCATGGACGTATTCATCACGAAACTGCGCAAATATTTAAAAAAAGATAGCAATATCGAAATCGTCAATATCCGGGGTATCGGCTATAAATTGATGGTGAATGATGACGAATAAAGGGAAAAAGAAAGGGATAGCCGAAAAGCTATCCCTCCTTTTTCCGATTTTTTAATCAGTCTGATATCGGATCTTACAAAGAGTCAGTTGACAAAGAGTCAAGAGAATCAATGGCAGCGCCGCCGATAGAGTCGATAGAATCTGTAGTGGCATCAACTTCTGACTCAATTTCATTGGTCAAAGAATCAGTGGTTGAGTCGCTTTCAGAAGTGCCTGAATTACAAGCGGCAATAGCTACAGAAAGAGCCAAACCTAAAAAACCGAACTTAAATACCTTTTTCATTGCTAATTTCCTTTTTGGTTAAAACAAATTTGTTTATTTATCCCTTAATACATCAGTCTGGAAAAGGTAACCCAAAAAAAATCAAAAAGGTTGCAAGGACCTGCTTACAGCAATCCAGCAAAGATAGCACTGTTGATAGACGGGTAGCAACATCGGTCTGGGGACGGCCGAAAGCCGAACCTTTTGCACAAAATAAAAGAATACCGTATCTTGTAACCCATGATAAACCTTGAATTTAACCAGAATGAGGATCTAAATAAACTGGCGGTTGCTGAGTTGAGGAGTCGGTTGAAGAAGGTATATGCGGGAGGGGGTGGCAACGCTGCCGAGAAGCAGAAGGCCAAAGGCAAACTGTTGGCTCGTGAGCGGATAGCTTATCTGTTGGACGATAATAAGCCGTGGCTTGAAATCGGTGCGTTGGCGGCTGACGGCATGTATGCCGAGCATGGCGGCTGTCCGTCGGCTGGTGTAGTAGCCGGTATAGGTTATGTTGCGGATCGGCAATGCGTGGTAGTGGCTAATGACGCCACGGTAAAGGCTGGCGCATGGTTTCCGATGACGGCCAAGAAAAACTTACGCGCACAGGAAATCGCTATGGAAAACCGGTTGCCCATCATCTACCTGGTTGACTCGGCAGGTGTGTTTTTGCCGTTGCAGGATGAGATATTCCCAGACAAGGAGCACTTTGGCCGGATCTTTCGCAACAACGCCCGGATGAGCAGTGAGGGGATCGTGCAGATAGCGGCCATCATGGGGGCTTGTGTGGCGGGCGGTGCCTATCTGCCCATCATGAGCGATGAGGCCATGATTGTAGAAGGTACGGGCTCTGTGTTTTTGGCTGGGTCGTACCTGGTCAAATCGGCCATCGGCGAATCCGTGGACAATGAGACGCTGGGCGGAGCGACGACACACTGCGAAATCTCCGGAGTGACGGATTATAAACAGCCTGACGACAAGGCTTGCCTGGACTCGATCCGTAATATCATGGGCATGTTAGGCAAACCGAGCGATGCCGGGTTCGATCGGATAAAAGCCGCACCTCCCAAGTTGGATGAGCATGAAATTTATGGTATTCTACCGTCATCGCGCGAGAAACCATACGATACCAGGGAGATTATCCGCCGGCTGGTAGATGACTCCGCGTTTGAAGAATATAAGGCGCTGTACGGCCAAAGCATCGTTTGCGGTCTCGGTCGGGTGGAGGGCTGGGCTGTCGGATTCGTGGCCAACCAGCGAAAAGTAGTAAAAACCAAAAAAGGCGAGATGCAGTTTGGCGGGGTGATCTATTCGGACGCGGCAGACAAGGCGGCGCGCTTCATTATGAACTGCAACCAGAAAAAAATACCCCTGGTTTTTCTGCAAGACGTGACCGGTTTCATGGTGGGCAGCCGTGCCGAACACGGGGGCATCATCAAAGATGGTGCTAAGCTGGTCAACGCCGTAGCCAACTCCGTGGTGCCTAAAATCACCATCATTATGGGCAATTCCTATGGCGCTGGCAACTACGCTATGTGCGGCAAGGCCTATGATCCGCGGCTCATCGTTGCTTGGCCTTCAGCCAAAATTGCGGTAATGGGAGGGGCGCAGGCCGCCAAAACGTTACTTCAAATCCAAACGGCGTCCATGAAAGCCAAGGGCGCTGAAATCGACGGCTCAACGGAAGAAGCGCTGCTGAAAACAATTACCGAGCGTTATGACGAACAGACGACGCCCTATTATGCGGCGGCAAGGCTTTGGGTAGATGGGGTCATTGACCCGCTGGATACCCGGAAGGTAATTGCTATGGGGATAGAAGCGGCTAACCACGCACCCATCGAAAAACGTTTTAACGTCGGGATAATACAGACGTAGTTCGGGACCGTCTTTTTATTTGTCTGGATTGTTTGTGAAACCAAAATAGAGAACCATGTTGTCAAAAATCAAAAAGGCTTACCAGCTGCTCAAAAGTATCGACTTGGAAGCGTTGGATAAGCTGTCGCAGAAAATAGACCTACCCAAGGCGATGGCGTCTTTTTCAAAGCTGGACGATAAACAACTTAAAGGCCTGATGAAAATGCTGGAGGGCGGAAAGGCTAAAAAGGAATTGCCACCTATCAACGGCGACTTTTACGAGTTGCATCTTCGGTTGAGCGAGGCGGATCGGGCATTGCAACTCAAGGTGCGCGATTTTATGGAGCGCGAAATACGCCCGCTGGTCAACCAATATTGGTTGCGCGATGAATTCCCCTTTGAGATTATCCCGAAATTAGCCGAACTGAATATCTGTGGCCTGACCTATGAAGGGTATGGGTGTGCCGGCCGGTCATCGTTGATGGAAGGTATCATCGCCATGGAAATCGCACGCATAGATGCGTCTGTAGCTACATTCTTCGGCGTGCAAAGCGGCTTGGCCATGGGGTCGCTCTACCTGTGTGGATCGGATGAGCAAAAGGAAGAGTGGTTGCCTGCTATGCAACAGATGAAATTGATTGGCGCTTTCGGCCTTACCGAACCGGAAGTTGGATCAGGCGCTGCCGGGGGGCTTACGGTGACCGCACGCAAGACGGACAATGGATGGGTACTCAACGGACAGAAAAAGTGGATTGGCAACGCACCGTTTGCGGATGTGACCGTTATCTGGGCGAAAGATGTCGATGACGGCGAGGTGAAGGGCTTCCTGGTGCGGAAAGGCGCCCCGGGATTTGAGGTGGCGAAAATCAAAGGGAAAATGGCACTGCGTATTGTCCAGAATGGGTTAATTACGTTGACGGATTGTTTGGTGCCTGAAAGCGACCGCCTGCAACACGCCAATTCGTTTAAAGATACAGCCAAGGTATTGCAGCTGACCCGGGCGGGTGTGGCTTGGATGGCAGTAGGGTGTGCGCGCGGTGCCTATGAAAATGCCCTTGACTATACACGTAAACGCAAACAATTTGGCAAACCGATTGCCTCTTTCCAGCTTATTCAAAATCACCTCGTGGAGATGCTCTCCAACCTCACAGCCATGCAAACTTTGGTGTATCGCCTTTCTGAATTGCAGGATGCCGGAATGCTGCGTGATGAACATGCGTCGTTGGCAAAGGTATTCTGTACACTCCGTACGCGCGATATCGTGAGTCGTGCACGGGAGGTGATGGGCGGAAACGGTATCCTGCTGGAATACGATGTGGCGCGCTTTCTGGCCGATGCTGAAGCCATTTATTCGTACGAAGGCACGAAGGAGATCAATTCGCTCATCGTTGGCCGGTCGATTACCGGATTTAGCGCCTTCGTGTAGGGCGTTAACGCACTGAAGCCGGGCGTTATCCCGGCTTCAGTGTTCTGCAATAGTATCTGCAATAGTACCTGTGAATTACTTCTTGCCTTTTTTGCCTTGCGCTTGCTGCTGGCGCATGTATTCTTCCATGCGTTGCTGGAATTTCGATTTCTTCTGTGCTTCGGGTTTCTTCTTGTTGGCCTCGATGATGGCGAGTATTTTATCGTCATTGATTAGCTGCCGGATAACCAACTGCTGCCCGAAGGTGAATACGGTAGAAAGCAGGTAATAGTAGTTAAGACCGGCAGGAAAGCTATTCAGCACAAACAAGAAGATGAGCGGCATGAAATAACCGATGTATTTCATTTGACCGGTGGCTCCGGAAATGGAATTGTTGTACCACGTCGAAAGCAGCGTGGCGACGGTCATCAAAATACACATTAAGCTGATGTGATCCATGCCGATGAGTGGCAAAGGAGGAAAGGTAATGGGTGAATCATAAGTTGAAAGGTCTTTCACCCAAAGGAGGCTCTCGCCCCGCAACTCAAACAGATTGGGGAAAAAGAAAAAGAATGCGATCGTAAACGGCATCTGGAGCAGCAACGGGATGCAACCGCCTAATGGGTTGACACCGGCCTGTTTGTACAGTTTAAGATACTCCTGTTGCAATAGCGTTGGATTATCCTGTCCTACTTTTTCCTTGATCTGGTCCATCTCCGGCTTAAGTACCCGCATCTTGGCCATCGATACATACGAACGGTAAGTGAGGGGCGACAGGACCAGCTTCAACATGACTGTCAAAATGAGTATAACCAGACCATAGCTCCAGTTGAAACTGTCCAAAAAGGAAAATACAGGGATGGTGATGAACCGGTTGATCCATTTCATCGGCCCCCAGCCCATGTCTATCTGTTTTTCCAGTCCGTATCCATGTGCTTTCAGCACCTTGTATTGGTTCGGCCCGAAGAAGAAATGCATCGGATAGGTGTTGATATCCTGACGGCTGAAATCAAGGCGGAGGTTCGCGGAAAACAACTTTACAATATCACGGTCTGCGCTGGTGTATACATTCACCTTGCCGCCGTTGAATCCGTTCTCAGCAACCAGTACGTTGGAGAAAAAATGTTGCTTGAAGGATACCCATTCCACCCGTTCGTCGAGTTGTTCCTCGTCATCCTTCGCTGTATTGAGATGGTCGACTTCCCCATCTGCAAGGGAATAATATAAGGTAGAACGCTGACGTTCGCTGCTCATATCTTTCTCCTTTTGGGAAAGCACGGCTTCCCAGTTGAGTACCAGCTGACTTTCCGTAGGCGCTACCACATCCTGTAACCCTTTCGTGACGACGGTAAAACCGAGGTTGTGGTCATCGCCTTTGATGGAGTAAATGTAGTCAATGTACTTTTCTGGGGCATAGGACAGCCTGAAGGTCACGGACGCAGAGTCCTGCCCTGTCACCTGGATATCACCGCCTTCTGTTGTAAAATAGAGGTCGTTGGTTATGATGTTTTTCCCCGCAGTGGAGAAAAAGAGGCCAAATTTGTTTTGATCGCCTTCGAAGAGCATGAGCGGCCGTCCGTCATAGGTTGTTTCATTCTTCAGCTCAACCGATTTTACGCGTCCGCCCTTGGTACTGATTGCCGCGCGGATATAGTCATTTTCGAGGGTGACAACCCGATCCTCGCCCTGGATGGCATTGCCGAAGGGTCCGCTGAGCAGGGCTGAATCAAGGGCGGTGGTTTGCTGTACCGTGGTGTCACGATCGACTTGCTCAATGCCTGCCCGCGCCCGGGCAAGGGAATCCTGCAGTTGGCGCTCCCGCTTCAGTTCTTCTTCTGAGGGTTGTAGTAAATAAAAGGAACCCGCGATAATAATGAAGATTAAAACGAGTCCTGTGATTGAATTTCTATCCATTTCTTAATATACACTATTTCTGCTTCGCTGCTTTGCTATGCGCCAGGGAAGCGGCTACAAAGCTAACAAAAAGTGGGTGAGGATTTGCAACTGTTGACTTTAATTCGGGGTGGAATTGCCCGGCGACGAAAAAGGGGTGTCCCTTGAGTTCTACAATTTCAACCAGGTTGTTCGCGGGGTTGATACCCGAAGCAATCATGCCTGCGGCTTCATATTGCGCAAGGTAGTCGTTGTTAAATTCATACCGGTGCCGATGCCTTTCCGAAATTCTGCTCTTCCCATAGATGGCAGCTGCCTTCGTGCCTTTTTTGACTTCACATTCATAAGCGCCCAGCCGCATGGTGCCACCCATGTTTTTCACTTTCTTTTGTGCTTCCATGAGGTGGATAACCGGGTGTTTGGTTTTGGGATCCATTTCATAGCTATTGGCATCCTTGATTTTCAATACGTTTCGGCCAAATTCAACGACGGCACATTGCATACCGAGGCAGATGCCAAAGAACGGTATATTGTGCTCCCGTACATATTGGATGGCGATCAACTTTCCATCCAACCCGCGTTCGCCGAAACCGGGTGCAACCAACACACCGCATACCCGTTTCAACTTTTCGTCAACGTTAGCCGCATTAATACTTTCCGCGGCAATGAGCTTAACCTTGACCTTGCATTCATTGGCAGCACCGGCGTGGATAAAAGCTTCGTTAATGGACTTATATGCATCGGGCAGTTCCACATATTTGCCTACGAGCGCAATCGTCACTTCCGCTGTCGGATTTTTCAGTTTACCCAGAAACGCTTTCCAACTTTCCAAATCGGGGTCGCTTTTGGTCGAGAGCTTAAGTTTTGCCAGCACAGTTTTGTCCAATTGTTCTTTCAGCATCAACAAAGGAACATCATAGATCGAAGGCGCATCAATGGATTCGATAACAGCATTGGCATTGACGTTGCAAAACAGCGCGAGCTTTTTGCGGATCTCGGCGTTGAGGTGGTGCTCGGTACGGCAAACCAGCACGTCAGGCTGAATGCCATATTCCAATAGGGTTTTCACCGAGTGTTGCGTAGGCTTCGTTTTGAGTTCGCCGGCCGCAGCCAAAAAGGGTACAAGCGTCAGGTGGATAACCAGGGAGTTATTCGTGCCCAGTTCCCATCGGAGCTGTCGCACGGCTTCAATAAAAGGAAGTGACTCGATATCGCCGACAGTTCCGCCAAGTTCGGTAATAATGATATCGTACTGACCGTCCTTACCCAAGAGGCACATCCGGCGTTTTATCTCGTCCGTGATATGCGGTACGACCTGTACAGTTTTGCCAAGGTAGGCTCCCTCGCGCTCCCTGTCAATGACGTATTGATAAATACGGCCCGTGGTCACGTTATTGGCCTGTGAAGTGGGCGTATTAAGAAAACGCTCATAATGGCCAAGATCCAGGTCGGTTTCTGCGCCGTCTTCGGTCACATAGCATTCGCCGTGTTCATAAGGATTAAGTGTGCCTGGATCGATGTTGATGTAAGGGTCGAATTTCTGGATGGTCACTTTATAACCACGTGCTTGAAGCAGCTTGGCTAAGGACGCCGAAATAATACCTTTTCCTAACGACGAAGTAACGCCGCCCGTAACAAAAATGTATTTAGTCATGACAAATTCTGGGTGTATTTTATACGTTGTCTACGCCAAAAAAGCTTCGAACATCACGTTTGTGTACGGGATGCAAAGATACGTTTTTTTGTGTAAATGATAAAAAAGATTTTCCTCAGCGGGGATAAACAGGGCGTGGTCTTTGTTATAGCAACAATGTTGTCTTAACTGGTAACTTTCCTATTACGATGGTAGTTTTTTGTTAAAAAACCGAGGTAACCGTCTAATTTTGGTGAAAATCATTCCTTTTTAATGTAAAGCTATCGCGAGTGGCCTGCGAAATGGCTAAAATAATGCTCATGATTGTTTTATTGTCTTAAAAAACAAGTGTTATGATGAAGAAACCGATACTTTTCTTTTGTTTTATGCTGGTTTCGGGGCTTATACTGGCTCAAGGAACCTTTCCGGTAAACGGATCGCATGATGAACGCCCGCAATTATTTGCATTGACCAATGCAAACATCGTAGTGAAAGCGGGAGAGATTATCCAAAACGGCACGTTACTGGTAGACGGGCAACGCATAGCCGCATTGGGAAAGGGCCAAGCCGTCCCCAAAGGTTATGTTGTTGTCGATTTGAAGGGCAAATTTATTTATCCGTCATTTATAGATGCCTTCAGCGAATATGGTCAATCCAGGGAGAGCCGGAGTGGCGGCCAACAGGGATTCGGAGGACGGCAGGCTCAGATTTTCGAGTCGACTAAAAATGGCCCTTACGGTTGGAACGAAGCCATACGCCCGGAAGTGGCAGCTAAGGAGACCTTTACCGTCAACCAGCGGCAAAGCGAAGAATTAAAGAAGATAGGATTCGGCGCGGTGCAATCCGTTGTGCGAGATGGTATTGCCCGTGGGAGCTCCGTCGTTGCAACCTTGGCCGATGCCCGTGAAAACGAGGTCATCATCCTTCCGGAAGCGGGAGCACACTATTCATTTAACAAAGGGACGGCACGGACCAGTTACCCATCATCGTTAATGGGGACCATCGCATTGCTTCGTCAAACCTATTATGACAGTCAATGGTACGCCAAGCAA
Source organism: Parapedobacter sp. ISTM3 (assembly GCF_016533505.1). NCBI lineage: Bacteria > Pseudomonadati > Bacteroidota > Sphingobacteriia > Sphingobacteriales > Sphingobacteriaceae > Parapedobacter > Parapedobacter sp. ISTM3. The sequence continues at coordinate 4,192 of NZ_JAENGN010000013.1, read as the reverse complement.
CACGATGAATATAATATCTCGTTGGAAGCGTTCAACAAATTGCAATCGCTGCCTCAATTTTTTGAGGTGGATGATATGCTGGATATCCTCCGGGCGGATAGGATTGCGAAAGAATTCGGAAAAAGCTATATCATTAAGACCGGAGGCAATGAATATCAGCGGATTGCGGATATCAAAGCGACGAACGCCAGTTTGATAGTCCCGCTTAACTTCCCCAAGGCATACGACGTAGAAGACCCGGCAGATGCGCGCAACGTGACGTTGGCACAGTTGAAACATTGGGAGATGGCTCCAGCGAATCCGGCTATGCTCGAAAAAGCAGGTATCCGTTTTGCGATATCCCCCGTCGGACTGGATAACCTCCGCGATTTCTGGAGCAATCTACGTGTCGCCATCGCTAACGGCCTTTCTCAGGATTATGCACTACGGGCGCTCACCGAAGTGCCGGCGGAAATGTTAGGGCTTTCGAGCAAGTTGGGAACGCTGGAAAAAGGCAAACTGGCCAATTTCATTATTACCAGCGATTCCTTATTCAAAGACGGTACGGTGATTTATGAAAATTGGGTACAAGGCAAAAAATTCGTAGCCACAAAAAGTTATGACAAAGCGTTGACGGGAGAATATGCCACGCAATTCCCCAATGTGGGCAACGCCAAATTGTTTGTCAAAGACAATGATGGCAAACTGGAGGCGCATCTGAAAATCGGGTCGGATACAACGGCCACCAAGATGGTTGCCTCCCGAACCGGCGATTTGGTGTCATTCAGCTTCAATCCCAAGGGGCAGCAAGGAAGCACACGCGTCAGTGGTTACATCGCCGAAGGCGACCCGCTGATACTGAAAGGAGAGGTCGTGCAGCCAGACGGCACATCTTCATCATGGGCGGCTACGTATACCGCGGCATATACAGCTGAGACATCAAATAAGGCGCGGCCTGCCGCGAATAAAGTCGTCGCCGAAGGCGATATAATCTACCCGTTTGTAGCCTACGGCAATAAAACCGTACCTGCTTCAGAAACCGTGTTAATTAAAAATGCAACGGTATGGACTAATGAAGCCGATGGGGTCCTGGAAAACGCGGACGTGCTGTTGGCGGGTGGAAAAATCAAAGCGGTAGGCAAAGGACTGTCGGCCGCCGGAGCCACGGTAATCGACGGAACAGGCAAGCATGTCACGCCGGGGATCATCGATGAGCACTCCCACATTGCCATTAGCCGGGGCGTCAATGAAGGTTCGCATTCAGTCACCGCGGAAGTACGGATAGGCGACGTTGTCAATTCGGAAGATGTCAATATCTACCGGCAGCTGGCGGGCGGGGTCACGGCCTCGCACCTGTTGCATGGGTCTGCTAATTCCATCGGCGGCCAGTCCCAGCTTATCAAGCTGCGCTGGGGTCAAAATCCGGAAGGGTTAAAATTTGGCAACAACGACGGGTTTATCAAATTTGCCCTGGGAGAAAACGTAAAACAAAGTAACTGGGGAATTACAGGTAGCCGCTTTCCACAAACCCGTATGGGGGTGGAGCAGGTATTCTACGATGCATTTACACGGGCTAAGGAGTACAAAACACGGATGGCGGCTAATGACCCCACCTTGCGACGGGACCTTACGCTCGACGCGCTCGTCGAAATACTTGACAAAAAGCGCTTCATCACTTGCCACTCTTATGTGCAGTCCGAAATAAACATGTTGATGCATGTGGGAGACAGTATGGGCTTCCGCGTGAATACCTTTACCCATATCCTGGAGGGCTACAAGCTGGCAGACGAGATGGCTAGCCGCCAGATTGCAGGTGCCTCCTTCGCCGACTGGTGGGCTTACAAAATGGAAGTGCAGGAGGCGATCCCCTACAATGCATACCTCATGCATAAGCGAAACGTGCTGACGGCCATCAACTCGGACGATGCCGAGATGGCGCGCCGGCTGAATCAAGAGGCGGGGAAAGCCGTAAAATATGGTGGAGCTACGGAAGAGGACGCGCTAAAAATGGTAACACTCAACGTTGCCGAAATCCTCCATGTTGAAGATAGGGTGGGGAGCCTAGCACCGGGTAAGGATGCCGATGTTGTGATATGGAGCGATAGGCCACTCTCCATTTATGCCAAAGCGGAAAAGACCTTTGTAGACGGCGTGAAATATTGGGATATCGAGGAAGATCTTGCTAAACAGCAGGAATTGGCAGCGGAGAAGGCACGGCTTATCCGCAAATCTTTGCAGGCCAAAGGCAATGGAGGCGCCACGCAACGTGCCGTCGCTCAACCCAATATGGAGTACCACTGCGATACTATTGGTGAAATCGGTGAATATGAGGAATACATGGATTAACGGCTTTCAACTTTTAGAGAAAATGAAATCAATTATCACATATATAGCAGGCGTGGCAGCATTCATACTAGCCAGTGGCTTGGCCAGCGCCCAACCAACCATCTATCCCGCGAAAGCGCAGGAACGCCCTGTGGCCATCACGGGCGCTACAATTCATGTCGGTAACGGCGAGGTCATCACGCAGGGTACATTGCTTTTCGACCAAGGAAAGATCACTTACGTGGGCGGCGCAACGACCGTCCCAGCCGAAGCGTTGACCATAGACGCTGCGGGCAAGCACGTTTATCCCGGATTTATTGCGCCGAATACCAACCTGGGGCTTGTGGAGGTTTCATCGGTACGAGCTACAGTGGATTTCGCTGAAGTAGGGGAGAACAATGCGCATGTGCGTTCGTTGATTGCTTATAATACAGACTCCAAGGTCATCAATACCTTGCGTTCCAATGGTATATTGCTCGCGCAGATTACTCCGCAGGACGGTGTTGTATCCGGACAATCGTCTGTTGTCCAATTGGATGCGTGGAATTGGGAAGACGCCGCTTACAAAATTGATGAAGGAATCCACATCAATTGGCCTACCGTTCGTTTCGGGCGTTTCGGTGGCGGGCCTTCCAATCCCGAGGCGCAAAAAGAGCAGGTGCAGGCGGAAATCGCCCAATTGGAGGGTTACCTCAGTGAGGCGAAAGCGTATGCCGAGTTGGGTGGAGATAAGGTCAGCAATGCACGTTTTGAAGCTTTCAGGGCGGTATTTGCTGGCGATCGCCAAGTATATGTGCATGCAAACAGGGCGACGGATATCATAGCGGCAATTTCAAGCCTGAAGCGTCTTGGCATCAAGCCGGTGTTGGTCGGGGGGACCGAGGCTCATCTGGTGACCGAGTTGCTCAGCGATAATCAAATACCAGTCATCGTCAGACAGTCGCACTCGCTGCCTTATGCAAGCGATGCCGATGTATACCTTCCTTATAAACAAGCAAAGTTGTTGAGCGATGCCGGCATACTCGTTGCATATAGTATTGACGGTTTTTGGCAGCAGCGCAACTTGCCATTCATGGCCGGTACAGCGGCAGCTTACGGAATGGACAAAGAACAGGCATTGGCCACGATCACAAGCAATACCGCGAAGATACTTGGAATCGATGATCGCACAGGCACCCTTGAGGTAGGCAAGGATGCTAATATCATCGTGTCCAGCGGCGATGCGTTGGATATGCTCGGTAACGATATCGAGCGCGCGTTTATACAAGGGCGTGACATCAATCTGGATGATCTGCACAAGCAACTCTTTGAACGCTACGAGTACAAGTACGGATTAATTGAAGATAGGTAATCCATCTTCAGTGCATAGCAACGAAGCGGCAAGCTTTCAACCGGACTCCAGCACGTCCAATACACGTTCGTCTGCGTTTCCAACAAGAATGCTTGCCGCACTGTTTTGGTATGTGTTTGTTTCTTAGATTGATTATAAATAAGCGGTCAATTGTTTTATATTTGCTGAATGAAAACACGGTATTATAAAACGTTGTCAGTCGTTGTGTTGGCACTGACTGTCATCAAGGCACTTCATGCCCAGGAAGTAAAAACAGTAAGCAACATCGATGCATCGGCCAAAACCGCTTATTTTAGTTTTGCGACCGGGAAGGAAGTCGCTGAAGGGTCCCAAGATTGGGATATCGCATTCAACCGTACGACCATCCTGGTCAACGGCGGCAGTAGCGGCAAGGGAGGTGCAACGGCCTTGCTGTTGAAAGATACGTCGTTTGAAACGGTGACGACAGCTCCCGAATCCGGCTTTAAGGCAGATACGGAGAGCGAAAAAGCAATACCGACGGGAAGCGGCAACGGCTGGTACGAGTACGACATGAGT